>NZ_JBNGGE010000037.1:0-85036 GCF_049975785.1 Streptomyces sp. WG7
ATGATCGAGATCCGCAAGCAGAACCCCGCCTTCGGCCTCGGCACCTACACCGAACTGCCGTCCTCCAACCCCGCGGTGCTCGCCTTCCTGCGCGAGTACGAGGACGACCTGGTGCTGTGCGTGAACAACTTCGCGCGGTTCGCCCAGCCCACCGAACTCGACCTGCGCGAGTTCGCCGGACGCCATCCGGTCGAGCTGTTCGGCGGCGTCCGTTTCCCCGCCATCGGCGAACTGCCGTACCTGCTGACCCTCGGGGGCCACGGCTTCTACTGGTTCCGGCTCACCCGAGTCGCATCCCGCATCGGCCGCCGCGTGTGAGCGTGGGCCGAGGAAAGGACGCGTCACCATGCCGAAGACCGCACCCCTGCGCCCCAGACGCAGGCATCTCGCCGAGCCCATGGCGTCGCTCGGCGAACTGCTGCGTCAGTGGCTGCCGCGCCAGCGCTGGTTCGCCGGCAAGGACCGTCCCGTCGCCGAGCTCGGTCTGCTGTCGATGACCGAGCTCTTCCCGGGCTGTCTGCATCTCCTGGTCCACACCGGGCAGGGCCCCGTGCCCGCGCCGGGAGGCGCTCCCCCGGCCGGCGACTGCTACCAACTGCTGCTCGGCGTGCGCGAGCAGCCGTCGCCGCGTCTGGGCCGGGCACTCATCGGGCAGGTTCAGGACGGCCCGCTGGCCGGCCGGACGGTCTACGACGCGCTGCACGACCCCCGGGCGGCCCAGCTGCTCCTGGAACGGCTCAGGCGTCCCGGCAAGGCGGGACCGCTGCGCTTCGAGTCCGACCCCGCCCGGCCGGTGCCCGGCGGGCTCGTACCGCGGCTGCTGGACGCCGAGCAGTCCAACTCGTCGCTGATCTACGGCGACGAGTTCATCCTGAAGCTCTTCCGGCGCATCCAGCCCGGCGTCAATCCCGACCTGGAGGTGCCCGACGCGCTGGCCCGGCAGGGCTGCGGCCGGGTCCCCGCGCCGGTGGCGTGGATGCGTACGACCCATCCGTACGGGGCGACGCTCGGCGTGCTCCAGCCGTTCCTGCACGACGCGTCCGACGGCTGGACCCTCGCCCTGAACGCGCTGGCCGGCGGGGACGACTTCACCGTGCAGGCCCGCGAGCTCGGGCAGGCGATGGCCGACGTCCACCTCGCGCTGGCCTCCGCCTTCCCGGCCGGTGCCCCCGGGGAGAACGGCCGCACGGCGGCGGCGATGACCGAGCGGCTGACCGCCGCCGCGCACTGCGTACCGGCGCTGCAGCCCTTCGTGCCCGGGCTGCGGACGGCCTTCGCGGCACTGTCCACCTGCGACTCCGGGCCGCCGGCCCAGCGCATCCACGGCGACATGCACCTGGGCCAGGTGCTGCGGGCCGGCCGGGACTGGTTCGTCATCGACTTCGAGGGCGAGCCGTCCCGCCCGCTGTCCGAACGGCGCAGCGCCCACTCACCCGTGCGGGACATCGCGGGCATGCTCCGCTCCTTCGACTACGCCGCCCGGCAGCGCCGCCCGTGGCGCCCCGAATGGGCGCGCCGCTGCCGGGAGGCCTTCTGCGCGGGCTACGCCGCCCGCGCCGGGTGGGACCCCCGTAAGAAGCACGGCCTGCTGCGCGCCTACGAGACGGACCGCGCCGTGTATGAGGTGCTGTACGAGGCCCGGCACCGCCCCGACTGGCTTCCCGTACCCATGGCGGCGATCGAACGACTCGCCGTGAGAGGAGACTGACCCGTGGCCCTCCGCGACACCTCGCTCCCCGAGCCGTCCGGTCCCGTCCCGCCCACCCCCGGTGCGTGCGGAACCGCCCCGCCCCTCGACCCGACCGACCGAGGGCGCCTCCTGGCAGGCGCCCACCACGACCCGCACGCCCTGCTGGGCGCCCACCCGGTCCCGGGCGGCATCGCCTTCCGGGCGCTGCGCCCGTTCGCCCGCGAGGTGAGCGTGGTCGTCGACGGCGAGCGCCACGGCCTCGTGTCGGAGGAGGACGGCCTCTTCTCCGGTGTCCTGCCCTTGGCGGAGATCCCCGCGTACACCCTCGTCGTGACGTACGAGGCGGGCGAGCAGGAGACGCACGACCCGTACCGCTTCCTGCCCGCCCTCGGCGAGCTCGATCTGCACCTGATCTCCGAAGGCCGGCACGAGCAGCTGTGGCGGGCCCTCGGCGCGGAGCCGACGACCCACGAGGGTGTCACCGGCACCCGGTTCACGGTGTGGGCGCCGAACGCCCAGGGGGTGCGGGTCGCCACCGACTTCACCCACTGGGACGGCACCGCGTTCCCGATGCGCTCGCTCGGTTCGTCCGGGGTCTGGGAGCTGTTCCTGCCGGGCGTCGGCGAGGGCACCCGGTACAAGTTCGAGATCCACTCGCGTTACGGTCACCGGTTCCTCAAGGCCGACCCCATGGCCCGCGCGGCGGAGGAGCCGCCGAACACCGCGTCCGTGGTGACCGCGTCGGCGTACCAGTGGGGCGACGGCGAGTGGATGCGGACCCGCGCCGACACGCCCGTGCACGAGGCGCCGTTCTCGGTGTACGAGGTGCACCTGCCGTCCTGGCGGCCGGGGCTGACCTATCGCGAGCTGGCCGAGGAGCTGCCCGCGTACGTCCGGGACCTGGGCTTCACCCACGTCGAGCTGATGCCGGTCGCCGAGCACCCCTACGGCCCGTCCTGGGGCTACCAGGTCACCGGCTTCTACGCGCCGACCGCGCGCCTCGGCCCGCCCGACGACTTCCGGTACCTGGTCGACGCGCTGCACCGGGCGGGCATCGGCGTGATCATGGACTGGGTGCCGGCGCACTTCCCGAAGGACGACTGGGCGCTGGCCCGCTTCGACGGGGACCCGCTGTACGAGCCCGGGGACGAGCGGCGCGCGACCCATCCGGACTGGGGGACGTACACCTTCGACTTCGCGCGGACCGAGGTGCGCAACTTCCTCGTGGCGAACGCCGTGTACTGGTGCGAGGAGTTCCACATCGACGGGCTGCGCGTCGACGCGGTCGCCTCGATGCTCTACCTGGACTACTCGCGCGACTCCGGTCAGTGGGAGCCCAACCAGTACGGCGGCCGCGAGGACCTGGCGGCCATGGCGTTCCTCCAGGAGATGAACGCGACCGTCTACCGGCGCTGCCCCGGCGTGGTGACGATCGCCGAGGAGTCGACCGCGTGGGGCGGGGTGACCCGGCCCACCGACGCCGGCGGGCTCGGCTTCGGCCTGAAGTGGAACATGGGCTGGATGCACGACTCGCTGGAGTACGTCGCGCACGAGCCGGTGCACCGCAAGTACCACCACCACGAGATGACCTTCTCGATGGTCTACGCGTACAGCGAGAACTACTGCCTGCCGATCTCCCACGACGAGGTGGTGCACGGCAAGCAGGCGCTGGTGTCGAAGATGCCCGGCGACTGGTGGCAGCGGCGGGCGAACGTCCGCGCCTACCTCGGCTTCATGTGGGCGCACCCGGGCAAGCAGCTGCTGTTCATGGGGCAGGAGTTCGCCCAGGGCGCCGAGTGGTCGGAGAAGCAGGGACCGGAGTGGTGGCTGCTCGACGAGGGGTACCACTCGGCGGGCGACCACCGCGGCATCCAGGACCTGGTGCGCGAACTCAACACCCGCTACCGGCGGACCCCGGCCCTGTGGCGGCGCGACACCGATCCGGCCGGCTTCCGGTGGGTCGCCGTGGACGCGGCCGAGGACAACGTCTTCGCGTTCCTGCGGTTCGACACGGACGGCACCCCGCTGCTGGCGGTGTCGAACTTCTCCCCGGTCGTCCGGCACGACTACGGGCTCGCGGTGGGCGACGACGTCACCGCCTGGCAGGAGGTCCTCAACACCGACGCCGCGGAGTACGGCGGCTCCGGGGTGACCGGCTCCGACCCGGTCAAACCGGAGGACGGGAGCATCCGGATCACGCTCCCGCCGCTGGCCACGGTGTGGCTGATGCCGTACGCCCGGTGAGGCGCGGCGGCCGGCCAGGTGTCCGGCCGCTCTCCCGGGGCAGTCGGTGGTCCTGGCGACCGCGAAGACCTCGTCGCCGGGGCCGGGCCCACAGAAAGGCGGCATCACGTGCGCACCGTCGGAGTGGAGGAGGAACTCCTCCTGGTCGACCCCGAGACCGGCGAGCCGCGGGCGCTGTCCGCCGCCGTGCTCGCCCACGTCCTGCTCGACGATGCCGGACAGGACGTGTTCGAGAAGGAACTGCACGAGCAGATGCTCGAGTTCGCCACTCATCCGCAGGCGGACATGGGGCGTCTGCACGCGGAGATCGTCCGCTGCCGCGGGGAGGCCGGGCGGCACGCCGGAGAGATCGGATGTGCCGTGGCGGCGCTCGCCACGTCGCCGCTGCCGGTCAGCCCCTCCGTCGGAATGAACCGCCGCTACCGGTGGATGGCGGACCAGTACGGCGTCGTGGTCCACGAACAGCTCGTCCTCGGCTGCCACGTGCACGTTTCCGTGGAGTCCGACGAGGAGGGCGTCGCGGTGATCGACCGGGTGCGGCCCTGGCTGCCGGTGCTCGCCGCGCTGAGCGCCAACTCCCCCTTCTGGCAGGGCCGGGACTCGGCCTACAGCAGTTATCGCAGCCGGGTCTGGCAGCGCTGGCCGTCGGCCGGTCCGACGGAGCTGTTCGGTTCGGCGGAGACCTATCACCGCCGGGTCGCGGACATGCTCGCCACCGGCACGATCCTCGACGAGGGGATGATCTATTTCGACGTCCGGCTGTCCCAGCGGTACCCGACGGTCGAGTTCCGGGTCGCGGACGTCTGCCTGGACGCCGGAACGGCCGTCGTCGTCGCCGCCCTCGCCCGCGCGCTGGTGGAAACGGCCGCACGTGAGTGGCGGGAGGGCAGGGAGCCGGCCGGGCACAGTGTGAGCCTGCTGCGTCTCGCCGCCTGGCGGGCGGCCCGGTCCGGGCTGACGGAGGAACTGCTGCATCCCGCGACGATGCGGCGGATGCCGGCCGAAACGGTCGTACGGGCCCTGCTGGACCACGTCGGGGAGGCGCTGGCCGCCGACGGCGACCTCGACCGGGTACGGGACGGCGCCGCCGAGCTGCTGCGGCACGGCAACGGGGCGCGGGTGCAGCGCGAGCTGCTGGAGCGCACCGGCAGCCTGCGGGACGTCGTCACCGAGTGCGTACGCCGCACGCAGACGGCCTGAGACGCCCCTGCGGAGGCCTGCGGCTCCTCGCCCGCGTTCAGAGCATCAGGACCAGTGCGTAGCCGAGGAAGCCGGCCGCGATGAGCGCCACGAGAACGAGGATCACCGTCAGGGGTGCCTTGGCCCACCCCTTGGGCGGGTTGTTCCCCTCCCACGGGCCCGCCTCGGACATGCTGCTCTCCCCCGGCGGGGTCTCGCCGGGCGGTACGCCGCCTCCCGGCTCCAGTCCGGTGCTGCGTTCGGGTTCCGGGTCCGGATTCGTGTGAGTCATGCCCTACGAGTCCCCCGATCCGCCGAGATCACCGGGTGGGAACACTTCTGCCGTCCCGGCCCCCCGCGACCATCGCCTCGGCTAGATTCAGCACCGCCGATAACGGTGCTCGTCGGCGGTGTCACCGTCCGTACATGTCAGGAGCCAGCGCATGCGCGACCCCGCTCCCGCTCCCCGGGCCGCCGGGCCCCTGACGGGCGGGCTCGCCGACAGCCTCTTCGAGACGGCCGCACGCACGCCGGCCCTGCCGATGCTGGCCCGCCGTCCCACGCCGGACTCCCCCGTCTGGCAGGAGGTGACGGCCGCGGAGTTCCGCGACGAGGTGGTCGACGTCGCCAAGGGCCTGATCGCGTGCGGGATCTCGCCGGGCGACCGGGTGGCGATCCTGGCGCGGACCCGGTACGAGTGGACGGTCTTCAGTTACGCGCTGTGGACGGTGGGCGCCGAGGTCGTGCCGATCTATCCGACCTCCTCGCGCGACCAGGTCGAGTGGATCCTGCGGGATTCGGGCTGCGTCGCCGTGGTGGTCGAGGACGAGCAGAGTGTGATGACCGTCGGCTCGGTGTGCGCCTCGCTGCCGACGCTGCGCCATGTCTGGCAACTGGACGCGGGCGCGGTGGACACACTGGTGGCGCGCGGCGCGTGCCTCCCGTCCGCCGGCGTCGACTCCATGCGCCGCATCGTGCTGCCGGACTCCACGGCGGTCGTCGCCTACACCTCGGGCACCTCCGGCCGCGCCAGGGGCTGCGCGCTGAGCCACCGCAGTCTGGCCGGCCCGTGCGACACCCTGCTCGCGGGCTGGGGCAGCACGGTGGCGCCCCCGGGTGAGCAGGGCGCCGTCCTCGCCTTCCTGCCCTTCTCCCACGTGTACGGGCTGATGATCCAGAACCTGTGCGTCCGGGGCGGACTGCTCATGGCGCACGAGCCCGCGATGTCCCAGGAGGCGCTGGCCTCGGCCCTGCGCTCCTTCCGCCCGACGTACTTCTACGCCGTCCCGTCGGTCCTGGAGAAGCTCTACAAGAACTTCCTGCGCGCCGCCCAGCAGGCGGGCCGCGGGGCGCTGTTCGAGCGGGCCGCCGACACGGCGCGGGACTTCGCCGCCGCGCTGGAGCGCCATCGGCTGGGCAGGGGGCCGGGCCCCGGGTTCGACCTCCGCCTCCAGCACGCCCTGTACGAGCGGACGGTCTACCGCCGGCTGCGGAACGCGCTGGGCGGCCGGGTGCACCGCGCGACGTCCGGTGGTTCGCCGCTCAGCCGCGAGCTGTCCCTGTTCTACGAGGGCATCGGCATCTACGTCCACGACGGCTACGGCCTCACCGAGACCAGCGGCGGGCTGACGATGCAGCCGCTGGGCCGGGAGAAGTCCGGCACCGTCGGGCAGCCCCTGCCCGGCATGGAGGTCCGGGTGGCCGACGACGGGGAGATCCTGGTGCGCGGTCCGTCACTGTTCCAGGGGTACGTCGGTGACGAGGCCGCCACCCATGAGGTGCTGCGGGACGGCTGGCTGGCCACCGGCGACCTGGGGCATCTGGACGACGAGAACTATCTGGCGATCACCGGGCGCAAGAAGGACGTCATCATCACCAGCGGCGGCAAGAGCGTGGCTCCGGCCGCCCTGGAAGAGCGGCTGCGCATGCACCCGCTCGTCCACCAGGCGGTGGTCGTGGGCGACAACCGGCCCTGCGTCGGCGCCCTGATCACACTCGACCCGGAGTTCCTGACGCACTGGCGGGCGGGCCTGGCCCTGCAGGGCGACGCCCCGGCCCGGGAGGCACGGGAGGAGAACGCGCTGCGGGAAGAGGTCGCGCGGGCCGTCGCCGCGGCCAACAGCGCCGTGTCGCGCTCGGAGTCCATCCGGGTCTTCCGGGTACTGCCCGATCCGTTCGACGTGGCGGGCGGGCTCCTCACGCCGTCGATGAAACTCCGGCGGGACGAGATCACAAGGACCTATGCCTTCGAGATCGACGCGATGTACGAGGCCCGCTCGCACCGTCGGCCGCGGAGGGTCCCGGAGGAGCAGGCCGGCTGGGAGGACTCGGACAACGTGTTCCTCCGGTGACCGGGCGAGCCCGCGACGGTGCGCGGGCTCGCCCGGTGGAGTACGCCGAGCCCGCGCACTCGCCGTTCGGCGTGCCGGCCGAAGGCGGTGCGCGCCGGGGCCGGGAACGCGCCCCAGGGGTCACGGCCCCGTCACCCCTGGCCACCTCGGCCCGGCCCGGCATACCGAGGCGCGTAGGCTCGGCCGGCACGGGAACTAACAAACGAAGGGAAAGCGAAGAAGGGACAACGCCCGGCGGATGCCGGGCCGGGAAGGCGCAATGGCAGCCGAGTCGCGTTGGGACAGGACACTGGCTTCCGAGGAGATCACGAACCGCACCGCCAGCTTCACCGGGGAGCTGCACAATGTGACCGGTGCGCGCCTGGTCGCGGAGGAATTCCTCTACGACCTGGCCCGTGCGTCACCACCCTCGCAGCCCGAGCACTGGGACGACATACTCCTCGTCGTCACGGAGCTGGCGGCGAACGCGGTGCAGTACGCTCCGGGGCCGTTCCAGCTGCGGCTGCGCCGTACCTTCGACGGCGTGCACGTGGTGATGCACGACTCCAGTACGACCGAACCCGCGCCGCGCCCCTTCCATCCGAGCAGCGGTGGCGGCGGCATCGGCTGGCATCTCATCCACACCCTGTCCGACCAGGTGAGCGTCGTCACCGGCGAGCGGGGCAAGGACATCCACGTCTTCCTGCCCTGGTGACGGCCCTGGTGACGGCCATGGTGACGGCCCTGCTCACGGCGCGCCCGCGTCGCGCAGGGGCACCAGCACGCTGATCGTCTTGCCGCCCCCCGAGTGCCGGTCGACGTCGATCTCGCGTGCCAGGCGGGCGACCAGCGGCCAGCCGTAGCCGTTCCCGTGGTGCCTGGTGGGGAACGCGTACGCGGCCCGGGGCACCACCGCGCTGTTGTCGTGGACGGCGATCCACACGCCTTCGGCCGTGGGCCGGACCTCGAAACCCGCCAGACCGTCTCCGTGCCGGATCGCGTTGGTGACCAACTCCGAGACCACGAGCAGCAGGTCGATGACGTCCTCCTCCCGCACCCCGCGGCCCGACCCCCATCGCGTGCGCGCCACCGCCTCCGCGTACGCACGCGCCGTCGCCGCGCCGGTGACGGCGCCCGGTCCCGGTACGCGGGACGACGCGACGCCGGTCGGGGCCGTGGTGATCCGGTCGGTTGATTCCATGTCAGTGGTGTCCCTGGTGTTCGCCGTGCTGTGATCACAACCGGGTCAGTCCGCGGAGGTCTCCCGGGGCGGCAGCCGGTGGTAGTAGTCGCCGACGGACGCCAGGTACTCCCGGTCCATCGTCTCGCTGTCGGTCCGGAACCGGGGCGCGGCCTTGACCTCCGCCCTGGTGCAGCCCACCGTGACCGTACGGGCCTCGGTGTCGACGCCCCTGACCATGCCGACGGGCACGAGCACGCTCCGGCCGAAGACCCAGACGCCGGTGTCGACGACCAGGTGCCGCATGCCGAAGTGTTCGGCCTGCCGGTCCACGTGACCGATGGTGCCGTCGCTCGCGACGACGGTGCAGCCCGTCAGGTCCTGTCCCCGCACGTGACCGCTGCCCTCCGCATACGACCAGATGCTCTCCATCGGCACGCTGTCCCTTCCCTCCCACGTCGGTGACGACTGTGGGGCCGGGCGGACGCCACGGGCCGGACCGGCTCCTACAGCAGCAGATACCCGGCCCGGGCCACCGCATTCGGACGCCGCGGGCCGATCGGCGGGGAAATCGGCCGGGCCCCGGCCGGGCCCGCACGCACGGCATGATCCGTACGGGGCCGCGCTCCACCGGGTGAGGCCCCGCTTTGTCCGCACCCGGGACCTGGGTTAGCCTCTGACGTATTTTTCTCATTGGGCGGATCCGTGAACTGCGGAAAAGCACGCACAACAGGCCGGACCGCCCGACCGGTCCGGAGGGGTTCCGAGTCCTCGTCGCCGAGGGCTCCTGGGGAGCGGAACGAGGGTGCGCATGACCAGCGACAGCACCGGGGCCGTCGACGCGGTTCCGGGCGACCAGGAGTTGCGCCGCCTCCTCGCGGGCCTGACGGCCGTGCGGGACGGCGACTTCGGCACGCGTCTGCCGGACGAGGCGGACGGTCTGATGGGCGACATCGCCAAGGTCTTCAACGGCATGGTGGACCAGCTGTCCGTGTTCACCTCCGAGGTCACCCGGGTGGCCCGCGAGGTCGGCACCGAGGGGACCCTCGGCGGTCAGGCGCGGGTGCCGGGCGTCTCGGGCACCTGGGCCGACCTGACGGACTCGGTCAACGCCATGGCGGGGAACCTCACCACCCAGGTCCGTGACATCGCCCAGGTCGCCACGGCGGTGGCCAAGGGCGACCTGTCGCAGAAGATCGACGTGGACGCCCGCGGCGAGATCCTCGAACTCAAGAACACCATCAACACGATGGTCGACCAGCTCTCCGCCTTCGCCGACGAGGTCACCCGCGTCGCCCGCGAGGTCGGCACCGACGGGCGGCTCGGCGGCCAGGCCGACGTCCAGGGTGTCCGGGGCACCTGGCGCGACCTCACCGACTCGGTGAACTTCATGGCGGGCAACCTGACCAGCCAGGTCCGCAACGTCGCCCAGGTGGCGACCGCCGTGGCCAAGGGCGACCTGTCGCAGAAGATCACCGTGGACGCCCGCGGCGAGATGCTCGAACTCAAGAACACCATCAACACGATGGTCGACCAGCTCTCCGCCTTCGCCGACGAGGTCACCCGCGTCGCCCGCGAGGTCGGCACCGAGGGCAACCTGGGCGGCCGCGCCCAGGTGCGCGGTGTGTCGGGCACCTGGAAGGACCTCACCGACAACGTCAACTCCATGGCCAACAACCTCACCGGCCAGGTCCGCTCCATCACGCAGGTCGCCACCGCCGTGGCGCGCGGCGACCTGTCGCAGCGGATCACGGTCGAGGCCAAGGGCGAGGTCGCGGCGCTGGCCGACGTCATCAACACGATGGTCGACACGCTCTCCGCGTTCGCCGACGAGGTCACCCGGGTGGCCCGCGAGGTCGGCACCGAGGGCAGGCTCGGCGGCCAGGCGCACGTGCCGAACGTCGCCGGGACCTGGAAGGACCTCACCGACAACGTCAACTCCATGGCCAACAACCTCACCGGCCAGGTGCGCAACATCGCGCTGGTGACGACCGCCGTGGCCCGGGGCGACCTGTCGAAGAAGATCGACGTCGACGCGCGCGGCGAGATCCTGGAGCTCAAGACGACGATCAACACGATGGTCGACCAGCTCTCCGCCTTCGCCGACGAGGTCACCCGCGTGGCCCGCGAGGTCGGCACCGAGGGCAGGCTCGGCGGCCAGGCCGAGGTGGAGGGCGTCTCCGGCACCTGGAAGCGCCTCACGGAGAACGTCAACGAGCTGGCCGGCAACCTCACCCGCCAGGTCCGCGCGATCGCCGGGGTGACCTCCGCCGTGGCCGAGGGCGATCTGACCCGTTCCATCAACGTGGAGGCGTCCGGCGAGGTCGCCGAGCTCAAGGACAACATCAACTCCATGGTGGAGTCCCTGCGCGAGACCACGCGGGCCAACCAGGAGCAGGACTGGCTCAAGAGCAACCTCGCCCGGATCTCCGGCCTGATGCAGGGGCACCGGGACCTGCCCGTGGTCGCCGAGTTGATCATGGACGAGCTGGTGCCGCTGGTGTCGGCCCAGTACGGCGCGTTCTACCTCGCCGAGGACGGCGACGAGGGGCCCGAGCTGCGACTCGTCGGCTCCTACGGCTACCCCGGCGACGCGGGCAGGCCCACCCGCATCGCCTTCGGCCGCACCCTGGTCGGCCAGGCCGCGCGCAGCCGGCGCACCATCGTGGTGGACGAGCTGCCACCGGGCTACGTGACCATCTCCTCCGGGCTCGGCGAGGTGGTGCCGGCCGCTCTGGTGCTGGTGCCCATCGTGGTCGAGGGGCAGGTCCTCGGCGTGATCGAGCTGGCGTCGGTGACCGCGTTCACGCAGGTCCACCGGGACTTCCTGGACATGCTGATGGAGACCATCGGCGTCAACGTCAACACGATCGTGGCCAACGCCCGTACCGACGAGCTCCTCGCCGAGTCGCAGCGCCTGACCGCGGAGCTCCAGGCCCGCTCGGCGGAGCTCCAGGTGCAGCAGGAGGAACTGCAGCGCTCCAACGCCGAGCTGGGGGACAAGGCGTCCCTGCTGGCGACCCAGAACCGGGACATCGAGGCGAAGAACCTGCAGATCGAGCAGGCGCGGCAGGAGCTGGAGGCCCGCGCCCAGCAGCTGTCGCTGGCCTCGAAGTACAAGTCGGAGTTCCTGGCCAACATGAGCCACGAACTGCGCACCCCGCTCAACAGCCTGCTCATCCTCGCCCAGCTGCTCGCCCAGAACCCGTCGCGCAACCTCACCCCGAAGCAGGTCGAGTACGCGGGCATCATCCACTCCGCGGGCTCGGACCTGCTCCAGCTGATCAACGACATCCTGGACCTGTCGAAGGTCGAGGCCGGGAAGATGGACGTCTCCCCCGAGCGCGTGACCCTGCGGCAGCTCATCGAGTACGTCGAGGCGACGTTCCGGCCCATGACGACGCAGAAGGGCCTGGAGTTCGCGGTGACGACGGCGCCCGGGGCGCCGGCGGACCTGCTGACCGACGACTCCCGGCTGCGTCAGGTGCTGCGCAACCTGCTGTCCAACGCGGTGAAGTTCACCGAGCGGGGCCGGGTGGAACTGGCCGTCGAACCGGCGCCGGACGAGGAGGTGCCCAGAGGGGTGATCCGGGGTGGTGCCGTGGTGGCCTTCCGGGTGAAGGACACGGGCATCGGCATCCCCGAGCAGAACCTGGAGTCGGTCTTCGGCGCCTTCCAGCAGGCGGACGGCACGACGAGCCGCAAGTACGGCGGCACCGGGCTCGGCCTGTCCATCACCCGGGAGATCGCCCAGCTGCTCGGCGGCGCCGTCACCGTGGACAGCACGCCCGACCGGGGCAGCACGTTCACGCTGTTCCTGCCGGTGGCCCGGCCCGACTTCGAGGAGCTGCTCGAGCGGGGCGCGGAGCACGCCCCGGCCGAGTCGGCCGCCGACGTCCTCGCCCGCCCGGCGCCGGCACCCGAGTTCACGGGCGGCCACCGGCAGCGCCCGCGTCGGCTGCTCGTCGTGGAGGAGCGTCCGCGGGGTCTGCTGACCCTCGTCGCGGAGAGCGTGATCGCCGACCTGACGCACGGGCAGGACGACGCGGGCGACCGGCCGCCGCTCGACGTCATCACGGCCGTGGGGGCGCAGGAGGCCGCCGGTGCGCTGGCGGCCGAGCCGTGCCACTGCGTCGTGCTGGAGCTGGGCATGCCGGACGCCGAGGCGTCCCGCTTCCTCCAGGCCCTGCGGGGCGACTCGGCGCTGGCGAGCGTGCCGGTGCTCGTGCACAGCGGTCACCGGACGGACGCCGCGCTGGAGGAGAGCCTGCGCTCCGGCGCTCGGGGCGGGGCGCTGGAGTTCCTGTCCAGCCTCGACGAACTGCGGGAGCGCATCGCCCTGCACCTGGCCGCCGAGGAACCCGGGGACGTACTCTCCCTGGTCCGGACCGAGGAGCCGCAGCACCTGGCCCCGGACGCCGTGGACGACTCGCCGGCCGGGCGCACCGTCCTCGTCGTCGACGACGACGCGCGCAACCTCTTCGCGCTCAGCGGGATCCTGGAGCTCCACGGCTTCCGGGTCCTGCACGCGGAGAACGGGCGCCGGGGCATCGAGACGCTCGTGGACCACCCGGAGGTCGCACTCGTCCTGATGGACGTGATGATGCCGGAGATGGACGGCTACACGGCGACGGCCGAGATCCGGCGGATGCCGCGGTACGCCGAGCTGCCGATCATCGCGGTCACGGCGAAGGCGATGCCCGGCGACCGGGAGAAGAGCCTCGCCTCGGGCGCCAGCGACTACGTCACCAAGCCCGTCGACACCCAGGACCTCATCGCCTGCGTCCGACGGTGGCTGCCGGCATGAGCGCACCGGCTCCCGTCCCGTACACCGGTGGGCCGGGCGGTGCGCGGCGTGTCCCGCCGCGGTCCGCGGCGGTCTCCAGCCGAGGAGTGTCCCCGTCGTGAGCGAATCCGAGCAGCCGCCCGAGCCGGCCGGCGGCGCCCCGCGGGACGCGTCCGCCGCGCCGCCCCCGGTGTCCGGGCCACCGCGGTCCTGCGCGGTCGACGGGCCGGGCGCCGGTCTGCGCGGGATGACCCCGCTGTCGCCGGTGGGCAGACTGGCGGCCACGGTGGACCGGCTCAGCCGCGAGGTGCGGGCCGCCCAGGCGGAGGCCGAGGGCCGGGCGCTGATCGAGCTCGCCAAGGGCGTCCTGGTCGCACGGCTCGGGTGCGGTCCGGCGCAGGCCGCCCGGCAGCTCGCCGAGCTGGCCGAGCAGTCCCAGGTCACGCCCCTGGAGTTCGCGGTCGACGTCATCAACCAGGCCGCCCGGGACCGGATGTCGGAGGTGACGGACGCGTTCCTCGCGGCCACCGCCGCCGTGCGGAGCGCGGACGCCGAGGACGGCACGGACACCGGGGAGGCCGGGGCCGGCTCGGCCGCCGTGCGCCTGCGGGCGGCCGAGAGCGGTGCGCTGGCGGCCGGCGACACCCAGGCCGTCGCCGACGCCCTGCTGGAACAGGCGCTGCGTCCGCTGGGCGCGGCCGCCGTGGCCATCTGGGCGGCCGGGTACGACGGATCGCTCACGCTGGCCGGCAGCGCGGGGTTCTCCGAAGCCGAGGCCACCCGCTGGCGCTACGTGCCGCCGGACGTGACGACGGTGGCCCGGTGCGGGCTGACCGAGCGCACGGGCCAGTGGTTCACCTCCCTGGCCGAAACCGGGCTGCCCAGCGTGGGCCGGCACCAGTACCCGGACGGCGGCAGGGTCGCCGTGCCCGCCGGCACCGGGGGCCGTATCCACGGCGTGCTGGAGATCGTCTGGCCGGCGCCGCTGGCCCCGCAGCCGCCGCAGGTGGTGCGCCAGGTGGAGGCCCTGGCGGAGCTGTGCGCGCACACCCTGGAGTCGTACACGCCACCGCACGGCGCCGGACAGGAGCCGCGGGTCATGCCGGACGCGGTGGAGCTGATGGACCTGGCCGACGGCCTGTACGACCCCGCCCTGGTCCTGGTGCCGCACCTGGACGCCGACGGGCACCTGGCGGACTTCCGCATCCAGCACGTGAACAAGAGCTTCCTGGACCCCGCCGGACGGCCGCGGGCCGTCGTGGGCGGCGCGCTGCTGCTGGAGGCGTACCCGATGGCCGCCGGGGACAGCGAGCTGTTCCAGAACGTGGAGCGGGTGTACGCCACCGGCGAGCCCTTCCGGGCCCGGCACATCAACCTCACCGCGCTGGTGGACCAGGTGCCGCTCTCGGCTGTCGCGGACATCAGCATCAGCCGGCACGGCAACGCCGTCCTGCTGATCTGGCGCATCGAGGACGAGACGGCCCGGCTGGCCAGCCTCCTCCAGCACGCCCAGCGCCTCGGCCGCATCGGCGGCTTCGAGGAGAACCTGCTGACCGGCGAGATCACCTGGAACGGACAGCTGTTCGACCTGTACGGGCGTCCGCGGACGATGACGCCGGTGCCGCTCGAGGAGCTGACCGCCCACGCCCACCCGGACGACGCGGTCACCATCGGCCGGTTCCTGCGCACGCTGCTGCACCACCGGCGGCCGGCGTCGGCGGCGTTCCGGCTGCAGCGGCCCGACGGGGTGACCCGGCACGTCCGGGTGGTGGCCGAACCGGTCCTGGACGCCGACGACCGCCTGCTCGTCGTGCGGGGGGCCTACCAGGACATCTCGGCGCAGCACTGGACCGAGGTGGCGCTCGCGGCGACGCGCGACCAGCTGGCGCACACCGAGCAGCAGGCCATCGAACGCAACCGGCTGACCCTGCAGTTGCAGCACGCCATCATGCCGCCCGCCCAGACCCCGCTCAGGGTTCCGGACCTCCAGGTGGCCGTCCGGTACCGGCCCGCGGAGACCGAACAGCTCGTGGGAGGCGACTGGTACGACGCCGTGATGCTGCCGAACCGGCGGGTGCTGCTGTGCGTGGGGGACGTGGCCGGGCACGGCATAGAGGCGGCGACCAGCATGGTGGTCCTGCGCAACGCGCTGCGCGGACTGGCGGTGACCGGTGCCGGGCCGGGCCAGCTGCTGTCGTGGCTCAACATCGTGGCGCACCACCTGACGGGCGGGGTCACGGCCACGGCGGTGTGCGGCCTGTACGACCCGGCCCGGCGCACGCTGCGCTGGGCCAGGGCGGGCCATCTGCCGCCGGTGCTGGTCCGGGGCTCCCGGGCCGAGCCGCTGCCGCTGCTCAAGGGCATGCTGCTGGGCGCGGTGGCCGAGGCGGCGTACGAGGAGGACGAAGTGCAGCTGGCCGGCGAGGACACGCTGCTGATGTACACCGACGGGCTGATCGAACGCCGCGACCGCTCGGTGGAGGAGGCGCTGGCCCAGCTGCTGAGGACCGTCCGTCCGACACCCCACACCCTCGACCAGCACCTGGACCGGCTGCTCACCTACAGCAGGTCGGACACGGACGACGACACGTGCCTCGTGGGTATCCGCGTCGGGTGACGGACGGTGCCCGGGCCGGACAGGTGTGGTGACCGGATTCGGGGGTAACCGCCGGGCGCGGTGGTACACGACACGCCATCGCCCGGCCGCATTGTTGGAGGTATCCGTGCCCATAGCCCAGAACCCGCTGTCCGTCGAGGTGACGCTGCCCCGGGAGGAGGTCGCGCTGCTCAGGGTGGAGGGGTACCTGGACGTCGACACCGCGACCGAGTTCCAGCACCATCTGGCCAACCAACTCCACCACGGCCGACGGCACTTCCTGCTGGACCTGTCGGAGGTCCCGTTCATGGACTCGTCGGGCATGAACATCATCCTGCGGGTCTATCAGGAGGCCCGGGAGCTGCCGGGCAGCGTGCACATCATCTCGCCCGCCCCCGCGGTCCGGCGCGTCCTGGACCTGACGGGGGTGAGCATCACCGTGCCGGTCTCCGAGAGCGTCGACGAGGCGCTCTCCCGCGTCGACGCACAGCCCGCGGGCCCGCAGGTCCCGGACGCCTGAGATCTCCTCCTCCCCGGCGCTCATCCGGAGCGTTCACGCGGGAGCAGGTGTCGTACGAGGTCGGCGGATGGTTACAGTGGTCGCCCGGCAGACTCACGTCGCCGTCACGTCGCCTCCTGGGTGGTGTGCGGCGCAATGCGGATGAGGAGTGGAACAGGTGCCGGAACAGGCGGAGGGAACAGCGGGATCGCCGACGGACGAGGTCAGGGACTTTCTGCGGCGCCGCCGTGAGCAGATCGCCCAACGATGGGCGGACGAGCCCTTGTTCCGGGCCGTGTTCACCGTCTCGCGCGACGAGGCGGTCGAGGCGGGCAAGGCCGTGGTGGACGCGCTGGCCCAAGTCGCGGACGCGGCACGGGTGGAGGACCCGGACGCCGCCGGATTCACGACGGTGCGCGAGCAGTTGGCACGGATGGGCGCGGCCCGCTCCCGGGCCGGACTGAGCACCGCCCAGGTGTCGAGCGAGCTGGCCGCCCTGCGCCCGCCGGTCGAGAACCTGCTCGTGGCCGACCTGCCGGACGCCTCCGCCGAGCACGCCCGGGACTGTGTCACCACGCTGAGTGTGCTGATGGGCACGCTGCGGGTCGTGGTCATGCAGACGGCGCTCAGCGAGGGACAGGCGCTCATCGACCGCCAGCGGCTGCAGTTGCTGGAGGTGGCCACTCCCGTCATCAAGCTGTGGGACGGCATCGTGGCCGTTCCGCTCATCGGAACGCTCGACAGCGCCCGCAGCCAGGTCGTCATGGAGACCCTGCTGGAGTCCATCGTCGAACAGCAGGCGCGGTACGCGATCCTGGACATCACCGGGGTCCCGACCGTCGACTCGCTGGTGGCCCAGCACCTGATGAAGACGGTCGCGGCGGCCCGGCTGATGGGGGCCGAGTGCATCGTCTCCGGCATCCGGCCCGCGATCGCGCAGACCATGGTCCACCTCGGCCTGGACCTGGGTACCGTGGTCACCCGGGCGAGCCTCGCCGACGCGCTGGGGTACGTGCTGCACCAGCTCGGGGTCGGCATCGTGAACCCCGTCACGAACGGTCCGGTCACGCGGTGAGCCAGGCATTCCCGGGGCCCCACCCGGGTCCCGTGACGGGTCATGTTCCGGTCCTCCGGCTCGGCGAGGTGCTGCTGGTCACCCTCCAGGGCGACCTGCACGACAGCACGGCGCAGCAGCTTCAGCAGGACCTCGCCGAGACCATCTCCCACAGCGGGGCCACCGGTGTGATCATCGACGTCTCCGGGGTGGAGATCGTCGACTCCTTCCTCGGCCGGGTACTGGCCGAGATCGCCGGGCAGACCGAGCTGCTGGCCGCGCGCACCGTGATCGTCGGCATGCGGCCGGCGGTCGCCATCACCCTGGTGGAGCTGGGCCTGACGCTGCCGAGGGTGCACACCGCGCTCAGTACCGAGGTGGCCCTCGAGCTGTTGACGCGGCACGCCCCGTCCTCCCACTTCGGCGGCCTGCGCCAGGAGAGTCCGTGATGCGCACTGCCGCGGGCGCCCAGGCCCGCCTGCCGATCCGTTCGGACATGGATCTGGTGTGGGTACGTCAGCACGTGCGGCAGGCGGCCGCTCAGCTCGGCTTCGGTCTGGTGGACCAGACGAAGCTGGTCACGGCGGCCAGCGAACTGGCCCGCAACACGCTCGTGTACGGCGGCGGCGGAACGATGGAGACGGAGCCTCTCAGCGAGGGGGGCGCGCAGGGACTGCGGCTGACCTTCAGCGACGAGGGACCGGGCATCGCGGACCTGGAGCAGGCGCTCAGTGACGGCTTCACCTCGGGGGGCGGACTGGGCATGGGGCTGGGCGGCGCGCGGCGCCTGGTGCACGAGTTCGCGATCGAGAGCGACCCGGGGGCCGGCACCACCGTGCGGGTGACCTCCTGGGTGGGCCGGGCGCCCCGCCCGCGTGAGGAGTCCTGATGCCGCGCGTGTGGGATGTCCCGGTGCACGACTCGACCCGGGTGCGCGACGCCCGGGTGGCCGCGGAGCACGCGGCGGCCCTGGCCGGGCTAGACGATCAGCACACCGCCACCGCGGCGCTGGTGGCGACCGAGCTGGCCACCAACCTGCTCAAGCACGCCGGGGGCGGCGAGGTCCTCATCGACGTCGTCGCTCCCGCCGTTCTCACGGCCGACCGGGCCGAGACCCGGCAGGTGCAGGTCGTCACGGTCGACCACGGTCCCGGGATCGCCGACGTGTCCGCCGCCCTGCGCGACGGTTTCAGCACGACGCGCTCCCTCGGCGCCGGTCTCGGCACCTGCGCGCGCCTCGCCGACGACTTCGACCTGCACAGCGTCCCGGGCCGGGGCACGGTGGTGGTCGCCCGGGTCGGCGCCGTACCCGGCGGCCGTGCCGCGGAACCGGGACCGGCGGCCGGGGTACGGGCCGGCGCGGTGAACGTCCCCTTCGGCGGGGCCGACTACTCGGGTGACGCCTGGGCCTGGGTCAGGGCCGGGGACCGGGTCACGCTGATGCTGGCCGACGGGCTGGGCCACGGGCCGGAGGCGGCCCGCGCGTCGACCGCCGCCGTGGAGGCCCTGCGCGGTTCGGCCCACCTCACCCCCGCGGAGGCGCTGCGGCGGCTCGACACGGCGTTGACCGGGACCCGCGGCGCGGCCGTCGCGGTGGCGCAGGTCGACACGCGTGCCGCGGTGCTGAGGTTCGCGGGCGTCGGCAACATCGGGGCACGGCTGTGCGAGGGCGGCACCTGGCGACACCTGCTGTCCCGGCCCGGCATCGTCGGCACCCACCGGCCCACGACCCTGCGCGAGGAGGAGACGGCCTGGACGGACGACCGGGTGCTGGTCCTGCACAGCGACGGTCTGCCGAGCCGCTGGACGCCGGCCCCCGACACCTGCCGCACGGCGGCCGACCCGGCGGTGACGGCCGCCGTGACGGTCCGCGACGCCAGCAGTTCGGCCCGCCCGGTACGGGACGACACCGCCGTGGCCGTACTGGCCCCGTCCCCGCCGGACGGCCCATGACCCGCACCTGGGAGACCACCGGCATCACCGACGCGGCACGGGCACGCGTCACGACCGCACGCCCGGCCGCCACCCGCGGCGCGCCACCCCTCGAAGACACCCTGCCGGCAGCCCCGCACACCAGTCGCCCCACCCGCCCCACCCGGGACGGCACCACCTCCGCCGGCCCGGTCCCGACCCCGCTGGACCGCCCATGACCCGCACCTGGGAGATCACCGACATCACCGACGCGGCACGGGCACGCATCACCACCGCACGCCTGGCCACGGCCTACGGTGTGCCGCCTCTGGAGCGGGCGCGGCTGGTGGCCTCGCTCGGCGCGCAGCTGCGGCTGTGCCTGGCCAAGGGCGGTACCTGGCGGCTCACTCTTGAGGCGGGGACGGTCTCCCGCGCCACGCCGGAGGCCGGGGACGGGGTGCTGCACGCCGTGCTGACGCCGTCGCGCGATGCCGCTGCCGCCGGCCAGCCGCCGTGGCGGATCACGGTGCCCTGCCCCGAGGCGGTGCCGGACACGGAGGCCGACGTCTCGGCGGACGACCCGGCCGCCTCGGCGGAGGCCCTGCTGGGGGCCGACGAGGACACGGCGCTGGTACTGGACAGGCTCGCCGAGCAGGAGGCCCTGGTCGACTTCCACCGGGAGGAGCTGCACCAGACGAACCAGGGGGTCGTGGCGCTGCACGCCGAGCTGGACGCCGCCGGGCGGGCCCAGCGGGAGGCGTTCGCCGCAGAGCGCAAGGCGCGTACGGAGGCGGAGAACGCCCGTCGCAGACTGACGTTCCTCGCGGACGCGAGCGCGGTGCTGACGGCGTCGCTCGACCACCACGAGATCGTGCGCCGCCTGCCCGAGCTGCTGGTGCCCGAGTACGCCGCGAGCGTCGACGTCTGGCTGTTCGACCAGGACGGCGACCGGCCGGGCCCCGCGCACGCGGCCGCCGCCGTGGTCGCCGCCCGCACCGGCCGGCCCCAGTACGCCGCTCCGCACCCCGGCTGCCTGCCCGGTGTCGACGACCAGCCGCCCTCGGCGCTGGCCCCGGACCGGGCCCTGCTGTGCATCCCACTGCCAACGCGGCAGGCGCCCCTGGGCGTGGTGACCCTGTCCCCGCCCGGGGAGCGCTGGGATGCCGACGACGCCGTGATGCTGATCGAGCTGACCCGGCGGGCCAGCACCGCCATCGATCACGCCCAGCGCTACCAGCACAACCGCGACATCGCCGAGACCCTCCAGCGGGCCCTGCTGACGGAACTGCCCGCCCCGCCGGGACTCGCCCTGGCCGCGCGTTACCTGCCCGCCACCCACGGGCTGAACATCGGCGGCGACTGGTACGACGCCTTCCGCCAGCCCGACGGCGGTGTCATCGCCGTGGTCGGCGACGTGACCGGGCACGGACTGCGCGCGGCCGTGATGATGAGCCAGCTGCGCACCGCGCTGCGCGCCTACGCCGTCGACGGTGGCAGCCCCGGCCGGCTCCTGACCCGGCTGCACACCTTCCTGCACCACCTCCAGCCCGACCTCTTCGCCACCGCCGTCATCGCCCGCTTCCACCCCGACGACCCCACGCTGACGTGGGCCGCCGCCGGCCATCCGCCGCCGGTGCTGCGTACCCCGGACGGGCGGGTCCAGACCCTGGACGCCAAACCGGGTGCGATGCTCGGTATCCCGCTGAAGCAGGAGATCGCCGACCACACGGTGCCGCTGGCGCCGGGTTCGACGCTCGCCCTGTACACGGACGGCCTGGTGGAGCGCCGCGCCCGGGGCATAGACCCGGGCATCGCGCGGCTGACGGAGGCGCTCGGGTCGTTCGGCCCGGCGGAGCTGGAGGCGGACCTGGAAGGCTCGGCGGACGGGATCCTGCGCCCCCTGCTCAGCGACTCCGAGCGGGACGACGACGTGTGCCTGCTGCTCTGCCACCTCCGCGGCTCCGGCTGACCCGGCGGCACCGCTCCCCACGGGAAAGTTCCGGGCCGTTCACTCCCACCCGGTGCGCTCCGGGCCCCGGCGGGGCATGGTGGTGATCAGGACGTGTCGCCCGCCCGCCCGGCCCGGCTGGCCGAACCGGCGCGGACGCGGTGGGATCGACGAGGTGCGAAGCAGCGATCCAGGGGCAGGCGAATGGCGTTCGCGGCAGACCGCCTGGAGCCGCAGAAAGGGATGAACACCGTGACACGACCCAGGATCCTGGTGGTCGGCGCAGGTTTCGCCGGCGTGGAGTGCGTCCGTCGTCTGGAGCGGAGGCTCTCCCCGAACGAGGCGGACGTCACCCTGGTGACGCCGTTCTCCTATCAGCTCTACCTGCCGCTGCTGCCCCAGGTCGCCTCCGGGGTGCTCACGCCCCAGTCGATCGCGCTCTCCCTGCGCCGCAGCAGCAAGTACCGGACCCGGATCATCCCGGGCGGCGCCATCGGCGTGGACCTCCAGGCGAAGGTCTGCGTGGTGCGCACCATCACCGACCAGATCGTCAACGAGCCGTACGACTACATCGTGCTGGCCCCCGGCAGCGTCACCCGCACCTTCGACATCCCGGGGCTCACCGACAACGCGTTCGGCATGAAGACGCTGGCGGAGGCCGCGTACATCCGTGACCACGTCATCTCGCAGCTGGACCTCGCCGACGCCAGTCAGGACCCGGCGGAGCGCGCCTCCCGGCTGCAGTTCGTGGTGGTCGGCGGCGGTTACGCGGGCACCGAGACCGCGGCCTGTCTGCAGCGGCTGACGCACGCGGCCGTCAAGCGCTACAACCGGCTCGACCCGAGTCTGATCAAGTGGCATCTGATCGACATCGCCCCGAAGCTGATGCCCGAGCTGGGCGAGAAGCTCGGACGCGACGCGCAGGAGGTGCTGACGCGGCGCGGCATCGAGATCTCCCTGGGCGTGTCCATCGACAAGGCCGGACCCGAGGAGGTCACCTTCACGGACGGCCGGGTGGTGCCCACCCGCACGCTGATCTGGACCGCCGGGGTGGTGGCGAGCCCGCTCATGGCCACGCTCGGCGCGGAGACGGTCAAGGGGCGGCTCGCGGTCACCGCCGAGATGTGCCTGCCGAACCACGACGGGGTGTTCGCACTCGGCGACTGTGCCGCCGTGCCGGACCTCGCCAAGGGCCAGGAGGGCGCCGTCTGCCCGCCCACCGCCCAGCACGCCATGCGGCAGGGCCGGCACGTCGCCGAGAACCTCATCGCCACCCTGCGCAACCAGCCGATGCGGCCGTACGTCCACAAGGACCTGGGGCTCGTCGTCGACCTCGGCGGCAAGGACGCGGTCTCCAAGCCGCTGGGCGTCGAGCTGAAGGGCCTGCCCGCCCAGGCCGTGGCCCGCGGCTACCACTGGTCGGCGCTGCGCACGGGTGTGGCCAAGGCCCGGGTGGCGGCCAACTGGACGCTCAACGCGGTCGCCGGCGACGATTTCGTACGCACCGGTTTCCAGGCCCGCAAGCCCGCCAAGCTGAAGGACTTCGAGTACACCGACGCCTATCTGACGCCGGAGCAGGTGCGGGAGCGGGTCAAGGAGGCGGGCCGGGCGGAGCTGTGACCCCGCGGCCCCGGCCGGTTCGCGGCATGACATGCTGAGAAGTGGATCTCGGCGCGAACCGGCCGGGGACCGGTCGTGAACCAGGCGTGAATCGGGAGAGTGTACGGCGGCGTGAAGGCAGCGGGGCGCTCGGCGCGGACACGGCTGCGGGACCGCGTCGCCGCGTCCGACCCCGGGCTGCTGCGGTTGACGGCGGGGCTGCGGACGGTGGGCGCCATCGCGCTGGCGCTGGCGGTGCTCGCCGTGTTCGGTGCGGACGTCACCCATCTGGTGGCGGGCGCCATGACGGCGATGGTCGCCACGTTCGCCATCCGGGAGAAGGAGCTGGGCGCGCAGGCCGTCACCCTGGCACTGGGGCTGCCCGTCGCCCTGGCGTCGGTGTCGGTCAGCTCGCTGCTCACCTCGCGAGTCGTCATCGGTGACGCCTTCTTCGTCGTCCTGATCTTCTGTGCCGTCTTCGTCCGCCGGTTCGGCGACCGGGGCACCGCGCTCGGGCTGATCGGCTTCCAGGTCTACTTCGTCTCCCTGTTCGTCGGCGCGCAGGTGTCGGTGCTGCCGGAGCTGCTGGGAGCCATCGCGGTGGCGTTCGTGTGCAGCGCGGTGGTCCGCTTCGCGGTGGTACCGGAGACACCGGCGGGCGTGCTCCAGCGGCTGCGGCAGGCCTTCCGCGCCCGGCTGGCCCAGCTGATCGCCACGCAGACCGAACTGCTGGACGCCGGCCCGGACGGCATCGAGAAGACGCTCGAGCACCTGCGCGACGGCACCGCACGCCTGCACGAGACGGCTCTGATGATCCAGTCCCGGCTGGAGGAGGGCACTCCGGACGAGTCCACGGCCCGCCTGGTGCAGCGGCGCATCGCGGACGCCGAGATCGCCGCCGAGCGGCTGGGCCTGCTGCTGCTGACCGCGCGCAGCGCCGAGCGGGCGGACACGCTGACCCTGCACCTGCCCGGCGCGCCCGCCCCCTCGGTGGGCAGTTCACCGGCGCCCGGCGAGGCGACGGAGCTCCTGCGCCGCGATCTCGGGGCGCTGCGCACGCTGGTGCTGCGGCCGCCCTCCGAGGCGCGCGGGACCGCGCTCTCGCATCTGCGCAACCGGCTCCTCGGCTACCGCGACGAGGAGAACCTGCCCGAGGCGACACCGGCGGTGCAGGACGTGTTCCGCGGCCTGGGTGAGACGGCGCGCGCGGTGATGGGCCTCAGGATCGCCCTGGACGGGCCGCAGGACGAGTCGGACGACACGCCCGCGACGACCCGTTCCCGGGAGGAACTGGACGCCGAGGACGCCGCCATCGACGCCGGTGAGGAGACCTCTGAGAAGGAGGAGCCGACCGGGCTTCGCCGGCCCACGACGCGCGCCGCGGTGCAGGTGGCGGTCGGGTCGTCGCTGGCCATCCTGGGCGGGGAGTTCCTGTCCGCCGAGCGCTGGTACTGGGCGGTGCTCGCGTGCTGGATCGTCTTCCTGAACACGGCCTCCACCGGCGAGATCCTCGTCAAGGGCTACCGCCGCGTGCTCGGCACGATGCTCGGCGTGGTGGCCGGCATCGTGCTGGCGGGCGTGGTGGGCGGCCACACCTGGATTGCGTTCGGACTGGTGCTGCTGTTCATCTTCGCGATGTTCTACACGGCACCGCTGTCGTACACGCTGATGTCGTTCTTCGTCACCGCGATGCTGGGGCTGCTGTACACCCTGCTGCACACCTACAGCCTGTCCGTGCTGCTGCTGCGCCTGGAGGAGACGGCACTCGGCGCGGCCTGCGGGATCGTCGCGGCGGCGCTGGTGCTGCCGATACGGACCGACCGCCGTACGAACGAACTGCTCGGCACGGTGCTGGAACGGCTCACCGACGTCACCGAGGGCGCCGTCGACCAGCTCAGTGGCGGGGCGGCGGCCGATCTGCTGGACACGGCGCGGGAACTGGACCAGGCGCTGGGGGATCTGCGGGCCGCCACCCAGCCGCTGACCCATCCGATCACGCCGCTGCGGGCCCGGCGCGACACCGCCCAGTACGTGGTGGCGCTGCTGGAGACCTGCGCCTACCACGCGCGGTCCCTCGCCGCGACGGCCGAGCTGCTGCCCACCCACCCCTCGATCGCGGCCGACCCGCGGCTGCGCGGGGCGGTGCGGCGTACGGTGCGCAACATCGAGGCGATCGCCGCGCACGTCGCCGACGAGGACGCTCGGACCGAGGTCGAGACCGGACCGAGCATCGCCTCGCTGCTGGAACCGGACGCCGCCGGGGTGCCGCGCTACGGCCGTATCACCAGCCGGGTACTGCGACACCTGGAGCGCCTGGACGAGGCGGTGGTGGGCCTCGCCCGGCCGCTGGCGGTGCCGGTCAGGACGCCGGCGCGGTGACGGTCGGCGGCGGTTGAAGGGCTGCGGCGTGACGGTCGGCGGCGTGGCGGTCCGGGCCGGTGACGGTCAGAAGTCGCTGGGCAGACCGCTCGCCTCGGCGATGCCGCGCAGTTCCTCGTTCTGCCGGTGGCGTTCCTTGAGGTAGTCGGCTATCTCGCCGAGGCGTTCGGGATCGGAGGCGGTGACCGCGTCGGTGACGACCCGGACCGGGCCGGTCTCGTCGGTCCTGATCTCGACGACCTCGTTGTCCAGCCGGCCCGTGACCGCGGTGGCTATGACCAGGGCGGCCTCGTCCCTGATCTCCTGGGGCAGCGCCTCGGCGTTGTCCCCGTCCAGGGAGAAGTCGATGGTGGGCATCTGGTGCTCGTCGATCGCCTGGAGGACGGGTTCCACCACGCTGAGCAGCAGCTGGTAGTCGTCGGTCTCCATGCGGATGCGCAGGAGGTCGAGGTAGACGTCCACGGGACGTCCGTCCGGCGGAGGAATCTCGTGTTCGTTCATTCGACCCGGGTTCCCCGTGCGGCGCGGCTCAGACGCGGCGCCAGCGTGCGAGGGCGAAGGAGAAGACACCGAAGAGCACCAGACCCGCGGCGACGCAGACCAGGAGCCAGGGGCCGAGCGGGGTGTCGGCGAAGGAGCGGAGGGTGTCGTCGAGCCCCTTCGCCCTGTCGGGTTCGTAGTCGACGGCGGCCCGCACGGCGAAGGCGCCCGCCGCGGCGAAGACGACGCCGCGGGCCGTCCCGCCGCCGACGCCGGTGACGTCGACCAGCCGCCGGGCCCGGGGGCTCAGGGCACCGAGCTTCAGTTTCTTGTGATAGCCGCGGCGCAGTGCCTGCACGCCGATCACCACTCCGGCGACGACGATCGCGATGCCGGCCACGCCCACCAGCCACCGCCCGCCGGGCATCTCCATCACTCTGGCCGTGACGTCCCGGGACTGCCGGTCGCTGGAGCCGCTGCCCCCGGTACCGGCCGCGAAGGCCAGTACGGAGTAGGCGACGAACGCGTAGAACACACAGCGGGCGGCGGCCGGCAGGCGCTTCCTGGCCGTGCGGCCGTCCTTCCCCGTGACGCCGAACAGCGCCTCGGAGAGCCGCCACAGCGCCATGCCGACGAGCCCGAGGCCCAGCGCCCACAGCAGGACGGCGCCGAACGGCTTGTCCGACAGCTCGGCCAGGGCGCCGCCCCGGTCCGCCTGCCGCTCTCCGGTGCCGAAGGCGATCTGCAGGGCCAGGATGCCGACCAGCAGGTAGATCACACCGCGAGCGGTGAGCCCGGCCCGTGCCGCTGTCTCGGCGGTCGACCCGTTCGCCGCCCGCCGGGCCCGGTTGCGGCCGGCGCGTGCCATGCCCTGTGCGTTGCCCTGTGCGTTCATGTGGACCTCCCCTCCCGGACTCCGGATGCCCCGGCATCGTCGGCACACACCAGGCGGCGAAGGTCCCGCCCCGGGGGACGGGCAGCGGGTTCCGTGGTCCCCCGGCGTCCGCGGTGGGGCCCGTCCGCGCCCGGCGCGCGGGCGCCCGGGTCCCCGGGCCCGCCGGGCTGGACGCCGGGACCCGGCGCGGTCGCCACCGCGCCGGGCTGCCGTGCGCGTCCCGGCGCCGGACCGCGGCGGCGCGTACCGGTCCTCATGACGACGACGCGCGACTGCCCGTACGCCGTCTCGCGGCATACGGGCAGTCACGCCACCACACGCTCCCTGTCCGCCGTGGGTCAGTCCGCCACGCCTGCGGACTCGGCGACGGGCGGCGGGGCCGGGACCGTACCGGCCGCGAGCCAGCGGCGGGCGGCCTCCAGGGCCCCTGCCACATCACGTGTGCCGGTCGACACGCACAGCGTGTACGCCAGGTCCCGCGTCCGGGGGCCCGGTCCGCCCGTCTCGTCGGCGGGCTCGCGCACCGCTGCCGCCTCGTACGCGTCGACGAGTCCGCGCAGCACCACGGGGTGAGGCATCAGCATTCGTCTCGTTCCCTCCCTGTTCGTCGGCCGGTCAGCGGCGCACCGGCCGGCCGGTGCCCCGGCGGCCCGCCCGCTGCCCCATCGCCTCGTCGCGCACGCGGGCGCAGCTGCGGCTGATGAGCCGCGAGACGTGCATCTGCGAGATGCCCAGGCGGTCGGCTATACGGCTTTGCGTCATGTCCTCGAAGAAGCGCATGTAGAGGATGGCGCGCTCGCGTTCGGGCAGCCTGCGCAGTCCCTCCTTGGCGGACTCGCGGTCGATCACGGTGTCGTACGAGGCGTCCGCGGCGCCCAGGGTGTCCGCGAGGCTGTAGCCGTCGTCGCCGGCCGACAGTTCGGCGTCCAGCGAGAGGGTGCTGAAGCTCTCCAGCGCCTCCATGCCGGCGCTGACCTCGTCCTCGGTCAGACCGGTGTGGGCGGCGACGGCGGCCACCGTGGGTTCGGGGCTGCCCGGGCTCTGGGTGAGTTCGCGGCGCGCCACCCGCACCTTGTTGCGCAGTTCCTGGACCCGGCGGGGCACCCGGAGGGCCCACATGCGGTCCCGGAAGTGGCGCTTGACCTCGCCGGTGATGGTGGGCACGGCGTAGCTCTCGAAGGCTCCCCGCTCCGGGTCGAAGCGGTCGATGGCCTTCACCAGGCCGAGCGCCGCGACCTGGCGGAGGTCTTCGATGGACTCGCCGCGGTCCCGGAACCGCCCGGCGATCCGGTGGGCCATGGGCAGCCAGGCCGTGACGAGTTCGTCGCGGACGGCGTCGCGCTCGGGCCCGTCCGCCAGCCCCGTCAGCCGGCCGAAGAGGGCCATGGTGTCGGGCGCGTCGTCGTGCCGGCGACGGGCGGGAGCGGCGGAGGCGTTGGTGGACTCGATGGTTCCGGGACGGACGGTGGGTGTTTCGATGAGCATGCGCGTTCGCTCCTGAACGGTGGTCTCAGGGGACTTTCCGCGGGAACGGCACTGTCCGGGTCACCACCCGGAGGGCCGAAGCAGCCATACCGCTCCCGCTGCTGCGCCTCCGGTCCGAAGCACGAACTTGCGACTGCCCCTGCCCCGGGGGAACAAACTCCGCTTTTCGAAAAGTACTCAGGACAGCGGAACGACCACGGTGATGCACTTGCCTCCCGAGGGAAGGTCTGCCACCCGTACGTCACGTGCCAGCCGGCAGACGATCGGCCAGCCCCGGCCGCCGACGCGGCGGCGTCCCTGGGGATCGGTGGACGGCACGGCCACCGGAAGGTCGCGGCTGCGGTCGCACACCGACAGCCTCAGACCGGGCCCGACGACGTCGGCCCGGAAGTCGGTGATGCCACCGCCGTGCAGGATCGCGTTGGTGGTGAGTTCCGAGGCGACGAGCACGGCGTCCGACAGGGCGCCCGCGTCGCAGGACGTGCTGCCGTCGGTGCCGCTGCACTCGGTGACGACGCGTTCGACCGTCCTGCGCGCCTCGGCCGGTTTGCACGGCCGGTACGGCCGGTGCCGGTGAGCGCCGTGCTGCTCGACGACGGGTTCGGTCGTGTGCCTGTCACACATCCGTCTGCTCCCTGGTCGGTGAGATGGGCCGGATCCGGCCGGCCCCGCGCGCCGTCCGCGCGCCGTACGGCCCTGTCGATCGGCTGACCTCTGCCCGTACCCCCAAACCTCCGGCCCTCCGTTCGGCCCAGCGGCCATCCGGGGGCTCTGCGGGGGTACGCGGAGTACATGACGGATGTTGTGGACTCGGACGAACTGCTGCGCCGCATGCACCGCGCGAGGGCCTGCGCGGTGGAACAGGAGCGGACCTGGCGGGCGCGAAGGGAGGAGCTGCGGCCGACCGACCCGGAGGGCTCCCGGGACGCCGCCGTACGGACGATGGCGTACGAGGCCGTCCTGCGGGTGCTGGACGAGGTGCTGACCCCGGGACGGCACGCCCGGTGACGAGCCGCGGAGCGGATTGACCGGGGACCGGACGGGAAACCGGATCCGCATGACGGCCGACCACACCCGAGCACCCGTTCTGGAAGCCCTCGTCGACTACCGCCGCGAGGGGCGGCTGTCGTTCACGCCGCCGGGGCACAAACAGGCCCGCGGGGCCGACCCGGAGGTACGGGACGTGCTGGGCGACGCCGTCTTCTACGGGGACGTGCTCGCGACGGGTGGGCTCGACGACCGGCTCACCCGGGGGCGGGTGCTGCAGCGCGCCCAGGAGCTGATGGCCGATGCCGTGCACGCCGACCATACGTTCTTCTCGACGTGCGGGTCCTCTCTGTCGGTGAAGGCGGCGATGCTGGCGGTCGCGGGGCCGCACGAGAAGCTGCTGATCGGCCGGGACGCCCACAAGTCCGTCGTCTCCGGGCTGATCCTGTCCGGGATCGAGCCGGTCTGGGTCGAGCCGCGCTGGGACGCGGAGCGCCACCTGGCCCATCCGCCGTCCGCCGAGGAGTTCGAGAAGGCGTTCGCCGCCCATCCCGACGCCAAGGGCGCCCTGGTCACCAGCCCGACACCGTACGGCGCGAGCGCCGACCTGCGGGCCGTCGCCGAGGTCTGCCACCGCCGCTCGGCACCGCTGATCGTCGACGAGGCCTGGGGCGCGCACCTGCCCTTCCATCCCGGTCTGCCGTCCTGGGCGATGGACGCGGGCGCCGACATCTGCGTGACCAGCATCCACAAGATGGGCAGCGGCCTGGAGCAGGGCTCCGTGTTCCATCTGCGCGGTGACCTGGTCCCGCCGAAGCTGCTCGGCATGCGGGCGGACCTGCTGGGCACCACCAGTCCCTCGGCGCTGATCTTCGCCGGGCTGGACGGCTGGCGCCGCCAGATGGCGCTGCGCGGCCGCGAGCTGATGGGCGGGGCCCTGGAGCTGGCGGCCGACGTCCGCGCGGCCGTCGAGGAGATCGACGGCATGCACGTCAACGACCGGGACGACTTCTGCGGCCCGGGACTGGCCCACGGGTTCGATCCGCTGCCCGTCGTCATCGACCTCGACGGGCTCGGCGTCTCGGGTTTCCAGGCGGCGGACTGGCTGCGCGAACACCGGGGCGTGATCGCGCACATCACGGACCACCGCCGCATCGGCGCGCAGATCACCCACGGCGACGACCGGGAGACCGCCGGCGAGCTGCTCGCCGCGCTCAAGGACCTCGCGCACGCCGCCCCCGGCCTTTCCCCCGCCCCGCGCGTCGAGGTGCCGTCGCCGTCCGAGCTGCGGATGCCGCAGGTGGGTCTGGTCCGGGACGCGTTCTTCGGGCCCACCCAGGACGTGCCGCTCGACCGGGCCGCCGGGCGCGTCGCGGCGGAGATGATCACGCCGTACCCGCCCGGCATCCCGGCCGTCCTGCCCGGCGAGCGGCTGGCCGAACCCGTCCTGCGGTATCTGCGCAGCGGTCTGGACGCCGGGATGTACCTGCCGGACCCGAGCGATCCGCGACTGGAGACGATCAGGGTCGTCGCGGAGGACGGCGGGTGAGGCCCCGGGCGGGGGCAGTGGCGGCTCGGGCCAGTGAAACAGGTCACGTGCCCCGGTTCCCGCTTCGCGGAAAAACCAAAGATGGTTTAGCGTTCACGCATACGTGGCGACGGGGTCGACCGGAGTGTCCTTCGTACGTCACCGCTTACGGCCCTGGCTGGCTTCCCCCGTCCAGCCAGGGCTTTTTCATACCCTGGCGCGGCCGTCCCCGGATCCGGCACGGAATCCGTACGGGATCTGCCGTCCGCCGAGGTGCTCAGGGCGCTCGAAGCGACTGAAATGGGCATAGGGAAAGCCCCGGAACCGAATCGCCGGCGAGGAGCCCCGTGCCATGACCAAAGCGATCAAACTGCTGACCGCCCTTCCGCTGCCCCAGCGCGAGCGGCTGACGGCACTCGCCCGGGAGGTCTCCTTCCCGGAGGACGCCCGGATCTTCGAGGCGGGCGGCAGGGCCGACCGGTTCTGGGTCGTCCGTTCCGGCGCGGTCTCCCTGACCCAGCAGGTCACGCCCCTGCAGCGGGTCACGGTCGCCAGCCTCGGCGCGGGCGATCTGCTCGGCTGGTCCTGGCTGTTCCCGCCCTACGAGTGGGACTTCGGCGCCGAGGCCTTCAGCCAGGTGCGCGCCTACGAGTTCGAGGCGGCCTCGGTGCTCGCCCTGTGCGACGAGGATCCGCAGCTGGGCATCGTGCTGGTGCGGTCGGTCGCCGAGATCCTCGCGCACCGGCTGGAGACGACGAGGGGCCGGCTCATGGAGCACTACGCGCTGCACGGACGCGCCTCCCTGTGAGGCGGCGTCACGCACCGTAGCGGCGCGGCGCCGGCAGCGCGACGCGGCCGGGGCCCCGGCCCGGTGGGCCGGCTGGGCCGACGGCGGCCCGGTTCAGGCTCCGGCGACGAGGGTGACGCCGAGGACGATCATGGTGACGGCGACCAGTCCGTCGAGCACCCGCCAGGCCGCGGGCCGGGCCAGGAACCGGCCGAGGTAGCGGGCGCCGAAGCCGAGCGCGGCGAACCAGCACAGGCTGGCGGCCACGGCACCCAGGCCGAAGGTCCAGCGCAGCGGGCCCCGGTCGGCGGCGACCGAGCCCAGCAGGAACACCGTGTCGAGGTAGACGTGCGGGTTGAGCCAGGTCAGTGCCAGGCAGGTGAGGACCGCCCGGCGGCGCGAGCCCGCGGCGTCGCCGTCCGCCCGCAGCGCACCGGTCGGCCGGAACACCCGCCGGGCGGCCAGGGCGCCGTAGCAGAGCAGGAAGCCTCCGCCGATCCAGCCGACCGCGGTCAGCGCGCCCGGCCAGGCCACCACCACCGCGCCGACCCCGCCGACCCCGAGGGCGATGAGCAGGGCGTCGGAGAGCGCGCAGATGCCGACCACGGCGAGGACCGCGTCACGGCGGATCCCCTGGCGCAGGACGAAGGCGTTCTGGGCACCGATGGCGACGATGAGCGAGAGGCCGGTGCCGAAGCCGGCGGCCGCGGCGGTGAGTGCGTTGGTCATGCCCTCGACGCTAAGCGGACGATCACAGGACGTACAGCTAAAGATTCTTACGTATCATTAGCGCTCGTGATGACGGAGAGGACGGGCACGACCACGGCGGCTTTCGCGGACCTTCCGCTCGACCAGGTCCGCACCCTGCTGGCCGTGGTGGACGAGGGCACTTTCGACGCGGCCGCCGCGGCACTGCACGTGACGCCGTCCGCGGTCAGCCAGCGGGTGAAGGCCCTGGAGCAGCGCACCGGCCGGGTGCTGCTGCTGCGCACCAAACCGGTGCGGCCGACGGATTCCGGCGCGGTGCTCGTGCGCCTCGCCCGCCAGGTGGCCCGGCTGGAGCGGGACGCGTACGCCGAGCTGGGGCTGAGCGGTGCCGGGGAGCCGACCCGGGTCTCGGTGGCCGTCAACGCCGACTCGCTCGCGACATGGTTCCTCGGCGCCCTCACGCGGGTGCCTCGAGAACCCCGGCTCTGCTTCGAGCTGCGCCGTGAGGACGAGGACCACACGGCGGCCCTGCTGCGGGAGGGCGTGGTGATGGCCGCGGTGACCTCGTCGCCCGATCCCGTCCCCGGCTGCTCCGTCCGGTACCTCGGCCGGATGCGGTATCTCCCGTGCGCCGCCCCGGAGTTCGCCGCACGGCATCTGGGCGGGCCGCTGCGCGAGGTGCTCGCCGGGGCTCCGGTGGTGGTCTTCGACCGGCGCGACGACTTCCAGGACGGCTTCGCGCGGCGGCTGGGGCACGGCGGCGCGAGTACGGCGCGGCACTACATGCCGACCTCGGAGGGCTTCGTCGAGGCGGTCGCCGCCGGTCTGGGCTGGGGCATGGTGCCCGAGCCCCAGGCGGAGCCGCTGCTGCGCACCGGCCGGATCGTCGACTTCGCCCCGGATCTGGCGGTGGACGTCCCGCTGTACTGGCAGCAGTGGAAACTCGACTCCCCGGCGCTCGCGACGGTGGCCGACACGGTGGTGACGGCGGCACGGGAGACGCTGCGGAGGTAGGCGCGACGGTACGGACGCGAGGCCCCGCGCCGGTTTCACTCCGCTGTCGACAGGTCACCCGCAAGGGAGCAAGGCATTCACGAGGAAGCGAACGATACCGATCGCAGGTGACTTTGATGGACGACTGGCGAGAGCACGCCGCATGCCGCACGGAGGACCCCGACCTGTTCTTCCCGATCGGCACCACCGGCCCGGCCGCTTTGCAGACCGAGCAGGCGAAGGCGGTCTGCCGGCGCTGTCCGGTCCAGGAGCAGTGTCTGCGATGGGCGCTCGACACGGGGCAGACCCTCGGCGTCTGGGGAGGGACCGGGGAGCTGGAGCGCCGTGCGCTCAAGCGGCGTGAGGCCGTGCGCCGGAGGTCCGGCTGACCCCGGTGCGGCGCCTCGGCCTCGGTGGCCGGGGCGGCGCGGTCGCCCCCACGGGTACCGGCCCGGAGAGAAAGGAACAGCCATGAACGTCCGTGTGCACCGCGTCTACGACCCGCCCGGACCCGACGACGGCGTGCGCGTCCTGGTGGACCGGCTGTGGCCGCGCGGCGTGGCGAAGGACGCGGCGCACGTGGACGAGTGGCCCAAGAGCCTCACGCCGTCGGCCGAGTTGCGCCGCTGGTACCACGCGGGCGAGGGCTCCTACGAGGAGTTCGCGCAGCGGTACGAGGCCGAGCTGGCCGCCCCGGACGCGGCGGAGCTCCTCGACCACGTACGGGAGCTGGCGCGCAAGGGGGACGTGACGCTGCTGACCGCGTCCAAGTCGCCCGAGCAGAGCCATGCCGCCGTGCTGCTCCGCCTCCTCGACGAGACGTGAGGAGACGGAGCCGCCGCATGGGGGGACGGAGCCGCCGGCGAAGCGGTCGCCTCGCTCAGGACGTCTGCCGTGCCGCCGCCCGGCCCGCCGCCCGCCCGGAGAACAGACAGCCGCCGAGGAAGGTGCCCTCCAGCGCGTTGTAGCCGTGCACCCCGCCGCCGCCGAAGCCGGCCACCTCACCGGCCGCGTAGAGGCCCTCGACGGGCGTGCCGTCGGCGCCCAGGGCGCGGGAGTCGAGGTCGGTCTGGATGCCACCGAGCGTCTTGCGCGTGAGGATGTGCAGTTTGACACCGATCAGCGGGCCCGCCGCCGGGTCGAGTACGCGATGCGGCGCGGCGACCCGGCCGAGACGGTCGCCGATGTAGCGGCGGGCGTTGCGGATGCCCTGGACCTGGGCGTCCTTGGCGTAGGGGTTGGCCATCTGGAGGTCGCGGGCCTCTATCTGGCGGCGGATCAGGGCGGCGTCCAGGAGCGGTTTGTCGGTCAGCCCGTTCATCCTGTCGACGAGTTGCTCCAGGTTCGGCGCGGACACGAAGTCGGCTCCCCTGCGCAGGAAGGCGTCCACCGGCCCCGGCGCACCCTTGCCGAGGACGCGTTCGCGCAGGAATCCGGCGCGGTCCTTCGCGGTGATGTCGGGGTTCTGCTCGGAGCCGGAGAGCGCGAACTCCTTCTCGATGATCTTCTGGGTGAGGATGAACCAGGAGTGGTCGTGGCCGGCGAGGTCCTCGGCCGTGCGCAGGTGCCGGAGGGTGCCGAGGGTGTCGTAGCCGGGCAGGCAGGGCCCGGGGAGGCGGCGGCCGAGGGCGTCGAACCACAGCGAGGAAGGTCCGGGCAGGATGCGGATGCCGTGGCCGGGCCAGATGGGGTCCCAGTTGCGCACGCCCTCGGTGTAGTGCCACATCCGGTCGCGGTTGACCAGGCGTGCACCCGCCTCGGCGCTGATGTCGAGCATCCGCCCGTCGACGTAGGCGGGGACGCCGGTGACCATCTCGGCGGGCGGGGTGCCGAGGCGCTCGGGCCAGTGGCGGCGGACGACGTCGTGGTCGGCGCCGATGCCTCCGGAGGTGACGATCACGGCCTGGGCGGTGAGTCGGAACTCGCCGATCGCCTCGCGGTTGGAGGCGACTCCGCGGGGTGAGTGGTCCTCGGCCAGTACGGTGCCGCGCACACCGCGCGCGGTGCCGTCCTCGACGACCAGGTGGTCGACGCGGTGACGGTGGTGGAAGGTGAGCAGCCCGTCGCGCACGGCCTGCCTGGCGTACCGCACGAACGGCTCGACTACGCCCGTGCCGGTGCCCCAGGCGATGTGGAAGCGGGGCACGGAGTTGCCGTGCCCGCCGGCCGTGAGGTCGCCGCGCTCGGCCCAGCCGACGGTGGGCAGGAAGGTGATGCCGTGCCCGGTGAGCCAGGACCGCTTCTCCCCCGCCGCCCACTCGACGTACGCCCGGGCCCAGCGCACCGCCCAGGAGTCCTCGTCCTCGGTCCGGTCGAAGCCCGCGCTGCCCTGCCAGTCGTTCCAGGCGAGTTCGAAGGAGTCCTTGACGCCGAGGCGCCGCTGTTCCGGCGAGTCGACGAGGAAGAGGCCGCCGAAGGACCAGAAGGCCTGACCGCCGAGGTTGGCGGCGTTCTCCTGGTCGACGAGGGCCACCCTCCTGCCCCGGCTGGTCAGTTCGTGGGCCGCGACCAGCCCGGCCAGGCCCGCTCCGACCACGATGACGTCGGCATCCATGGCGACCGTCCCTTCCTGTTCCGTGTCATGGGGGATTTCGAGGGGTTGAGGGGCTCGAAGGGTTCGAGGGGTTCGAAGCGTTGAGGGACGAGGGGCTGGGGGGTCAGGGGGTGTCGCCGCCCTCGGTGAGCAGTGCGGTGAGCAGCTGTCCCAGCCAGGCACGCGCGTGCTCGACGTCCCGGTCCAGGAGCAGCTGGGTGGTGACTCCGTCGTACGCGGCGACCACGGCGTGCGCCGCGCCGTCCGCGTCGCCCAGGACGGCGGGAACAGTGGTGTGCCCGCGGGCCCGGGCGAGACGTTCGGCGATCGCCTGCCGCAGGCGCGCCCGGTGCTCCAGCAGTGTCCGTGCCACGGCCGGATCGCGGGCGGCGTGCACCAGGAAGTCCGTCTTCACCAGGAGCCAGTCCCGGTCCAGGAGCAGCACTTCGGTGACCCGGTCCGCGGCGGCGGGCACGTCCAGGTCCGGACCGTCCAGCGCGAGGGCGCCGGACACCTGCTCCGTGATCAGGTCGGCCCGTTCGCGGTAGAGGGCGAAGAACAGCTCGTCGAGGCTGTCGAAGTTCGAGTAGAAGGCGCCCCGGCTGTAACCGGCCGCCTCGCAGACCTCCTCGATCGACACCCGGCCGAACCCCTTCTCGGCGAACACCGTGAACGCCGCCTCCAGGAGGTTCGCGCGGGTGCGCGCCCGCCGCCTGGTCACCCGCCCGGTCGTCGCCTTCACCGCCATGTCCGGTCCTCCCTGTGTTCGATCCGGGAACGTATCCGATACAGCGGTGTATCGGAAGGGGTGCCGGGAACGGGGCACGGACAGAAAACACAGACAGAACACACCGATAGAACATCCATTCGAATCAGGGTTTACGCTGGACCCATGACCACGCACCTCCAGGGCTCGCTCTTCGACCAGACGGACGAGGTCCTGCTCGGCCCGCTCGACGGGCTGCGCCGCACGCACCTCGGCTCGGGTGCCTGGATCGACCTGCTTCCCGGGTGGCTGACCGGCGCCGACGCGCTGTTCGAGCGGCTGGCCGCCGAGGTCCCGTGGCGCGCGGAGCGGCGTGCCATGTACGACCAGGTGGTCGACGTACCCCGGCTGCTCGCCTTCTACGGAGCGGGCGACACGCTGCCGCACCCGCTGCTGGCCGAGGCCCGCGACGCGCTGTCCGCGCACTACGCCGAGGAGCTGGGCGAGCCCTTCACCACTGCCGGGCTGTGCCACTACCGCGACGGCCGGGACAGTGTCGCCTGGCACGGTGACCGGATCGGGCGGGGTGCGCGCCAGGACACGATGGTCGCCATCCTGTCGGTCGGGGCACCCCGGGACCTGCTGCTGCGCCCGGCGGGCGGAGGCGGTGACACGGTGCGCCGCCCGCTGGGCCACGGGGACCTGATCGTGATGGGCGGCTCCTGTCAGCGGACGTGGGAGCACTGCGTCCCCAAGAGCACCCGGGCCGCCGGGCCCCGCATCAGCGTCCAGTTCCGCCCGCACGGCGTGCGCTGAACCACCCCGGCCCGCCGGCGTACCGGAAGTCTGTCCTCCCCCGGTCCGCTGCCCCACACTGGGCGCACCTCGGGCGGGAGGGCCGATGAGCGCGGACACGGGGCGAGGGGCGGCCGGCGGCCGGCGCGGCGAACTGGACGCGCTGCGCGCCCTCGTCGTGCTGGGTCTGGTCTTCTTCCACACCGCCCTCGTCTTCTCACCGGACGACGACTTCTACGTCAAGAACGCGCGGACGACGGACGCCGTCACCGTCCTCGCCGGGTTCGGCGTGGTGTGGGCCATGCCCATGCTGTTCCTCGTCGCCGGTCTCGGCGCCCGGCACTCGATCCGCCGCCGCGGGCCCGGCGGCTTCGCCCGGGAACGCCTGCTCCGCCTCGGCGTCCCCCTGGTCTTCGGGACGGCCGTCCTGTGCCCCCTCCCCCAGTGGCTGCGCCTGCGCGCCGCCGACCCGGGCCACCACGAGTCGTACTGGCGGTTCTGGCCGCGCTTCCTGACCGTCCGCCCGGACCTCGCCGACTTCCCCTTCGTCCTGGAGGGGGACCACTTCGAGACCGGGCACCTGTGGTTCGTCGTCCTGCTGCTCGCCTTCTGCCTGCTGCTCGTCCCGGTCGCGGCCCGGCTGACGGCCGGCGCCGGACACGTTGCCCCCGCTCTGCGCCGCCACCCGGCCCTGCTCCTGCTCCCCGCGCTGCCGCTCGCCGCCGTCAACGCGCTGCTGGGCATGGAGGAGGACTACGCGGGCTGGAACCGCTGGGCCTACCTGCTGTTCTTCCTGTGCGGTTTCGCCCTCGCGGACGACGGGCGGATCCGGGAGGCGATGCGCCGCGCGGCGATACCGGTGGGGCTGCTCGGGCTGGTGCTGTTCGCCGGGTCCGCGCCCGGCTTCGTCGACGGCGACGACCCGTTCACGGCATGGACGCCGCTCGCGCTGTTCACCCGGGCGGTGTTCGGGGCGGCCGGCTGGTGCTGGGTGGTCTCGATCCTCGGTCTGCTGGACCGGCCGCGGAACCGGACGGCGCGCCCGCGGCCCGGCACGGGCGGCCCGACCGCGCGACGGGACGCGACGCTGCGGTATCTGGCGCTCGCCGCGTTGCCCCTCTACGTGCTGCACCAGCCGGTCGTGGTCGCCTTCGCGTACGGCGTGGTCGGATGGTCCGCGCCGATGGCGGTCAAGTACGCGGTGATCGTGGCCGCTTCGCTGGGCGTGATCCTCGTCGTGTACGAGTACGGGGTGCGCAGGACGCCGGTGACACGGGTCCTGTTCGGGATGCGCCCGGCCGCTCGGCCCCGGTCTGCCCGGGAACCGCTGGAGCAGGACCCACCGGACCCACCGGACCCACCGGACCCACCGGACCCACGGGATCCGCCTGACCCGTCGCTTCCGCCGCCCCACTGACCTGGGTGAGGGACGCCGCGCGACAGGCCCGGGAACGGGCGTTCTAGAGTCAGGGCATGGCCTTGCAGATCAGTGCCACCAATCCGGAGCACCCCGCGCTCCTGCTCGAACTGCCGTGGCAGACGCCGCTGGAGGAGTGGCCCGAGGAGTACCTCGTGCCACTGCCCCGCGGTATCTCCCGCCACGTCGTCCGCTACGCGCGGGCCGGGGACGAGGTGATAGCCGTCAAGGAGCTGGCCGAACGGCCCGCCCTGCGCGAGTACCAGCTGCTGCGCGACCTGGACCGGCTCGCCATCCCCGCCGTGGACGCGCTGGCCGTGGTCACCGGCCGCACCGACCGCGCCGGGGAGGCGCTGGAACCGGTGCTCGTCACCCGGCACCTCGGCGGCTCGATGCCGTACCGGTCGATGTTCGAGACGACGCTGCGCCCGGCGACCATGCACCGGCTGATGGACGCCCTGGCCGTACTGCTGGTCCGGCTGCACCTGTCCGGGTTCGCCTGGGGCGACTGCTCACTGTCCAACACGCTCTTCCGGCGGGACGCGGGCGCCTACGCCGCCTATCTGGTCGACGCCGAGACCGGGGAACTGCACGCGCGGCTGAGCGACGGGCAGCGCGACTACGACCTCGACCTCGCCCGGGTGAACATCAGCGGCGAGCTGCTCGACCTGGAGGCGTCGGGGGCGCTGCACCCCTCCGTCGACCCGATCGACTTCGGCACCGAGATCTGCGCCCGCTACCGGAGCCTGTGGCAGGAGCTGACCCGCACCTCCGTCTACCCGGCGGGGAAGTACCACTACATCGAGCGCCGGATCCGGCGCCTCAACGACCTCGGTTTCGACGTGGCCGAGATGCAGATCGAGCACGCCTCCAACGGTGACACGGTCACCTTCGTGCCCAAGGTCGTCGACGCGGGCCACCACCAGCGTCAGCTGCTGCGCCTGACCGGCCTGGACGCCGAGGAGAACCAGGCCAGGCGGCTGCTGAACGACCTGGAGAGCTGGATGGCCACCCAGGACGACTACGCCCCGGACGACCCCCTCGGCGCCCGCCCGGAAGTCCTCGCCCACCGCTGGGTGCGCGAGGTCTTCCGGCCCACCGTGCGCGCGGTGCCGGTGGAGCTGCGCGGAGCGATGGACCCGGCCGAGATCTACCACGAGCTGCTGGAGCACCGCTGGTACCTGTCCGAGCGGGCCCAGCACGACATCGGCCTGGACACGGCCGTCGAGGACTACATCGCGAACATCCTGCCCAGGGCCCGGGAGACCCTGCAGCCGACGGACGACTGAGTCACCGGCCCGTACGCGCACGCCCGCGAGCCTGTCGCCGTACGAGCCTGTCGCCGTACGGGCATGGCGCGTACGGGCGTCACGCGTGCGGGATCACCGCCACCGGGCAGTCCGCGTGGTGCAGTACGCCGTGCGCCACCGAACCGATCCGGGCGCCGACGGCCGTACGGCGGGCACGGCGGCCGACGACCATCAGCTGGGCGTCCGCGGCCACCGACAGCAGCACCTGCCCCGCGCTGCCCATCTCCACGTGCTCGATCACGGGAACGTCGGGGAACCGCTCGCGCCACGGCCCGAGCGCCTCGCCGAGGGCCTTCCTCTCGTACGCCTCGAGGCCCCCGGCCTCGTCGGCGAGTCGCATCGAGCCCGGGCTGTAGGTGAACACCGTCGGGAGGGCCCAGGCCCGGACGGCCCGCACGGTGGCACCGCGCGCGGCGGCCGCCTCGAAGGCGAAGCCGATCACGTCGGCGCTGTCCTCCGGCTCCCCCTGCTGCCCCACGACGACCTCGCGTCCGGCGGCCTCGGCCGCGGCGTCCTCCCCGGCCCGTACGAGGACGACGGGCCGGGTCGCCTCGGCGATCACCTGCTGGCCGACCGAGCCGAGCAGGAAGCCGACGACCGCCCCGTGGCCGCGCGAGCCGAGCACCAGCGTCCCGGCGTCGCCCGCCGCGGCGAGCAGTACGGCGACGGCGTCGTCGGCCTCGCGGACCTCGGTGGACACCGGGAGGTCCGGGTGCCGCTCGGTGACGGTCCGGACCGACTCGGCGACCGAGTCCCGGACCCACCGTTCCTGCGCGTCCCGGTCCCCCGGGCCGGCCGCGTCCTGCGGCTGGAAACGCCAGGCGTGCACGACGTGCAGCGGGGCTTCCCGGCGGACCGCCTCCCTCGCGGCCCAGGCCAGTGCGGCCAGGCTCTCCTCCGAACCGTCGACCCCTGCCGTGATCGGGCGCGTCATGCGGGTCCCTCCCTGTGTCGCGGTCACGTCCATGGTCCCCAGTCTTCCCTACGCCGCCCTCAGCACGTCGCGGCGGGATCAGGTGAACGACGACGCGGCCGGCTGAGCACCGGGGGCCGGCCCCGCGCCGGGAACTCCCGTCGTCCGGTGGACGTTCACCCGACACCGACACCCCGACCGGAATGTGGGACGAGGACACAGGCGGCACGATGAGCGAGTTGGTCCCCGGGGGCAATGTCCCCCTGCCTGACGGCCCCGTGAGCGTGCGGGTGCCCGGCGGCTTCGACGTGACGGCGCTCATCACCGATGACGGTGGCAAGGTGGGCGGTGATGACGACTTCGTCTTCTACAACCAGTTGGCGGCGCCGGGCGCCCGACTGCGGGGCGACACGCTCACTGTCGAGCCCGCGCGGCTGCGCCCCGGTGCCACCCGGGTGACGGTGGCGGTCAGTGCGTCGGACCCCGGGACGGCCCTGAGCGCACTCCCCTCCCCCACGCTCCACGTCACCGACGCGAGCGGGCGCGCCCTGGCCCGGTTCACTCCGTCGCGCCCCGGGCACGAGACCGTACTGCTGCTCGCGGAGTTGTACCGGCGCGGTGAGGGATGGAAGCTGCGCGCTCTGGGACAGGGGTACGCCGACGGGCTCGCCGGTCTCGCCCGCGACTTCGGGGTGGAGGTCGACGACGCCCCGTCGCCCGGCGGCCGGCGGACGGCCGCGTCCCCCGCCCCCTCCGCACCTGCCGCCGACCCCGACGGCTTCCTCGGTCTGGTCAACTCCGCCCGGGCACAGGCCGGTTCCCCCGCCGTCCGTGCCGACCCGCGCCTGGCCTCCGCGGCCCGCGCGCACGCCGCCACCATGGCCGCCGCGGGCACGCTGAGCGTCGAGACCCGGGACGGTGTCTCCGTACACCAGCGCGTCGTCTCCGCCGGGTTCGCCTATCTCACCGTCGGCGAGCACCTGGTCTCCGGTCCGCGCACGCCCGCCGAGTTCGTCGCGTACTGCTTGCGCACGGAGCGGACCCGGCGCACCCTGCAGGACGCGGCCTTCACGCACGCCGGGTGGGCGTGGGTCACCGGCGGGCCCTCGGGCGACACGTACTGGACCGCGTTGTGGGCCCTACCGTTCACCCCGGACGGCCTGGCCCGCACGACGGCCGAGGTGGTCGGCCTCACCAACCGGGAGCGGGCGGGGGCCGGTCTGCCCGCGCTGGCCGTCGACGCCCGGCTGGCCCACGCCGCGCAGGCGCACAGCGCGGACATGGTCGCCCGCGACTTCTACTCCCACACCGATCCCGACGGCGGCAAGCCCTGGGACCGGGCCGCCGCCGCGGGCGCCACGCGGCGCACGGTCGGGGAGAACATAGCCTGCGGCCAGCGTTCCCCGGCCGACGTGGTGGAGGGCTGGATGAACAGCCCCGGGCACCGCGCCAACATCCTCAAGCCCGACTTCACCCACATCGGCATCGGCCTCGCCGGCGGCGGCCGGGCGGGCACGTACTGGACCCAGGTCTTCGGCGGTTGAACCCTGCCACCGGCACGATCTTGTCGGAACGGGACGCTCCGGGCCAGTATGCCCATATGAAGGGTGACCTCTTTTCCAGCGAGCACATGGTGCAGCCTGCCACAGCGCCGGGCATGACCGTCGAGAACTCCAAGTGCATCCGTTACACGGTGAACGGAGACATGCTGGCCCGGCAGGGCGCGATGGTCGCCTATCGCGGCAGTCTCCAGTTCGAACGCAAGGGCCAGGGCGTGGGCGGCATGCTCAAACGCGCGGTCACCGGGGAGGGACTGCCTTTGATGGCGGTGCGCGGACAGGGTGAGGCGTGGTTCGCTCACGAGGCGCAGAACTGCTTCGTCGTGGACGTCGAACCCGGCGACGAGTTCACGGTCAACGGCCGCAACGTCCTGTGCTTCGACTCCTCGTTGTCGTACCGCATCGCCACCGTGAAGGGCGCGGGCATCACCGGCGGCGGACTGTTCAACAGTGTCTTCACGGGGCAGGGCAGGCTGGGGCTGGTGTGCGAGGGCAGCCCGCTGGTCATCCCCGTCTCGCCCCAGGACCCGGTCTACGTCGACACCGACGCCGTCGTCGGCTGGTCCGCCGGGCTGTCGACCTCCCTGCACCGTTCGCAGTCCATCGGCTCGATGCTGCGCGGCGGTTCGGGGGAGGCCGTACAACTGGTGCTCCAGGGCCAGGGCTTCGTCGTCGTACGGCCGAGCGAGGTGACGCCGCAGAAGCCGCAGCAGCACTGAGGCGCCTCGGCACGCGGACCGGAGGACGGCCGCGGCGGCCGTGAGCGGGGACGGCCGGGGAGCAGCGGTCACCGCCGGCCGTCCCGGTGCGGACCGGCCTCGAGGGTCTTCCCCGGCAGACGCTCACCGTCCTCGGAACCGTGCTGAACCGTGTTGACCTCGGGAGTGACGCGCGAAAGGGTGCGAAGCGGCGCGGATCACCGCCCGCGCCGGAAGGATGACTGCCTTGATCGGGATCACGGAGATCGAAGCCGCGGCCGAGCGGATCGCCGGACATGTCGTACGCACCCCGACCGTGCCGAGCCCCGGGCTGTCCGCACTGCTCGGGGTCCCGGTCACCGCGAAGCTGGAGCTGCTCCAGCGCACCGGTTCGTTCAAGGCGCGCGGCGCGACGGCGAAGCTGCTGTCGCTGACCGAGGCGGAGCGGGCCGCCGGTGTCGTCGCGGTCAGCGGTGGCAACCACGGCATCGCGGTGGCGGTCATGGCCGCCGCCCTCGACGTGAAGGCCACGGTGGTCATGCCGCGGACGGCACCGGCCCGTTCCGTGGAGACCGCCGAGGAGGCGGGCGCGCTGGTACGGCTCACCGACGGGATGGACAGTGCCTTCGCCCTGGTGGCCCGGCTGCGGGAGGAGGGGCTGACCCTGGTCCACCCCTTCGACGACCCGGTCGTGATCGCGGGGCAGGGCACCGTCGGCCTGGAGTTCGCCGAGGACGCCGGGGAACTCACCGACGTGCTCGTGAGCATCGGGGGCGGCGGGCTGATCGCGGGCGTGGCGGCGGCGCTGCGGGCGCTGCGGCCACACGTGCGGATCTGGGGCGTGGAGACCGAGGGCGCCGAGGCGATGTCGCGGGCGCTGGCGGCCGGCGGGCCACTCCCCGTGCCCCTGTCCTCGGTCGTCACCACGCTCAGCGCCCCGTCCGTCTCACAGCTGACGTACGACCACGTGTCGGCGCTGGTCGGCGAGGTGGTCGTGGTGCCGGACCGGGAGGCCGTCGAGGGTTCGCTGGCGCTCGCCGAGCACGGCAAGGTGTGGACCGAGCCGGCCGCGGGCTGTCTGCTGCCCGCGGCCCGGCACGTGGTGGAGCGGGTGGGCGACGGCGCCCGGATCGGGCTGGTGGTGTGCGGAGGAAACTCCACGACCGCGGACATGACGGCCTGGGCGGACCGCTTCGGACTGCGCTGACGCCGGGTTCCGCGCGGGATCGGTAGGCACCCCGGGTTACGGCAGGCCGGCCCCGGATGTCGGTCTCGCGCACGCCGGTGACTGTTGGTTTCGCGTACGGCGGTGGCGGAGTTCCGGGCCGCACGGACAGGGGACCGCCCGCTTCGGACGCGGTGCGCGAACGCACGGCTCCGATTTCGCCCCGTTTTCGCCGCGCCCGGACGGGGACTCGCCCGTTATGGTGCAAATCGGATACACGATGATGACCGAGCAGGCCGGCCCGCGTGAGCTCGTCGGCCATCTGGTGCGGGCCGAGGAGGTGGGGTTCGACTTCTCGGTGACCTCCGACCACTACTTCCCGTGGCTGCGCTCGCAGGGCCACTCGCCGTACGCGTGGAGCGTGCTCGGCGCCGCGGCGCAGGCGACCTCCCGCATCCCGCTGATGACGTACGTGACGTGTCCGACGTTCCGCTACCACCCGGCGGTGGTGGCGCAGAAGGCGGCAACGCTGCAGTTGCTGTCCGAGGGCCGGTTCCGGCTGGGGCTCGGTTCGGGCGAGAACCTCAACGAGCACGTGGTGGGCGGCGGCTGGCCGTCCGTCGACGTGCGGCACGAGATGCTCGAGGAGGCCGTGGAGATCATCCGGGCGCTGTTCGAGGGCGGTCATGTGAACCGCCGCGGCACGCACTTCGACGTGGAGTCGGCCCGGCTGTGGGACCTGCCGGACAGTGCGCCGCCCATCGGGATCGCCGTCTCCGGGGAACGTTCCTGCGCGCTCGCGGGCAAGCACGCCGACCTGGTGATCGCCACCGAACCCAAGCCGGGGCTGCTGGAGGCCTTCGACCGGCACGGCGGCGAGGGCAAGCCGCGCGTCGGTCAGCTGCCGGTGTCCTACGACCCCGACCGGAACACGGCGATCAAACGCGCCCACGCCCAGTTCCGCTGGTTCGGCAGTGGCTGGAAGGTCAACTCCGAACTTCCGCACCCGGACTCCTTCGAGGCGGCCACCCAGTTCGTCACCCCCGAGGACGTCGCCGAGTCGATCCCCTGCGGCGACGACCCGGACGCCTTCGTGGAGGCCGTTCGCCCGTACGCCGAGGCCGGGTTCACCGAGATCGCCCTGGTGCAGATCGGGGGCGAGTCGCAACCGGCCTTCCTGGACTGGTCCGAGAAGACCCTGCTGCCCGCGCTGCGCGAGGCGCTCGGCCGGTCCTGAATCGGGCCCGGGCGAATCACCCGTTCGCGTGAGCATCTTGCGGAGGGGCGGGGTACTAGAGGGGCTCTGTGTCCGTTTCCCCGGGAGGCCGCTGTCGTGAACACCGTCGTGCACAAGACCCTGGTGGTGCAGCTCCTGACGGGCGACGCCGACCGCTTCCCCGTGCTCGCCCACTTCGGGTACGACGCCGCGGACCCGTTCGCGGTCACCGTGGTGTTCAGCCACGACGGCCGCGTGCTCGCCCGCTGGACCCTGGACCGGGAGATGCTGGGCGACGGGCTCACCCGCCCGGTCGGCGTGGGCGACGTGCGGCTGCGCCCCGAGTCGCGGGGCCTGTGGGACGAGTTGCGCGTCGAACTGCTGGGCGACGTCCGGCCCGACGGGGACCGCCACCACGCCGTGGTGTTCGTGTGGGCCGCGGCCGTCGAAGCCTTCCTGCACGAGACCCACGCCGTGGTCCGGCCGGGTGAGGAGCAGGTGCGCGTCGACGACTTCCTCGCGGCGCTGATGGCCGACGGCTGACCTTCGGGGCCGGACCTCAGCGGGACGCGTACCGCGGTGGGACCACGGCGGAACTCAGTGGGACGTGTAGCGGTGCCGGGTCCACAGCGGGATCCCGAACCAGCACAGCAGGTACCAGAGCACCACGCCGGTGACGAGATAGGGCACGAAGCCGTCGTCCGTCGCCACCCGGAGGATCAGCAGGAGCGAGGACGTCATCGTGGCCAGCAGCAGCACGATGCCGAGCAGGGTCAGCCGGGAGGCCCACCGCACCGCCTGGGGTTTCACGCGCCGCCCGGAGACGATGCGGTGCAGGGACACCGGCCCGATCAGCGCGCCGGTGGTCACGGCGCCGAGGACGACCGTCACGAGGTAGATCGTCTGGTCCGTGTCCGAGAGATCGTCGTACTTCGGGGTGAACACCACGGTCAGCAGGAAGGCGAACAGGATCTGCACGCCCATCTGCGCGACGCGGACCTCCTGGATCAGCTCCGTCCACATCCGGTCCGCCCGCTCCTCCTCGCTCTCGTTGCGCCCCCTGCGCCGGACCGAGCCGTTGCCGTCCGCCGTGTCCGAGCCCGAGTCCGTCACTGTTCCTCCCGGTTTCCGCGGCCTGCGTCCTCTTCTCCCTTCCCGGGTTCCCCGTACTCAGGCGCCGTGGCGGGGTCGCGGCGCCCGGTTTGGGTGATCGGCGGACGGTTACACGGGCCGGGACCGACGCAGGCCCAGGAGGAAGGCGAAGGATGTCCGACACTCAGCTCACCGTGACGCTCAGCGGTGGCGGTCTCGACGACGCGCGGGCGATCGTCCGCGCACTGGAGGGCGTCTTCGGCGCACCCGACGGCCTCCCGGCGGACGAGGGGGCGACGGTCCGCACCGCCACCTTCGACTCCCCGGCGGCCCCGGAGGCGTCCTCGGCACCGGGAGAGGCGGGTGCCCCGCTGTCCGCGCCGGTGGCGGTCACCGTTCAGGGCACGCCGCAGGCCGTCGAAGCGGCGAGCGAGACGCTGTCCCACGCCTTCAGCACGCGGGACGAAGGAGCGGCCTCCGGCGACCAGGAGCGGGAGCGGCAGCTGCTCCTGGTGCCGTGAGGCTCGCGGGTACCGTCGGCCGGCGGCCCGGGGTGCCGTCGGCCGGCGGCTCGGGGTTACCGTCTACCAGCGGCCCTCGACCTGGTCCCTGACACGGCGGTCGTAGAGGTCGCGGATCGCCGCGAGCGTGTCCTCGGACAGTTCCGGCAGCCGGGCGGCGTCCGTGTTGGCGCGGGCCTGCTCGGGCGAACGCGCACCGGGGATCACGGTGGTCACGCCGGGCTGCTGGATGATCCACCGCAGGGCCAGCTGGGCCGGGGTGTACCCCTCGGGGGCGAGCGCGGCGAACTCCGCGGCGGCCTCCACGCCCGTGGCGAAGTCGACGCCGGAGAAGGTCTCGCCCTGGTCGAAGGCCTCGCCGTGCCGGTTGAAGTTCCGGTGGTCGTTCGCGGCGAAGACCGTGTCCCGGGTGTACTTGCCGGACAGCAGACCGGAGGCCAGCGGCACCCGGGCGATGATGCCGACGCCCGCTTCCCGCGCCGCCGGGAGGACCTCGCGCAGCGGCTTCATCCGGAACGGGTTGAGGATGATCTGCACGCTGGCCACGTTCGGCCGGGCGATCGCGGTCAGCGCCTCCTCGCAGGTCTCCACGCTGACGCCGTAGGCGGCGACGCGCTCTTCCTCGACCAGGGTGTCCAGGGCGTCGAAGACCTCGTCGGTGGAGTAGACGGGGGTCGGCGGGCAGTGCAGCTGGACCAGGTCCAGGACGTCGACGCCCAGGTTCCGGCGGGAGCGGTCGTTCCACTCCCGGAAGTTGTCGAGGACGTAGTTCTGCGGGATCTGCTCGACCCGGCGGCCCATCTTGGTGGCGACCAGCACGTGCAGGTCGGGCCTGCCGCGCAGGAACGTGGCGATGGTCTCCTCGCTGCGTCCGTCGCCGTAGACGTCCGCCGTGTCGAAGAAGGTCACCCCCGACTCGGCCGCCGCCTCCAGCACCGCGAGGGCTTCCTTGTCGTCGACGTCTCCCCAGTCGGCGCCGAGTTGCCAGGTGCCGAGGCCGACCACCGATGCGTGCTGATCCGACCTGTCGAATGTGCGCTCGTCCATGCCGTCAGTCTGTCATCCGAAGTGATCGCCCACCGCGTCGGGACGGCTTCGGTTCCGCCGCCCGGTTCCGGCACCCTGGTCATGGGCGGCCAGGTTCCGTGCCTGCACCGTCCGCGCGACCCTCGGTCCCAGCCAGCGCTTGAGCCGGCGCAGCGCCGCCAGTCGCCCGGCCGCCCGGTCGACCCGGTAGTAGAGACGGGGCGGAACGTACGGCAGCAGGGGCGAGTGGCGCTGGCCGAGCAGGGCGAACATCCGCTCCGGCGGCAGATGGATGTAGCGGGGCAGGTTCTCGTACCACTGGGCGCTGTGGCGGGCCGCACTCTGTACCGGCAGCAGGGCCGCCCTGCGTTCGCGTTCGTAGTGGGCGAAGGCCTCCGGGAGGGTCGCCCGGTCGCGCAGCGCGGCGGACAGGGCCATGGCGTCCTCCAGCGCGAGGGTGGTCCCGGCGCCGATGGAGTAGTGCGTGGTGTGGGCGGCGTCGCCGAGCAGGACGAGGTTGCCCCGGGACCAGGTGCGGTTGGTGAGGGTGCGGAAGGTCTGCCACGGGGTACCGGCGCCCGGCGCGGACCGGCCGGTGAGCGGGTGGCCGTCCAGGACGTCGGCGAAGAGCTTCTCCAGCAGGACCAGCCCTTCGGCTTCGTCGGCCCGGTCCAGGCCCAGGCCGGTCCAGGTCCCGGGCGCGCACTCGACGACGCAGGTGCTGCCTTCGGGGCCGTAGCCGTAGCCGTACGCCCAGATCCAGCCGTGGTCGGTCTCGACGAAGGCGAAGGTGAAGGCGTCGAAGACCCGGGTGGTGCCGAGCCAGACGTAGTGGTTGCGCCCCGCCCGGATCCGGGTACCGAAGTGACCGGCGTGGCGGGTGCGCAGGGCGCTTCCCGCTCCGTCGGCCGCCACGACGAGGTCGGCGGCGGGCGGGTCGTCGCCGGTGATCCTGTGCTCGAACTCCAGGCGCACGCCGAGGGAGCGGGCGCGGGCGGCGAGGATCTCCAGGAGCCGGTGGCGGCCGATGCCGAACCCCTCGTCGCCGCGGTGCCGGGCGGACCGGCCGCCCACGTGGGCGACGCCGTCCCGCCAGCGCACCGAGTGCTCCGCGAGGGCGCGCGCGGACTCGGGGTCGTGTTCCCGGAGCCGGTCGAGCAGTCCGCGCCAGTAGGTGACGCCCCAGCCGTAGGTGGAGCCTTCCGGGTCGCGTTCGTGGACGGTGACGTCGTGGGACGGGTCCTGCAGCTTGAGCAGGATCGACAGATACAGTCCGGCGGGCCCGCCGCCGACACAAGCGACCTTCACACACACCCCTGGCATGCACTCATTACGGACATTCCGGTCATTCGGGAACGCACAGTAACAAGTGAGGGGGCGCAGGCCGGTGCTACGCGGCCGCGGGCCTGCGTCGGCTGCCCGGCCCGGCTGCCCGGCCGTGGCCCTGCGTGGGCTACCCGGCCGCCGCCGTGCGGCACTCCGGGTGGCCCCAGCCCTGGTCGTTCTTGGCGATGGACTCCCCCGCCGCGTACGACCGCCCGCACAGGCAGCGCCCCGGGAACTTCGCCTTGATCGTGCGCGCCGGCGGACCGCCGCCCTTGCGGGCCGCGCCCGGCTTGCGGCGCGGTGCCTTGCGGGCCGCGGGAACGTCCGGCGACGGCGGCGGCTCCGGTGAGCCGAGGCCGCTGCCCGCGGGCTCCTGGACGACGGCGGCCTGGCTGGCGGCACGGTCGGCGAAGTCGTTGAGCCGGTCGCCGTCCACCTGGTGGGCGGGTACGTAGCGGAACTCGACCGAGCGGCCGTCGAGCAGCTCGTCGATGCGCACCACCAGCTCCTGGTTGGCGACCGGCTTGCCGGCGGCCGTCTTCCAGCCGTTGCGCTTCCAGCCGGGCAGCCAGGTGGTGACGGCCTTCATGGCGTACTGCGAGTCCATGCGGACCTCGAGCGGTACGTCGGGGTCGGTCGACGCCAGCAGGCGCTCCAGCGCCGTGAGTTCGGCGATGTTGTTGGTGGCCTTGCCGAGCGGGCCCGCCTCCCAGCGGACCGGACTCTCCGAGGCGTCGGCGACCACCCAGGCCCAGCCGGCCGGACCCGGGTTTCCCTTCGAAGCCCCGTCGCACGCGGCCACAACACGTTCACGCATGCGCCCGATCATGCCATGGTCCGGCGGGGTGCCCGGACGGGGCTCGGGAGACGTCCGTGACCTTCGGCATCTCCCCCCTCGGTCGTCGTGATGCCGATCACCGGGAAGTTCGCGTCCCGCGGGCCGCTCAGGGCCGCGGACCGGCCGAAGGGGGTGTCCACCGGCCCGAACCGCGGCCGTGCGGCCGAGCGCGGTGCGGTCGCCCGGGTCGGAGACATGGAGCGCCGGACGGGGGTCCGCTTCCTCACGCCGGTCGGCCCCTGCCCCGCTCCGCGCGCCGGCGGGCCGCTCACTCCCCGGCGTACGCCCTCTCCAGCGCGGCGATGTCGAGCTTGTGCATCGACATCATCGCCTGGTTGGCGCGCGCCGCCTTCGCGGGATCCGGGTCGCGGAACATCTCCTCGAGCCGGCTCGGGACGACCTGCCATGAGACGCCGAACCTGTCCTTGAGCCAGCCGCAGGGCCCCTCCTCGCCGCCGCCCTCGGTGAGTCCGGTCCAGTAGTGGTCGACCTCTTCCTGGTTCTCACAGGTGATCTGGAAGGAGATCGCCTCGTTGAACCTGAACTCCGGCCCCCCGTTGAGGGCGATGAACTTCTGGCCGTTGGCCGTGAAGTCGACGGTGAGCACGGTGCCGGCGGGCTGGTGCGCTCCCTCGGGGTAGCGGGTGACGGCGCCGATGCCGGAGTCCTTGAAGAGGGAGACGTAGAAGTGGGCGGCCTCCTCCGCCTGGCCGTCGAACCAGAGACACGTGGTGAATCCGTCGCTGCTCATGAGTACCTCCCGGGCGTGGAACACGGTCACCACTGTCGACCGGTGCGGGCCAAAGAACTCATCGGTCGTACGGACCGGGATCTGCCCGTGGCGAATCTGCCGCGGGCAGAGAAACCCCCGCCGGGGGCCGGGGCGGGCCCAGAGTGGACGGACCGCGGCGCCGCCAGCCGCGTACGACGTTCTCCACGACTCGACAAGGAGCGCCGATGTCTCCACTCATCGCCGGCCGCACCCCGGCCTCGCTGCCCCGGGCGGAGGAGGGCGACACCCCTCCGACCCCGTTCGACGACCACCTGGCCGCGCAGTTGCTCGCGCAGCGGATCGTGCTGCTGGGCACGCAGGTCGACGAGGTCTCCGCGAACCGGGTCTGCGCCCAGCTGCTGATCCTGTCCGCGGAGGACCCGCGGACCGACATCAGCCTGTACATCAACAGTCCCGGCGGCTCCGTGCACGCGGGGCTCGCCATCTACGACACGATGCGGCTGATCCCCAACGACGTCTCGACGCTCGTCATGGGGTTCGCCGCCAGCATGGGGCAGTTCCTGCTGAGCGTCGGCACCGCGGGCAAGCGGTACGCCCTGCCGAACGCGCGCGTCATGATGCACCAGCCGTCGGGAGGCATCGGCGGCACCACCGCCGACATCGAGATCCAGGCGGAGAGCCTGGAGTTCACCAAGCGGACCATCGAGCGGATCACCGCCGAGCACACCGGCCAGAGCCCGGAGACCATCTCCCGGGACGGCGACCGGGACCGCTGGTTCACGGCCGAGCAGGCCAGGGAGTACGGGATGGTGGACCGGGTCCTGGAGTCCCTCGCGGACGTCCGCCCGGCCACGACGCGACCGAGGATGGGGCTGCGGTGATGGGGACGTACACGATTCCGAACGTCATCGAGCGGACCCCGCAGGGCGAGCGGTCCTTCGACGTGTTCAGCCGGCTGCTGAACGAGCGGATCATCTTTCTCGGCACCGAGATCGACGACGGCGTCGCCAACGTCGTCATCGCGCAGCTCCTCCATCTGGAGTCGGCGGCCCCGGAGTCCGAGATCGCGATCTACATCAACTCGCCCGGCGGCTCGTACACCTCGCTGATGGCGATCTACGACACCATGACGTTCGTGCAGGCGCCGATCTCCACGTTCTGCGTCGGGCAGGCGGCCTCCACGGCGGCCGTGCTGCTGGCCGGCGGGGATCCGGGGCGGCGGTTCGTGCTGGAGCACTCGCGGGTGCTGCTCGGCCAGCCGGCCGCCGGCGGACAGCGCGGCACGGCGTCCGATCTGGCGCTCCAGGCCAAGGAGATGGTGCGGATCCGCTCCCAGGTGGAGGGAGTGCTGGCGCGGCACACGGGCCACGACGTGGCGACGCTGCGCGCGGACACGGACCGCGACAAGGTGTTCACCGCCGAGGAGGCGGTGGCGTACGGGCTGGCCGACGAAGTGCTCAGCCGGCGTCTGGTGAGGGTGTGAGAGGCCGGGCCGGCGCGTCGCCGTCCGCGAGGCGCCGGCCCGTGCGGGCGGTCAGGCGGCCAGGCACATTCCGTCGTACCGGGCACCGGACGTACCACCGACCCGGCCGGCGGCGGTGTGCCGGGAGGTGAGGCGGACCAGCTCTCCGTGGGCCCGCGCCAGCAGGTCGCCGAGGCCCAGGCCGAGAGCGCCCGCGGCGGCGGCCAGCACCTCCGACGACGCCTCCTTGCGGCCGCGCTCCACCTCCGACAGATACGGCATGGAGATCCGGGCCGCCTCCGCCACCTCCTTCAGGGTGCGTTCCTGGGCGAGGCGTTCACGGCGCAGGACGTCGCCGACGAGATCGCGCCACAAGGGCTCTCTGCCGGTGGGCGACCTCCGCTCCGGGGGAACCGGCGAGGCGGCGGGGCGGGCTCCAGGGCGCGCGGTCTGCGGGCGCAGCGCGATGATGCGGGCTTCGTTCGGCACGTGGCTGGTCACCTCCTCAGCCTAGGATCCCTGCCGCACGAGGGAAGGGGGCGGCGTTCCGCCCAGAGGGAAACCGGAGGGGAAGCACCGGGTGCCGGTCACCGCCCACGGGACTACGCTGAGGAGGAACACATCACCCCGCGATGACGCAGCGGCACCGAGTTCTCGCCACCCGTGAAGACGGGGGGCATGCGCCGCCGTGGCCCGGGTACCCGCAAGCGGGAAGAACCTAGGGAGACGTCGAACCGTGACTTTCGTGGGAGAGGTAATGGAGTCCGCCGTGATCCGGCCGGAAGCACAGGTCGTCGAGAAGACCACCGGGAGCAGGACGGGCGGCGGACCACTGCCGGGTGTCGGGGACCCGCGCACCGTGGCTCCGCGTGACGCACGGCAGCTGTCCCGTCAGTTCTTCCGGCGCATGGCGGAACTCGAAGAGGGCACGCACGAGTACCAGTACGCGCGCAACACGCTGATCGAGATGAACATGTCGCTCGTGCGGTTCGCCGCCGGCCGCTTCCGCGGTCGCGGGGACGACATGGAGGACGTCGTCCAGACCGGCATGATCGGCCTGATCAAGGCCATCGACCGGTTCGAGCTGTCGCGCGAGGTGGAGTTCACGTCCTTCGCGCTGCCGTACATCGTCGGCGAGATCAAGCGCTTCTTCCGCGACACCACCTGGGCGGTGCACGTGCCCCGGCGCCTGCAGGAGCTGCGCGTGGAGCTGGCCAAGGCCCGCGAGGAGCTCTCCTCCCGACTGGACCGGGAACCCACCGTCGCCGAACTCGCCACGCTGATGAACATCAGTGAGAGCGAGGTGGTCGAGGGCCAGATCGCGTCCAACGGCTACAACTCCTCGTCGCTGGACGCCGCGCTGACCGGGGACGGGCCCGAGAACGGCGAGTCGGTGCTGGCCGACTTCATCGGCGTGGAGGAGGACGGGCTGCGGCTCGTCGAGGACTTCCATTCGCTCGCCCCGCTGATGGCCGAGCTCAGCGAGCGCGACCGGCAGATCATCCACATGCGGTTCGTGGAGGAGGCCACCCAGGCGGAGATCGGCGAGCGGCTCGGCTGCTCGCAGATGCACGTGTCCCGGCTGATCAAGCGGATCATCACCCGGCTGCGCGAGGGCATGCTGGGCGAACTCGGCTGCGCCTGACGGCAACCGGCAGGCGGGGCACCCCACGCTCGGGACGTTCAGGAACGGTGTGGCACGGTCATGCTTCGGTGAGGGGCACCACGGCGCGCACCCGTTTGCCGACCGGTACCTGCTCGACGACGACCGCCTCCGCCAGGGCGTGGACGATCTCCAGGCCGTGCCGGCCGACGCGTTCGGGGTCGCGGGGGAAGCGCTGGGGCACCGCCCCGCTGCTGTCGTAGACGGTCACCGCCACGGAGCCGCCCGTGCCCTCCAGCTCCAGGATGTACGGCCCTTTGCTGTGCCGGTCTGCGTTGGTGATCAGCTCGCTCACCACCAGCAGTACCGCGCCGTCGGCGCGCTGGCCGATCGTGGCGCACCACTCGGTCCTCAACTGGTCGAGGAAGAGCGAGGCGAAGGCACGCGCCTGCGCTATGCATCCCGGCTCACCGGAGTAGTGTGCCGCCCGCCTCAGCGGTTCAACGGGTACGTCGAAACCAGTCGGTATCACTGCCCCGTCCAGGTACTCGGTCATGCGTTTCTCTCTCGGAAGCCGGACTGGCCGGACACTGCTGCACCTGTCCTCGTACCCCGAGCCCGGCCTCACAGTCCCCGCGTCTTCGTACTGCGGGCATCGTCACAGTGGCGCGGAGAACCCGAAGGTGCGGGAAGGGGGTGCGATGAACGAACTGATGACCGCGCGACGTCTCACCACCCGGCCCGTGGTCACGCTCGGCGGCGACGCCGTCGCGCACGTCAAGGACACCGTATGCGACGCCGCCGCGAGCCGGATCACCGGTTTCACCCCGACCGGGCGGGGACCGTTCTCCCGGCCGGCGCACAAAAGTCCCCCTCGCTCCGGCCGACGCGGACGGCCCTGCCGGCGGGCGCGCCCGCCGGGTGCTGCCTAGCGTGGCAGCGTGAGCTCGCGAACCCCCTCCGCCCCTTCCGGCCGGGCAGTCGCCCGTCACGGCTGGATCCAGGCCCTGGGTACGGTGCTGGCCGGGCTGGTCGCCATGGGAGTCGTGGCCGCGCTCGGACTGTGGGCGGCCGGGGCCGCGGACCTGCCCGACAACGCCTTCCCCCGGGTCGTCGCGGCGACCGTCGTCACCGCCGTGGGCGGCGCGCTGGAACTGTCCGGCGACGCCGGAGGGTTCGCCGACACCGACGCCGGGCTGGCCGTGCTCCCGCTGTCCGTCACCCTGACCGGTGCCCTGGTGATCGCCCGGTGTTTCCTGCGGCCCCTGCGCCACCGGGCCGTCGCCGGCGCCGGCGAGCTGGCCGGCTGGGCCGGGCGGATCGCCGTCCTGTGGCTGCTCGCCCTCCTCGGGCTGGCCTTCGCCGCCCGCCAGACCTTCGAGGTCTCCCTCGGGGAAGGCGTCCTGGACGACCTCGGCGACCTGTTCGGCGTCGAGCCGACGGTCGGGTTCACCACGGACGTGCCGCTGACCGTCCTCTTCGGACTGCTGTGGCTGGCGGGCGTCCTCGTACTGGCCCTGCTCGTCTCACGCGGGGCCCCGCTGCCCGGGCGGCTGCCGCGCCTGCGGACGTCGGTGCGGCCGGCGGCGTACGCGATGGTCGCGCTGCTGCTCGCGTACGTCGTCGTCGGCGTCGTCGTCGCGCTGGTCGTCGCCGGAACGCGGGGGCATCCGGCGGACACCTTCGCCGTACTGCTGCTCGGGCTGCCGAACCTGGCGTGGCTCGCGCTCACGATCGGCCTCGGCGCCTCCTGGGAGGGGCGGGTGGAGGGGCCGTTCGGGCTGCCGGTGCCGCACGTGCTCGACGAGGTGCTGCGGACACCGGACGTCTCGACCCTGAACCTGCGAACGCTCGCCGAACACGACGGGCGGTGGTGGTGGCTCCTGGTCGTCGCGGCGGTCCTGCTCCTGGCGGCCGGGTCCGTACTCGCGTTCCGCTCCCCGGACCGGATGCCGGCCTGGTCGCACGCCGTACACATGGCCGTGGCGCTGGCGCTCACGGTCCTCATGACCGGCCTTGTCGGCCGGATCTCCGCGCACTACGGCCTGTCCGTGCTCGGCATCGGCGACCTTGGCGGCGGACTGTCCGGGCAGCTGTTCCTGCGCCCGCGGCTGTGGAGCGCCGTCGGTCTCGCCCTGCTGTGGGGCCTGGTCACCGGGTTCCTCGGCGCGCTGATCGCGCGGCGGGCGGGACGGCGGGGTGACCGTGCCCCGGCCGGGTCGTAGGGGCACCGCGGGAGGACACTCGGGCGACTCGGGCGACTCGGGCGACTCAGGCGACGGGGACGACGAGGGGCGGGGAGGCCCGCTGCATGCGCAACGCGTCCACGGACTCGGCCATCAGTTCGTACTCGGTGGTGTCGTCACTGGTGGCGATCCGGACCAGGCGCCCCGCCGCCAACTCCTCGGCGACCAGCTCTTGTTGGACGACGTCGGCGCACCAGGTGCGCAGGACGCGCGGTACGTCCGGTGCGTCGTCGGCGACCGGGGTCAGGGCACCGCGCGGTAAGTGGGGGGTGTCGGGCTGCGGATCCAGCCGCTCGGCCATCCACGAGGCGCGGTCGCGCAGCCACCACAGGGCGAGGGCGAGGGTGGGAGCCCGGTAGGTTCCCAGGGGTACACCGATGCGTCGGCCGTCACAGACACCGTAGGCGGTGACATGGCACAGGAACTCGTCGTGCACTGCTCCCCTCCCCCGCCGCCCCGCCCGCCTGCCGGTCGGGCCTGGCGTCCGCGCGGCTCGTGTGCTGTGCGTGAGGGCGCTGTCGCATGGTGTGAGACGCCCCTAGAGGTGAGTATGTTCACTACTGAACCACTGTCACCATGAATTTCCGGCCAGTCTCCTGGCATATTCACGGCAGTTGGTGGCCGAAACCCTGCGGCGCGGGACCCTGTCGTCTCCACTCCGAAGTGCGCCGCCATCACGCCCCCGGGTGCGCCGCCTCCGCGCCCCCCGGAGGCACGTCGTCATGACTCCCGGGGTAATCGACGCCGCCGACGGGTCCGGGCAGGGTTGCGGTACCGGGTCGCCGCGACCGGGATCCGGTACCTGACCAGCGCCTGCACCGCGCGCACCACACTTTGACGGAGGCTGATCACGATGTCCGCACCCACCCGCCGCTACGAGGACGCCGTCGCCCGCTACTTCGAGGCCTGGAACGCCGCCCCGGAGGCTCGGGCCAAGGCGGTCGCCGCGGCCTGGACCAATGACGGCGGCTACACCGACCCCCTCGCCGACGTCCGCGGCCACGAGCAGATCGCGGCCGTGATCGCGGCGGCGCACGAGCAGTTCCCCGGCTTCGTCTTCCGGCTCTCCGGCTCCGTGGACGGGCACCACGACACGGCGCGCTTCTCCTGGGAGCTGGTGAGCCAGGCCGAGGGTGCCCCCTCGGGGGAAGGTTCGGCGCCCGTGGCCGGATCCGACGTGGTCACGCTGGACGGCGAGGGCCGGATCCGGGCCGTGTACGGCTTCCTGGACCGGGTGCCCGAGGGGGCGTGACGCTTCGTCGGGGATTCCCGGCGTCGCCCCCAGGGCCTTGCGAACGCCGACGATCCCGGAGGGGGTGGCCCGCCTCCGGGATCGTCCGGGCGCGTTCTTCCGGACGCGTTCTACCGGACGCGTTCTACGGGGTGACGATCTTGTCGATCCGGGCCAGTTCGTCGGAGCCGAAGTCCAGGTTCCCGATGGCCGACACGCTGTCCTCCAGCTGCCGCGGGCTGCTCGCGCCGACCAGGGCGGAGGTCACTCGGCCCTCGCGCAGCACCCACGCCAGGGCCATCTGGGCCAGCGACTGGCCGCGGGACTTCGCGATCTCGTCCAGGGCGCGCAGCTTGCCGACCAGCTCCTCGGTGACCGCGTCGGAGTTCAGGAAGGGGCTGTCGCTCGCGGCGCGCGAGTCCTCCGGGATGCCGTCGAGGTAGCGGCCGGTCAGCAGGCCCTGCTCCAGCGGGGAGTAGGCGATGGAACCGACCTGGAGCTCGTCGAGTGCGTCGAGCAGGCCGCTGGTCTCGGGGCGGCGGTCGAGCATGGAGTAGCGCGGCTGGTGGATCAGCAGCGGGGTGCCCAGCTCGCCGAGGATGCGGGCGGCCTCGCGGGTCTGCTCCGGGGAGTAGTTGGAGACGCCGACGTAGAGCGCCTTGCCCTGCTGCACCGCCGTGTGCAGGGCGCCCATCGTCTCCTCCAGGGGAGTCTCGGGGTCGGGGCGGTGCGAGTAGAAGACGTCGACGTAGTCCAGGCCCATCCGGGTCAGGCTCTGGTCGAGGGAGGACAGCAGGTACTTGCGCGAGCCCCACTCGCCGTACGGGCCGGGCCACATCAGGTAGCCGGCCTTGGTGGAGATGACCAGCTCGTCGCGGTACGGCGCGAAGTCAGCCCTGAGCGCCTCGCCCAGGGCGGACTCGGCGGCGCCGGGCGGCGGGCCGTAGTTGTTGGCGAGGTCGAAGTGGGTGACGCCGAGGTCGAAGGCGCGGCGCAGGATGGCGCGCTGGGTCTCGACGGGGCGGTCCGGGCCGAAGTTGTGCCACAGGCCGAGCGAGAGCGCGGGGAGCTTCAGGCCGCTGCGTCCGGTGCGCCGGTAGGGCATGTCCGCGTAGCGGTCGGGGTGTGCGGTGTACAACGCGACTCCAGAGGGGTTGGCACCCGGGGTGCGGGGCTTGGGCGGAACCGTGTCCCACTCTGTCGTGACCTGCGTGCAGTGGTCCAACAGAAGAATCCGATGGGATTGTGCGGTTACGCTTCTCAGTCATGGAACTGCGTCACCTCCAGCACTTCGTCGCGGTCGCCGAGGACCAGCACTTCACCCGCGCGGCCGAACGGCTGCTGGTCTCCCAGTCCGGCCTGTCGGCGTCCATCCGGGCACTGGAGCGGGAGCTGCGGGCGCCGCTGTTCGTGCGCACGACCCGCCGGGTGACGCTGACGGAGGCCGGGCGCGCCCTGCTGGGCGAGGCGGAGCGGATCCTCGCCCAGGTGCGCTCGGCGCACGAGGCGGTCGCCGCGGTGCAGGGTGTGCTGCGCGGCACGCTGTCGCTGGGCACCGAGCAGTGCATCGCCGGAGTGCCGGTGGCGGGGCTGCTGGCAGCGTTCCGCAGGGAGCATCCGGACGTGGAGATCCGGTTGCGGCAGGCGGGCTCCGGCGAGCTGGCGGAGGAGGTCGCGGCCGGGCGGCTCGACCTGGCCTTCGCCTACCGGACGCAGGCGGACACGGACCAGCTGCGGTCCGTCTCGCTGGCCGGTGAGCCGATGACCGTGCTCTGCCATCCCGGCCACCGCCTGGCGACGGTCGGCGCGGTGCTGACCCCGCACGATCTCGCCGACGAGGTCTTCGTCGACTTCCACCCCGACTGGGGTCCGCGCCGCGTCACCGACACCGCCTTCGCCGCGGCGGGCGTCAGGCGGACCGTCGCGCTGGAGGTGAACGACGTGCACGGTCTGCTCGACCTGCTCGACGAGAACCTCGGCATCGCGGTCGTGCCGCGCCACTTCCGGCACAAGCGGGCCTCCCTCACCTCGTTGCCGCTGAAGGACTCCGACGACACCGCGTACGAGACGATCGCGCTGCTGCCGCCGGCGCAGGCCACCAGCCCGGCGGCGCGGGCCCTGATGGGACTGCTGGAAGCGGGGAGCGCGTGAGGGCGGACTGCGCGATGGTGGACCCATGCACGCGAAGGACATCCTCATCGAGGGCTACGGCCGCATCCAGGAAGAAGTCCACGCCGCCGTCGAGGGTCTGGACCCCGACGGCCTGAACGCCCGTCCCGCCGACGACGCCAACACCGTCGCCTGGCTGCTCTGGCACCTCACCCGCGTCCAGGACGACCACGTCGCGGACGCCTTCGGGCTCGACCAGGTGTGGCTGACCGACGGCTGGGAGAAACGCTTCGGCCTCGGGCTGCCCCGCCACGACACCGGGTACGGCCACAGCCCCGCGAAGGTCGCGAAGGTGCGGGTCGACTCGGCCGGCCTGCTGACCGGCTACTACGACGCCGTGCACGAGCAGACGCTCGGCGCCCTGCGCTCCCTGGCCGCCAAGGACCTGGAACGGATCGTGGACGAGGACTGGGACCCGCCGGTCACGCTCGGCGCCCGGCTGGTGAGCGTCCTGTCCGACGACCTCCAGCACGTCGGACAGGCCGCCTACGTGCGCGGGCTCGTTCAGAGCGCCGCTTCGTAACCCGGCAGGACGACGTCCTCGATCAGAGCCCTGCGCTCGTCGAACGGGATGAAGGCGCTCTTCACCGCGTTCACCGTGACCGTGCGCAGGTCCTCGACGGACCAGCCGGCCTGCTCGACGAGCAGGGACATCTCGCGGGTCATCGTCGTGCCGGAGACGAGGCGGTTGTCGGTGTTGAGGGTGACGCGGAAGCCGAGGTCCTTGAGCGCGGTGATGGGGTGCTCGGCGATCGAGGTGGCGGCGCCGGTCTGGAGGTTGGAGGTCGGGCACATCTCCAGGGCGATCCGGCGGTCGCGGACCCAGCCGGCGAGACGGCCGAGCTTGCCGGCCGCGAGGTCCGGGATGTCGTCGGTGATGCGCACGCCGTGGCCGATGCGCTGGGCACCGCACACCTGGAGGGCCTGGTGGATGCTGGGCAGCCCGTGCGCCTCGCCGGCGTGGATGGTGAAGGGCACGTTCTCGCGGCGCAGGTGCTCGAAGGCGTCGAGGTGGTCGGCGGGCGGGAAGCCGTCCTCGGCGCCCGCGATGTCGAAGCCGACGACACCGGCGTCCCGGAAGGCCACCGCGAGGTCGGCGGTCTCCCGCGTGCGGTCGAACATCCGCATCCCGCACAGCAGGGTGCCCACGCGTACCGGCGTGCCCGCTGCCGCCGCCTTGGCCATGCCGGCGGCCAGGCCCTCCTGGACGGTCTCGACGACCTCGGCGAGGGTCAGTCCACCGGCCGTCATCAGCTCGGGGGCGTAGCGGACCTCGCCGTAGACGACGCCGTCGGCGGCGAGGTCGAGGACGTACTCCTCGGCGGTGCGCAGCAGGCCCTCGCGGTTCTGCATCACGGCGAGGGTGTGCTCGAAGGTGGCGATGTAGCGCACCAGGTCCCCGGAGTTGGCGGCATCGTAGTACCAGGCGGCCAGCTCGGCGGGGTCGGTGGCGGGCAGGGTGTGGCCGACGGCCTCCGCCAGCTCCACGACGGTCGCGGGGCGCAGACCGCCGTCGAGGTGGTCGTGCAGCACCGCCTTGGGGAGGCGGCGGAGAGTCTCGGTGTCTATGCGCGTAGATGGCATGTGCGGTCGTTCCTCGGCGGTCGGTGCGGGGGTCTGGGGACGGGGTCAGGAGGCGGCGGGCTGGAGCAGGTCCCAGCGGTTGCCGTACAGGTCCTGGAAGGCGGCGACCGAGCCGTAGGGCTCGTGCCGGGGCTCCTCCAGGAAGGTCACGCCCGCGGCCGTCATACGGGCGTGGTCGCGGGCGAAGTCATCGGTGTACAGGAAGAAGCCGACGCGCCCGCCCGTCTGGTCGCCGACGCGGGAGCGCTGGGCCTCCCCCTTGGCGCGGGCCAGCAGCAGGGCGGTGCCCGGTGCCGCGCCACCGGGTTCGACGACGACCCATCGGGAGCCGTCGGGCCGGGGCGTGTCCTCGGCGAGGCGGAAGCCGAGGGCCTCGGTGTAGAAGCGGATCGCCTCGTCGTAGTCGTCGACGACGAGGGCGACCAGGGCGATGCGTGTCATCGGGACCTTTCGAGACGGGCGATTGACGGGAGAGGTTATACGTAAAACCCACTGCGGCGCCAGTCTCTGGTCCTACGCCTCGGGCCCGAGGCGCGGGCCGGGCCGGTCCACTACCGTCACCGCCATGAAGATCACCGCACCGCCTCGCGAGCCCGGACAGCGCAGGCAGGACGTACTGGACCGGCTGGAACGGGAGATGGACATCTGGGTGGCCACGGCGGACGCCGACGGGCTGCCGTGCATGGTCCCGCTGTGGTTCGTGTGGCACAGGGAGTCGGTCTGGCTGTGTACGCGGCTCACCAACCCGACCGGCCGCAACCTGCGCGACGGCGGCCGGGCCCGGCTGGCGTTCGGGCACACGCGGGACGTCGTGCTGATCGACGGCGAAGTGAAGACGTTCGGTCTGCGGGAGGTGCCGTCCGCGGCGGCCGGGGCGTTCCTCGCCAAGACCGGCTGGGACCCGCGCGAGGACAGCGCGTCGTACGCCTGGTTCCGGGTGCGCCCGCTCGCGGTGCAGGCGTGGCACGAGACGCGCGAGCTGAAGCAGCGGCACATCATGCGGGACGGCGCCTGGACGGTGTAGCGCGCGTCTGCCCGTGCGGGCACCTCTTCCCGTGCGGGCACCTCTTCCCGTGCGGGCACCTCTGCCGGTGCGGGCACCTCTTCCCGTGCGGGCACCTCTGCCCGTCCAGGCGTGTCAGCCCGACCGCGCACCGTCGAACCCGCGCCAGGTCGTCGTCGGTGAGGCGGAGCGCGCCCGCGGCGGCGTCCCCGCGGGCGCACTGCCGATCGGTTCGCCGGCGGAGCGCAGGGACGAGAGGCAGAAGGCCACGGTGCCGATGCGGTGGACGCCCCGCCCGACCGCCCGGCGCGGCACGGCGAGGACCGCTCACGGTCGCTCGCGTACCCGGGCGGAGGGCGGCGCTGCCCGGCGGCCGCGTCGGCACCGGCACGACGCGGCCGTCGGACGGGCCGCCTAGGTTCCAGGTGCCAGCGGACTCCGCGGCGATCCTTTCCGAGGCCGTCGGCGGAGTCCGCACACACCCGGCGCGGCTCAGCAGTACAGGTTGCCGCCCGGCGGGACACCGAGGATCTGGCTGAACTGCTGGTACTTGGTGACGCGGCTCTGCACCTGTGCGGGGTTCTTGCCGTCGCACTCCTTGGCGCCGTTGATGGAGCGGATCGTCTGGCCGAAGCCGGCACCGTTGACCATGGCGTTGTGGCCGGTCATGCTGCCGGGCCCGGACTGCGTGTTCCAGTACCACAGGGCGGTCTTCCAGGCGACGGCCGCGTCGTTCTGCACCAGCCAGGGGTTGTTCAGCAGGTCGATGCCGAGCGCGTCGCCCGCGGCCTTGTAGTTGAAGTTCCAGCTGAGCTGGATCGGGCCGCGCCCGTAGTAGGCGTCGTGGCCGGCCGGGCAGCCGTAGGACTGGTTCCAGTCGCAGTAGTGCGGGTAGTTGGCGGTGTTCTGCTCGACGATGTGCACGAGTCCGCCGGTCTCGTGGCCGACGTTGGCGAGGAAGGCCGCCGCCTCCTGCTTCCTGGTGGTGTCGCTGCCAGTGTTGGCGAAGCCGGGGTAGGCGCCGAGCGCCGCGGTGAGGCCGCGGTAGGTGTAGAAGGAGTTCCTGCCCGGGAACATCTGGTTGAACTGGGCCTCGGTCACCACGAAGTTACCGACCGGCGTCTCGGATCCGCCGTCGCAGGCGTACGGCTCCCAGTACCAGGTGCTGATGAGCGGGTCGTAGCCCGGGTTGGCGTGCTCTGCCCGGTAGGCCTTGCCGTCGGTGTAGCGGACGATGTCGCCGGCGTTGTAGTAGGCGTCGGCCGACCAGGCCGGGTAGCTCGAACACGCGGCGGCGGACGCCGGTGCGGCGGGCAGGAGCACGGGTACGGCTCCCGCGAGGGCTAGTACGGTCACCAGGGCGGATATACGGCGCCTCGACACAGCTCTGCCTCCTTCTGCGGAGCACGGCCGCTCCCGTGCGGGGGCAGGTCGGAGCGGAGCCTTGTGCGCGCGTGCCGGCCGGACCGGCCACGGCGTGGGGGCGGCCGTGGTGGGGGGTGTGGAGGCACACTCAACCGCGTTGGTCTGTACCAGTCAAGGGTGTAGACCAGTTCAACCCGGCCGTTTCCCGGCCGGGTTGGCGTGGAGCGATCGCGTCGCTCAGCTCAGGGGCTTCTTCAGGACCGCCTTGCGGTGGCTGAACGTCTCGATGGAGTAGCGGCCGTGGTAGCTGCCCATGCCGCTCTCCCCCACGCCGCCGAACGGCAGGTCGGAGACGGTGAGATGGGCGAGCGGCAGCCCGTGGCCGAGGCCGCCGGAGGACGTCTCCGCGGCGAACCGCTCCCGGGTCGCGTCGGACCCGCTGAAGACGTAGAGGGCCAGCGGCTTGTCGCGGTCGTTGACGAAATCGATCGCGTCGTCGAGGCCGGGCACGGTGACGATCGGCAGGATCGGGCCGAAGATCTCCTCGCCCATCACCGGCGAATCGGGCGCCACGTCGGCGAGCACGGTCGGCGCGATGTACTTCTGCGTCCGGTCGCTGCCGCCGCCGACGACCACCCGGCCGGAGTCCAGCAGTGCGGTCAGCCGGTCGAAGTGGCGCTCGTTGACGATCCGCGCGTACTCCGCCGACCGGGCCGGGTCGGTTCCGTACAGTGCCTCCACCGCGCGGACCAGCGCCGGCTCCAGGGCTGCCGCGGTCTCCGGGTCGGTGAGCACGTAGTCGGGGGCCACACAGGTCTGGCCCGCGTTGAGGAACTTGCCGCCGGCCAGGCGGGCGGCGACGACGTCGAGGTCGGCGTCGCGGTCGACGAACGCCGGGGACTTGCCGCCGAGTTCGAGGGTGACCGGGGTGAGGTGCTCGGCGGCGGCGCGCATGACGATGCGGCCGACGGTGCCGTTCCCGGTGTAGAAGACGTGGTCGAAGCGCTCGGCGAGCAGGGCCGTGGTCTCGGGGATCCCGCCCTCGACGACGGCCACGGCCTCGGTGTCCAGGTACCGCGGCAGCAGGCGGGCCAGCGCGGCGGAGGTGGCCGGGGCCAGCTCACTGGGCTTGGCGACCACCGCGTTGCCCGCGGCCAGGGCGCCGACCACCGGGGCGAGCAGGAGCTGGGCCGGGTAGTTCCAGGGCGCGATGACCAGGACGACGCCCAGCGGGTCGTACTGCGTCCAGGCGGTGGCGTCGGCGCCGAGGTGCGCCGGGACGGGGGCGGGCTCGGGGCGCAGCCAGTCGGCCAGGTGGTCGAGGGTGTGGTCGATCTCGCGCACGGTGAAGCCGATCTCCGTGCGCTGGGCCTCCGCGGCGCTCTTGCCGAGGTCGGCGTGGAGCGCGGCCTCCAGGTCCGGACCGTTCTCCGTGAGCAGTGCGCGCAGCCGGCGAAGCTGCGCGGTGCGCCACTCGACGGGCTTGGTCCGGCCGGTGCGGAAGGTGGCGCGCAGGCGGGCCACGACGTCGGCGGGCCGCTCGGGGGCGGGGTGGTTCACGGTGTGCCTCGCTGGTGGGGGAAGACGTCGGCTGAAAGACTGGATGTAATAGCCAACCTTTCAGGTACCAAAATACATTCCCTGCCCGAGGGACTGCTTTTTCGCGGCGGCCGAGGTCCGGTCCCACTGGAGGACCGGACCTGACCCGGACCCGTACCGCGGCCGAGGACTTCGCACGGGCACGGCCGGAGGGGCCTCCCCAAGGGGGACGGCGGCCACGCGGCCACGTACCCGCAGGCCGCCGTTCAGTCCTCGTCGCGAGCCGGGACGACCACCAGGAAGGCGTCCGACTCCAGGTCCATCACGACGGTCGCGGGCTCACCCCGGGCCCGACACCGCGCCGCGCACTCCTCCGCCGGCCACGACCCGCGCGGCGACCCCGCGGGGAACCGCTCCAACACCTTGGCACCCATGGCGACGACCACCTCCACTGTCCCCGCATTCCTCGCGTTCTCCCACCTCGCACCTGCCCGCGATCCGCGTGGACATGTCCACCCCGGCCACCCCTCCACACTCCGGCCACGACTACATATAAAGCGGAAATAAGGGCAGAATGGACATATGCGGCGCTGCCGCACACCGCACCCAGACGCGGTCGGCCCAGCAAGTCGAAGGAGACGACTCATGGCCAACGTCTCGCACACCCGAGGTGACATGACCAGCCACCCCGACGCTCCGGAAATGCAGGCGCGCTACGCCCGCATGCTCGGTGGTCGCGACGTGGCACTCGTGGACGGGCCGGTGTTCCTGCTCGGCCTCTACTGTGCCGTGTCCCCGTGGATACTCCACTTCACCACCAGCCAGCCTGCACTCGTGGCCCACAACCTGATCATAGGAATCGCCATCGGCCTGCTGGCCCTGGGATTCACCCGCGCCCCGGAACGCATGTACGGCCTCAGCGGGGCCATGTGTGCGATGGGTCTCTGGATGATCATCTCGCCGTGGATCGTCGGCACGAACCCGGACGCCGGCGTCATCTGGAACAACATCATCATCGGCGCGCTGACCCTGGCTCTGGGGGCGGTGTGCGCCGCCACGGCATCGAAGAGCATGCGCAGGCCCTAGACACACGGGAGGGGAACACCACGGGCCGGTCCGCCTGCGCGGGCCGGCCCGCGCACGCCCCGATGCCTCCGACGGGACTGCGCCCGCCCGCAACGGGCACACGCACTACCGCGGGGGCCTTGACACGAAGGGGCGGAAATGGAAATCGGCGGCATCATCAGTGCCATCGTCATCGGCATCGTCATCGGCGTCCTGGGCCGCCTCGTCGTCCCGGGCCGTCAGCGCATCGGGGTCCTGTGGACCATCCTCGTCGGCATCGTGGCCGCGCTGATCGGTTCGTGGATCGCGACGGCGTTCGACGTGGCCGACACCGACGGCGTCGACTGGGTCGAGTGGCTCATCCAGATCGGCCTGGCCGCACTCGGCGTGGCCGCGCTGGACCGTTCACGGCCGCGTCCGCGCCGCTGAACAGCGCTGCCGCTGAACAGCGCTGCGGACGCGGGAACGGCACCGGCTCCCGAGCCACCTCCCCGAGTCCGGTCCCGGTGACCCCCAGGGTCTCCGCGAGCGGCGTCGGGAGCCGCCCCGAAACCACGCTCAAAGGCGGGGGGAGTCCTCCTCACTCCCGGGGAGCGGGCCGCGGCCACCGTGTACATCCGGCGAGCGCTGCCCGGTACGCGCGACGCGCACGCCTGAGGGACCGCCGCGCACACCTGCCGGACCCCTGGGGCGCGCCGCACGCACACCTGACGGACCTGGGGCGCGCGCCGCACGCACGCACGCCCGGTGGACCTGGGCCGCGTGGTCCACGTCGCGTCGCCGGAACGGCTCGGGGCCCGGCCGACGGAACCGGACGTCCCCGCACCGCCCGAGCGGACGCCCACGGCGCACGAGGCGGCTCCCGGCACGACCGCGGAGGGTCCCGGCGCGACCGTGGACGGTCCCGTGCCGGAACCGGCCGGGGAGACCCGCGCGTTGCACCACCGGTTTCCGCGAGAGGAACGGGTACGGACGGAAGGAAGCCACCTCGCGCGCCCCCGCGGCAGCGCCCGGCGACAGCGTCCGACGACAACGCCCGCTCACAGCGCCCGCCCACAGCGCCCGGAGGCGAGGCGTCCGAGGCCCCCTTATGGTGATCGAGGGCGCCGAGCACCGGTCCGCGACGGGGCGCCCGGGAGGCATCGATGCTGGCCAAGCTGTCGACTCGGCCCTCGGTCCGGCGCTGCGCGGTCACCGGCGCACTCTCGCTGGCCCTGCTGGGTGCGGGGCTGCCCCTGGCGACCGCGGACGACACCGAATCCGGCCTGTCCCGCTTCTACGAGCAGAGCATCACCTGGGCGTCGTGCGAGGGCATGGACGTGCCGAAGGACCTGCAGTGCGGGAAGGTCACCGTCCCCCTCGACTACGACCGGCCCGAGGGGGGAACGCTCGACCTGGCCCTCGCCCGGTACCGGGCGACCGGTGAGTCACGTGGCTCGGTGCTGCTCAACTTCGGCGGGCCGGGCGGCTCCGGCGTGAGCGAACTCGCCGCCGGCGGCAAGGACTTCATGCACCTGACCAACGGCTACGACGTGGTGACCTTCGATCCCCGCGGCGTCGGCCGGTCCTCGCCGGTCACCTGCGGCCCGGCCACGCTGGACATCATGGAGGCCACGGACGGGGACGAGGAGCTCACCGACCCGCAGGACGTGCTCCGGCGGCTGCGGGACGCGGCCGCCGAGTGCACGAAGCACTCCGGCCCCGTGCTCCCCCACATCGGCACGGTCAACGCCGCCCGCGACATGGAGGTGATGCGCCGGGCACTCGGCGACGACCGGCTCAACTACCTCGGCTTCTCCTACGGAACCCGGCTGGGCGCGGTCTACGCCGCCCAGTTCCCGGACAAGGTCGGCCGGGTCGTGCTGGACGGCGTGGACACGTTGACGGAACCGCTGACCGAGCAAGGGCTGGCCGGCGCCCGGGGGCAGCAGACCGCGCTGGAGAACTTCCTCGACTGGTGCGTGGAGGACATCGCCTGCCCGTTCGGACAGGACGCCCGGGCAGCCCGCCGCCAGGTCGTCCAGCTCGTCGCCTCGCTCGACTCCGATCCGGTACCGACGGACTTCGGCGAGCCCTTCTCCGGGCAGGACATGGTGGGCGCCATCGGCCAGGCGCTGTACAGCCGCGAACTGTGGCCCACGCTGCAGCGGGCGCTCGCCCAGCTGCTCGAGGACGGCGACACCCGCGGCCTGGAGGGCTTCGTGTCCGGCGGCGTCACCTTCCCGGTCCGCGCGCGGGGTCCCGCGGACGACGACGGCGGCCTCACCGACCAGGAGGACATCCCCATGGACAACCTCCCGGCCGCCCTGATGGCGGTCAACTGCGCCGACGACCCCGACCGCCCCGCCGCGGACCAGGTCGCGGGGTCCCTGAGCCGGCTGCGCGCGCGGTACGAGGAGGCCTCCCCGGTCTTCGGCCGGTACCGGCTCACCCAGGTGCTCATGTGCTACGGCCGGCCCAGGGGCACCGACTACATCCGCGACGAGGTGAAGGACCTGGACACCTCGGAAATGCTGCTGGTCGGCACCCGGGGCGACCCGGCCACCCCGTACCGCTGGACCGTGGAGACGGCCGAGCGGCTCGGCCCCTCGGCCGTGGTCCTCGACAACAAGGGCGAGGGGCACACCGGCTACGCGTCCTCCGAGTGCGTGCACCGCAAGGTCGACGACTTCCTGCTGTACGGCTCCCTGCCGCCCGACGGCAGTTCCTGCGGCTCCGAGGCCTCCCGGACCGCCCGGGGCGACGACTGAAGCGGCCGGCGGGTCACAGGGAAGACATATTGCCCCGAATGCCCGACATGCCCATCGGATCTATCGTGCTGACATGGAGCACGATCTGAGTCCCGCCACCCTCGCCGAACTACGGCGCCCCCGCCCGTACCCGGCCGTGTCCGTGCTGACGCCCACGCACCGCCGCGAACCGGACAACGCCCAGGACTCCGTCCGACTGCGCAACGTGGTCGCCGAGGCCAAGAAGCAGCTGGAGGACGATCCGGCGGTCACCCGAGAACGGCGCATGGAGGTGTCCCGGGAACTCGACCGGGCCCTCGCCGAGGTCGACCTGACGCACGCCGAGGACGGACTGGCGCTCTTCGCCGCCCCGGGTGAGCACCAGGTCTGGACGCTCGCACGTTCCGTCCCCGAGCGCGTGGTCCTGTCGGACACCTTCCTGACCCGCAACCTCGTCGCCGCGCAGGCCGCCGAGCGGCCGTTCTGGGTACTGTCGGTCGCCACCGACCGCGTCACGCTGTGGAGTGGCGGCACGGGCCGGGTCGTCGAGGACCGCACCGGCGGCTTCCCCCTCGACCGGCCCCCGGAGGACTTCGACCCCGAGCGCCAGGAACGGATCGGCGACGCGCCGAGCACGTTCCGGGACGAGGGAACCCGGCGGTTCCTGCGCGAGGCCGACGCCGCGATGGGCAGGGTCCTGCGCGCACATCCCCGGCCGCTGTACGTCACCGGCCCGCAGGCCGCGCTGTCGCTGCTGGAGGAGGCCGGAAGCGCCGTGGGGGACGCGGTGCTCGTTCCGCACGGGGGCCTCGCGCACGGCACGGCCGAGGCCGTGTGGCAGGCGGTGCGGCCGGTGCTCGACGACGAGGCGCGCGGCTCCGTCGAGGCCGTGGCCAGGGAACTGGAGGCGGCCCGCGGGCGCAAGGACTTCGCGGCCGGCGTGGACGAGTTGTGGGAGAGCGCCCGGACCGGCCGCGTACGACTCCTCGCCGTCGAGGAGAACTTCCGGGTGACCATGCGCGACGACGGCGACCATCTGGTCCCGGCGGACGGCGACGACCTCGACGCACGCGAGGACGTCGTGGACGAGATCGTCGAGCGGTGCCTGGAGACCGGGGCCGACGTCCGCTTCGTGCCGGACGGCGCGCTCGGGGAGGCGGACGGCATCGCCGGAGTACTCCGCTACTGACACCCGCCCCGCCCCGCCCGGGGACCCCGCCCCTCTTGACGACCATGAAACCCTGTTCGCCGTACACGTACCCGCCTCTTCGCGGGTGTGCGGCGGACGGGGAAGGAGTCGGCGGAGCGTGAGCGAACTTCTGGGTGTGGCGGTCCTGGGCGCGGGACACATGGGCGCTGATCACATACGACGCCTCGACGGGGTGGTGAGCGGGGCCAGGGTCGCCGCGGTGGCGGATCCCGACGCCGAGCGGGCGAAGGCGGCCGTGGGCGGGATCGACGGGGTCGTCGTCCACACGGACGCCGAGGCCGCGCTCGACGCGCCGGGGGTCGAGGCCGTGCTGATCGCCTCGCCCGGAGAGGTGCACGAGGAGGCGCTGCTGGCCGCCTTCGCACGCGGGTTGCCGGTGCTGTGCGAGAAGCCGATGGTGCCGGACTCCGCGGGCGCCCTGCGCGTGGTGGAGGCGGAGGCGCGGCTGGGCCGGACGCTGGCACAGATCGGGTTCATGCGGCGGTACGACGCCGAGTACCGGCAGCTGAAATCGCTGCTGGACGGCGGGCGGCTGGGCCGGCCCCTGATGCTGCACTGCGTCCACCGCAACGTGTCCTCCCCGTCGCACTTCACCTCCGCGATGCTGGTCACCAGCTCCGTCTCGCACGAGATCGACGCGGCCCGCTGGCTGCTCGGGCAGGAACTGACCGCGGTGACGGTGCTCCGGCCGCGTCCCTCGGGAGGTGCGCCGGAGGGTCTGCTCGACCCCCAGTTCGTGCTGTTCGAGACCGAGGGCGGCGCCCTGGTCGACGTGGAGATCTTCGTCAACTGCGGTTTCGGCTACGAGGTGCGCTGCGAGGCCGTCTGCGAGGCGGGCAGCGCCCGGATCGGGGACGCGCGCACCATGGTGGTGACGGCGGCGGGCGGCGCCCGGGAGGAGGTGCCCCAGGACTACCTCGTACGGTTCGCGGACGCCTACGACCGCGAGGTGCAGGCCTGGGTCGACGCCACCCGGCGAGGCCGGGTCACCGGTCCGGGCACCTGGGACGGGTACGCCGCCTCCGTGGTCGCCGAGGCCGGCGTACGGGCCCTGGAGACGGGCGCGCGCACACCCGTCGACCTGGCACCCCGCCCGACACCGCACGACCGCCCATAGAACAAGGGTTCATCGAACGCCAGGACGACGACACCTCCGAGCCCCGATACCCGTCAAGTCCCGTAGGAATCCTACGACTTGACCCTCGAGCCACCTACGCCGTTCGGGTGCCGAAGTCGCTCCGGGAAGACTGTGGCATATGCCGGAAGCACCACCGTATCGTGTGTTGCCAAATCACTTACGGGGCGTCGCGGGCTGTGCAAGAGTCGTAACGGTCCTTCCGCCAGCCTCAGTTCCGCCTTGGTCGTCGTACCGTCTGCACATCGGAGTGCGTCATGTCGTCCCCTCTCTCCGCGGACCACCCAGCCGCCCAGCCACCAGGACACGACTCGGTCGAGGCCCTGATATCGCAGGCGCGGCGGCTGAGGGGCGACGTGGACGCGGTGCGGCGGGACAGCCAGGGCGACGGAACCGACCCCCGCGGGCGCTGGCAGCGCGCCCTGTACGACCTGGCACTGCACCAGCTCAGTGACATCGACGAGCACCTGGCGCAGCTCCGGGACGGGCCGGCACCCGCGCCGCGGACCGGTTCGCTGCTCAGCCGGGTCGGCAGCGCCGAGTGGAACCTGCTGACGGACGAGGCCGAGTGGTCCGGGGAGCTCTTCCACATCCTCGGCCGCGACCCCGCCGCCGCCCCGCTCAGCCTCGACGAACTCCCGTCCGTGGTACTCGCCGAGGACCGGCCGAAACTGACCGCGATGGTCACGGGCTGCCTCGTCGACGCCCGGCCGATCGACGGCGAGTTCCGCGTCGTGCGCCCCGACGACACCGTACGCACCGTGCACATGATGGGCGAGCCCGTGCTCGACGCCGACGGCAGCACCGCCTCGATGTGGGCGGTACTGCGGGACGTCAGCGAACTGCGGCGCAGCCAGCGGGTGGTGAGCGAGACCCGTGACTCGCTCAGCCACCACCCGCTGCCCGCGGACACCGGGCAACGGGCCGCGGTCGAACCGCGGGAAGCCGTACAGCCGCCCTGGCACGGCCTCCTGCGGTTCCCGCACGAGGGGCGGCCGGGCCTGGACCTGGCCGCCGGTTACCTCCCGCCGGCAGCCCCGACGGCCCAAGCACCCCCGTGCACCGCCTGGTACGACGCGTGCCCCCTCGCCGGCGACGAGACCCTGCTCAGCGTCGGCGACCTCACGGGCCCGGGCCCCGACGGGGCGCAGGGTCCGGCGATGCCGATCGGCGCCCTGCGCGGCCTGGCCACGGCGGGCACCCGACCCGCACAACTCCCGGACCGACTGGACCGGTTGCTCGAGGCCACCGCCCTGCCGCCCGTTCGCGGCGCCCTGTACTGCTCTTACCGGCCCCACACCCGCACGCTGACGTGGGCACACACCGGACACCTCGTCCCGCTGCTGTTCCGCCGGGGGACGGGGCACGGACTGGCCGGGCAGGCCGAGGCGGCCCTCGAAGACGGCGACCTGCTGCTCCTGCACACCGGCGAACTCGCCCCCGCGGACATGCGGCGGCTTCTCTCCCTGGGTCCCCGCCTGACCGGGGTGGGCTCCGCACAGGACGGCGTACGGATCGTGACGGAGGAGTTCGGCGGGCACCTCGGGCAGGAGGACGCCTGCGTGCTGGTGGCCCGGGTGACGCCTTGGACGACACGTCGCGCACGCTAAGCCGGAGTGCTGGTGCCGCCCCTCCCCCTCCCCCTGGGCGACTTGCCCCTGGGCAGCGCCAGCTTGATCTCCTCGCGCAGCTCCTGGATCTTCGGATAGTCGGCGTACTCGGCGGTGAGCCGGTACATCTCACGCAGCCGGTCCCAGGTCCGCTGGGATGAGTTGGACCCCATCGACACCAGGGCGAGGCGCGCGTACCGGTCCGCCTGTTCGGGGTCGTCGGCGATGAAGCAGGCGGACGCCATGGACAGGTAGTCGAAGATCTTCGACCGCTGCCGGCCGTCGATCCGCAGGGCGAGCGCCTTCTCGGCATAGTGCTGCGCGTGTACGGCGGCCCCCGGCTCGAACTCGGCGAGCGTCCGGTAGGCCAGGGCCTGCATGCCGTACAGGTCCTCCTCCTTGAACGTCTGCATCCAGTCGGGCGACGGCACGTCCGCCTTGTCGGAGACGAAGAGGTCCTCGGCCCGCCCCAGGGTGCGGCGCATCGCCTGGCCCTTGCCCATCGAGGCCTGGGCCCAGGCCTCGATGGTGTAGAGCATGGCCCTGGTACGCGGCAGTACCTCCTCGCCGGAGCCGGTCCTGGCGAGCTTCATCAGGTCGAGCGCGTCGTCGGGCCGGCCCAGGTGGACCATCTGACGGGCCGCCCGGGAGAGCGCCTCGCCGGCCCGGGGACGGTCGCCGCCCTCGCGCGCGGCGTGGGTGGCGATGACGAAGTACTTCTGGGCCGTGGGCTCCAGGCCGACGTCGTGCGACATCCAGCCCGCGAGGACGGCGAGGTTGGCGGCGACGCCCCACAGGCGCCGCTGCAGATGGGGTGGGTGGTGGTAGGCGAGCATGCCGCCCACCTCGTTGAGCTGGCCCACCACGGCCTTGCGCTGGAGCCCGCCGCCACGGGCGGCGTCCCAGGCGCGGAACACCTCGACCGAGCGCTCCAGTTCCTCCACTTCCTGCGACCCGATGGGGGCGGCCTCGTAGCGGTCGAACCCCGCGGGGTCAGCGTGCAGGGGGTGGCGGAGGTCGGGAGCGTCGGCAGCCAGGGCCGGGTCGGTGTGCAGCCAGTCGTGCATGGCGTTGCTGAGTGCTGATCCCGCGGCGAGCGCGGCGCCCGCGCCCACCAAGCCGCGTCGGTTGAGCATGAGGTCCATTCCCGTGAATTCGGTGAGGACCGCCGCAGTCCGCTCGGGCGCCCACGGCACTCCGTCGGGATGCTCCTCGCTCCCGCCGCGTGGCCGTTTCCCCGCACGCCCGTGCCGGACCAGACCGAGGTCCTCGATGGTCACGACACGGCCGAGACGCTCGGTGAACAGAACCGCCAGCACCCGCGGCACCGGATCACGCGGGATCTCTCCCATGTCGATCCACCGCCGCACCCGCGAGGTGTCGGTCGCCAGCTGAGGGTGGCCCATGGCCGCCGCCTGCCGGTTGACCAGCCTCGCGAGTTCGCCCTTGGACCAGCCGGCCAGGCCGAACAGGTCCGACAGACGGGTGTTGGGTTCTCCGCTCACGTCAAGCCCCCAGGTTCTCGGCTGAGTTGACAGTAGCCCCGTGCGGGTTGCCGGGCGACTATTCGCCACCGTTCGCCAGGGTGCGCCAGATGGTGTGCCACGGGCGGACGGGTGTCAGGTAGGAATGCGCCACCCCGACCCGGTCGCCGCGGGGTTACTCCCCAGGGTGATCCCGGGCGGCCGGTCGGGCAGCGCGACGGCTTTCGGAAGGCGTTCCCTCCCGTACTCGACGGTCGGGCACCGCGCTTCAGACAGGCACAGCAGGCACACGAAGGGATCTGTCTCGCCCATGTACGCAGCATCGTCCTCCGTGTCCGCCCCGCAGCGATCGCTGCACCCCCGCCCGGCGGCGGGCGGCGGCCCCTATCTCGCCCCCGCTCGTCCGGCGGCCCCGGTGCTCGGGGCGGGCAGGGCGCGGCGCGGCGCGGGCCCCGGCACGCAGCCACTCAGCGGGAGAATCGACCTGTCCGGCCCTCAGGGCGCCCAACTGCGCACGGCGATCACCTCCGTGCACCGGATCTGCCCGGAGTTCGCCCCGGTCCAGGTGCTGCGCCGCAACGGGCGTTCCGTGCTCCTGGTCGGCACGACCGGGCGCAGCACGGCGGTCGCCAAGTGTTTACTGGACCACTCCCCCGCGTGGGCGGAGCGGATCAGGCACGAGATAGGGGCATACCGCTCGTTCGTCCGGCACCGCCCTCCCGTGCGGGTGCCGAGGCTGATCGCAGCGGACCCGGACAACTGCACGCTGGTGATCGAGCGGATGCCGGGGCGCGTGGCGGCGCTGCAGCGGCACCCGCTGGAAGCCCCGCCGCGGGCGGACATCAGAGCAGCGCTCGGCGCGATCTGCCGGCTCAACGCGTGGCGACCGCCGGCCGGCACCTTCGACGCCCCGCTGGACTACGCGGCCCGGATCTCCCGGTACCACGAGCTGGGACTGCTCACCGACCGGGACCTGGGCGACCTGCAGAAGCTGCTGCACGGTATCGCCCACGCCGGCGGACGCCAGGGCATGGGCCAGTTCTGCCACGGTGACGCGCTGCTGTCCAACGTCCTCATGTCACCGGCCGGTCCAGTGCTGGTGGACTGGGAGCACGCGGGCTGGTACCTCCCCGGCTACGACCTGGCGACGCTGTGGGCGGTCCTCGGTGACGCCCCGGCGGCTCGCCGCCAGATCAGCCAGATCGCCCAGTCGGCGGGGCCCGCCGCGCGTGACGCGTTCCTGGTGAACCTGATGCTGGTGCTGACCCGGGAGATCCGTACCTACGAGACGGCCGTGCAGCGTTCGATGCGTGACACGGCCCCGGTGCCGCAGGCTCCAGCCCACCCGGGTGCCGCGCCGTCCGGCGAGGAACAGCGGCTGCTGCTGCGCCGGCTGCACGACGACTGCCAGATGGCCCGGCGTGCGGTGCGTGCGGCGGTCGGCACGCGCTGAGACGACGGTCGACGGTCCGCGGTGTGCCCATGAAGGGGCGCACCGCGGATTCTGTGTGCCCGGATGCCTGCAGTGGCCGTTGACGCCGGCCGGTGGGGCGAGTGGACGGCCAACCGGTACCCCGGGTCAGAAGGCCTGGTCCCGCACCCCGCGGAAGAACCCGGCGGCGGTGGCCGCCGGGTCAGCCCTGCTGGAACAGCTCCGCCGGAAGCGGCTTCAGCAGGGCGTACAGGTCGTCGGTGATGGGGCGGTCCCAGGCGGCGATGGTCACCAGGACGCCGTCGCTGCGGTCGAACTGCACGCAGGAGATCCGGCTCTCGGAGAGCTTGAGACGGCGCACGATGAGCAGGTTGTCGCCCTGCATCACCGGTACGTCCTCGGCGCCGACGACCGTGATCTCCTCGTCGTTCTCCAGTGCGAGCAGCAGCTGGGCCACCTCGAACGGGATCTCTCCCTCGGGGACCTCACGGGCCGGGGAGCCGGCCGGCAGGTTGCCGATGATCATCGCGGGGCCGCGGCCGCCGAACAGGTCGTAGCGCAGGAAGACGCCCTGGCAGCTGCCGTCGGGCGCGGGCAGCAGGCCCGCGCCCAGGTTCCCGGGCCAGTCGCCGGGGTCCATGGCCAGTACGTCGAAGTCGGGCCCGGCGGGCGTGGCGCTGCGGCGGCGGAGGAACGACATGCCGCCATGGTACGTGGCCGGAGCCCGCGGGCGGCGTGGGGGGGGGGGGGGGGGGGGGGGGGGGGGGGGGCCGCCCCCCCCCCCCCCCCCGGGGGGGGGGGGGCCGGCGGGGGGGGGGGGGGGGGGGGGGGGGGGGCGCCGCCCCCCCCCCCCCCCCCCGCTCGTGCCGTTCGTGTGGCGGGCCGCCCCGGCATGGTTGCGGACAGTGGAGCCGAGGACGACCGGTCCCCCGGGGACGGGGCGGGTCGCCCCCGCCCTCGGCCGAGCCGACGTGACGCCCGGGGCGGCGGGCGCGTGAGCCGGTGGCCGGCAGGCCCGTCCCCCGGCAAGCGCCGACCGACGCGCCCTGCGGGACCTCGCCGCCGCGCACGGCCTCCCGTCCCCCGGCGCGCGCCGGCCGGCGCCCGGTCCCGCGGGTCGAGCCGCGACGCGGACCCTGCCGGCCGGCCCGGGCAGCGTGCGGTGACAGACGGGCCCGGGCCGCCGGTGGCGGGCCCTCACGCTTCGTACGGAGACGGGCGCCGCACCTTTCGTACGGAGACGGGCGCGGCCACCACCGACGGCGTCGGCCCGCAGGCCCGCACCCCGGCTTCTCCGGCCTCACCCTTCCGTCCGGCCTCACTCCTCCCGCTTCACTCCTCCCGCTTCACTCCTCCGGCGGAGCCGGTGGGACCACAGCGACCGGGGCTGCCGCGTGCAGCAGGACGGCCTGGGTGACCGAGCCCATCATGCGGGCCGGGGCCAGCAGGCGTCTGCGGTGGCGGCCGACGACGACCAGCTCGGCGTCGCGGGAGGCGGCGACGAGGTGTCCGGCGGCGTCGCCCGGCGCGACGTACGGTTCGGCGCGGACGTCGGGGTGGCGTTCCCGGTAGGGGGCGAGGAAGCCGTCGGCCAGGACCCGGGTCTCGCTCTCGATGGAGACCTCGTCGATCACCGGGGGCATGATCTGGCCGGCGGCGGCCCAGGTCTGCACCGGCCACGGGTAGGCGGCGACCACCTGGAGGCGGGCGCCGCGCAGCGCGGCCTCGGCGAAGGCGAAGGAGAGCGTGGCGTCGTCGGGGCTGTCCACGTGCAGGCCGACCACCACCCGAGGGCCGGTTTCGGACCGCGCCTCGCCGTGGACCTCGCGGCCGGGGCGGGGCACCACGACGACCGGGCACTCGGCGTCGCGGGCGGCGGCCAGGCCGTTCGAGCCGAGCAGCAGGCTGGCGAAGCCGCCGCGGCCCCGGGAGCCGAGCACCAGCAACTGGGCGTCGGCGCCCAGTTCCGGCACCACGGCGCCCGGTACGCCCTCCATGCCGACGTACTCCGTCGCCACCGCGTAGGCCCGCCCCTGAAGGTGCGCGCGGGCCTGGTCGAGCACCGGGTCCTCCCCGGTGTCCGGCGGACCCGCGACCAGGACGTCGGTCTGTGCCCAGGCGGCGTACTGGCGCACATGCACCACCCGAAGGCGTGCCTCGCGCCGGTGGGCGGTGTCGAGGGCCCAGTCCAGGGCGCGCAGGCTGTCGTCCGAACCGTCGACCGCCGCGATGACCGGCAGGGTGGTGCTCATGGGTTCCTCGCCTCCGGAGTACGACCGTTCCCCCTCGTGGCGTCAGCCTCGCTCAGGCGTCGGCCCGAAAGGGTCCTCCCGGTCGCGTGTCCGGAAAAAGGGGTGCAACACCCCCGGATCGGCCGGACGGACCACCCGGCTCAGCTCCCCGGCAGGTGTTTCACGTGAGGTCGAACTCCCCTTCCCGCGCTCCCGACACGAACGCGCCCCATTCCGCGGGGGTGAAGATCAGGGAGGGGTTGCCCGGGCTGCCGCTGTTCCGCATGGCGATGAACCCCTCGACGAAGGCGATCTGGACATCCCCCAGGCCCCTGCTGCTGGACTGCCACTGCGCGTTGCTGAGATCCAGCTCCGGCTTGACCCAGCCCATGAGCGGGCGCTGGTGGGTGGTGCTCTCGGCCACGTCCGTGCTCCTCCCGGTCTCGTCGTCCGCGGGTCAGCCTAGCGACCGGGTCCGAGTGCCGACAGGCCACGTGACGGGTGCCTTTCGGAAGATCGGCGCCGCCGTTCCCACGCGTCACACACGCCGGTGGGGTCCCGGTGGCCTCAGCGGTGTGCGAGGAACGCGGCGACACACCGTACGAACCACCGCGGATCGTCCGGCCACGGATAGTGCCCGGCGCCCGGCTGGACGGCCACCTCGGCGTGCGGGAGGACGTCGGCGCGGCGGCGGGCGGGTTCCGGACGGGGGCCGCCGCCGAGCTCACCGGCGAGGACGAGGACCCGGGCGGGGCAGCGGGCGAGGGAGTCACCGGACCCGGCCAGCCATGTCCCGAGGGCGTCGATCGCCTTGAGGCCGAGGTGGGCGCGGAGGGCCTCCACGTCGTCCGCGAGCCGGTCGCAGCGGTACGTCGCGGGGTCCGCGGGCACGCCGGAGTCGCTGGTACCACGCAGGTCGAGGAGGACCAGCCTGCGGTGGGCCGTCAGGCCACCGAGGTCGCCCAGGCAGGCGGGGGCCCGCATGGGCCCGCCCGGCAGGACCACCAGCGGGGGCCGTCGCCGCGGACGCGATGGGCGAGTCCGGTCCCGTCGTGGGTGGTGATCGTCGGCATGGCGCCGATCCTCGGCGCTCGCCGCTTCGGCCGCGACGGGTTGCCGGGTCACGAACCGGCGAACCGGTCCCGCAGCTCCCGTTTGAGGATCTTCCCGCTGGCGTTGCGCGGCAGCGCGTCCACGAAGCGGACCCGCTTGGGTGCCTTGAACGCGGTGAGCCTCTCGCGGGCGTGGGCGATCAGTTCGTCCTCCGTGACCTCGCCGCGCGGGACGACGACCGCCGTGACGGCCTCGATCCACCGCTCGTCGGGCAGCCCGATCACGGCGGCCTCGGCGACGGCCTCGTGGGTGTAGAGGGCGTCCTCGACCTGGCGGGAGGCGACCAGTACGCCACCGGAGTTGATGACGTCCTTCACCCGGTCGACGACCGTGAAGTAGCCGTCCGCGTCCCGCACGGCGAGGTCGCCGGAGCGGAACCAGCCGTCGCGGAAGGCCGCTTCGGTTTCCTCGGGTTTGTCCCAGTAGCCGTCGCACAACTGCGGGGAGCGGTAGACGACCTCGCCCAGGGTGCCGTCGGGCACCTCCTTGCCGTCCTCGTCGACGATCCGCGCCTCGACGAACAGCACGGGCCGGCCGCAGGAGTCCATCCGGCCCTCGTGCTCGTCCGGGCCCAGGACGGTGGCGAGGGGGCCGATCTCGCTCTGCCCGAAGCAGTTGTAGAAGGCCAGGTCCGGGAGGCGTTCGCGCAGCCGCTCCAGGACCGGCACGGGCATGATCGACGCCCCGTAGTAGGCCTTGCGCAGGCCGCCGAGGTCGCGGGTGGCGAAGTCGGCGCGGTTCGCGAGGCCGATCCACACGGTGGGCGGCGCGAACAGGCTGTCCACGCGGCCGGCCTCGATCAGGTCGAAGAGCCAGTCGCCGTCGGGCGCGTCGAGGACGATGTTCGTCGCGCCGATCGCGAGGCAGGGCAGCAGGAACACGTGCATCTGCGCCGAGTGGTAGAGGGGCAGCGCGTGCACGGGGCGGTCGCCCGCGCCGAGGTCCAGGGCGGTGATGGCGCTCAGGTACTCGTGCACCAGCGCCCGGTGGGTCATCATCGCGCCCTTGGGCAGGGCGGTGGTGCCCGAGGTGTAGAGCAGTTGCACCAGGTCCTCGCCGCCCGGCTCGGGGCCGTCGTACGCGGGTGCCGTGGCCAGCCGGGCGAGCAGCGAGTCGTCGGCGTCGCGCAGCGGCAGGGTGCGTACGCCGGCGGGGAGCCGGCCGGCGAGATCCGGGTCGGTGAGGACCAGCGTGCTGCCGGACTGGCGGACGATGTAGGCGAGGTCGTCGCCGGTCAGGTTCTGGTTGACCGGGACGTGCACCAGGCCCGCGCGGGCGCAGGCCAGGAAGGCGATCAGGTAGGCGTCGGAGTTGTGCCCGTAGGCGCCGACCCGGTCCCCGGGGGTCGGCCCCTGGTCCAGCAGGACGCTCGCCGCGCGGGAGACGGCGGTGTCGAGTTCCGCGTAGGTCCAGGTGCGGTCGCGGTACTCCACCGCGACGCGCGCCGGGGTGCGCCGGGCGCTGCGCCGCAGCACTCCGTCGACCGTGCTGCCGTGTCCGGGCATCAGCGTCATGACGTGATCCTCGGCCGGTCGGCGGGGCGGGTCAAGACATGGGCGCGCGGCGCCGGAAGTGCCGGGTGCCACCGACACGCGCACAGCCCGGCCGGACCCGGTCACCACCCCGAACACGCTGAACACCGTCGCGCCCGGCTTCGCCGCCGCCGGGTTCGTCGTGGGCGGCGGCACGGAGTCGCCGGGCGTCGCCTCGCGGCACCACGCCGGCCGGACCCGGTTGTTCTCCGCCGGGAGGCGCCGAGCACCACCCCGCGACCCGCCCCGCCCGGCCCCGTGCCGGGCGGGGTCCGGCGGCCCGACTCCGCACGGCCCATTGACACGAACCCGTCACTGACAGGAAAGTTTCACTCCGCACGGAGGTCCAGGAAAGATACTTTCAGCTTCGGTGGCGCGGGAGGCTCTTCGATGGCCGGACAGGCTGCGAGCGGATTCACACGGCGTCAAGTGGGCGCCGGGGCCCTGGCCCTGGGCGGCGCCCTGGCCATCGCCCCGTTCGCGGCCGGGCCGGCCGAGGCCGTCGCGCACAAGGGCCGCCGCCCCACGCTGCGGCGCGGCTCCGCCGAGCGCGCCGGGTTGCTGCCCGGCCACCTGCGTCAGCTCGTGACGGACGCCGAAACGTTTCTCGGCCCCTCGCCCGAGCACCCTTGGTACGCGGGCGCCGTGCTGCTCGCCGGCCGGGGCGGCACGGTGGCCCTGCACGAGCCGATCGGCATGGCGGTGCGCTACCGGGCCTACGACGAGGAGACCGACACCGGTGTCGAGTTCCCGGCCGGACAGCAGATCCCCATGGCCGAGGACACGGTGTTCGACCTCGCGTCGATCTCCAAGCTGTTCACCTCGATCCTCGCGGTGCAGCAGCTGGAACGGGGCGCGCTGGAGCTGGAGGCGCCGGTCGCCTCGTACCTGCCGGACTTCGGGCGGGCCGGCAAGCAGGACGTGACCGTCCGGCAGCTGCTGACGCACACCTCCGGCTTCCGGCCGTGGATCCCGCTGTACAGCGCTCCCACGTACGAGGAGAAGGTCCGGCTCGTCCACGACCAGGAGCCGGTGAGTGCGCCCGGCACGGCGTACCTCTACTCGGACCTGAACATGATCTCGCTCCAGCTGGTGCTGGAGGAGATCACGGGCCGCACCCTGGACGTCCTGCTGCGCGACGAGATCACCGCCCCGCTCGGGCTCGACCGCACCCGCTACAACCCGCCCGCCTCCTGGAGACCGCGGATCGCGGCCACGGAGGACGCCCGGCAGCCCTGGTCCGGTCTCGACCGGGGGCTGGTGTGGGGCGAGGTGCACGACGAGAACGCGTTCAGCCTCGGCGGCGTCGCCGGCCACGCGGGGGTGTTCTCCTGCGCGTGGGACCTGGCGGTACTCGGCCGTACGCTGCTCAACGGCGGCTCCTACGGCCGGGCGCGCATCCTGCGGCCGGAGTCGGTGGAGCTGATGTTCACGGACTTCAACACCGACTTCCCGGGGGACGAGCACGGCCTCGGCTTCGAGCTGTACCAGCACTGGTACATGGGTGCCATGGCCACGCCGCGCACGGCCGGGCACACCGGTTTCACGGGTACGTCGCTGGTGCTCGACCCGACGACCGACTCGTTCCTGGTGGTGCTGGGCAACTCGGTGCACCCGGTGCGCGGTTGGCGCTCCGGGTCGGCTCCCAGGGTCGCGGCCGGCACCAATCTGGCGCGGGCCGTACCGGTGCGACCCGCGCACGGGCGCACGGCGTGGTTCTCCGGGACGGCGGGTTCCTCGACGGCGACGCTCACGCTGCCCGCGCTGGACACGTCCGCCGGCGGGGCGCGGCTGCGCTGCGCCCTGTGGTGGGACACCGAAACCGGGTCGGACGCACTCTTCCTCGAGGCCACGACCGACGGCGGCGGCACCTGGCGGCCCGTCCCGTTCACCACCACGCGCCGCGGCGAGGCGCCCCGGGAGCATCCGGCGGGTTCGGCGACGGGCTGGTCGGGCCGCGTCTGGCACCGGCTGAGCGCCGCCCTCCCGGCCGCCCGCGGACTCACCCTGCGCTGGCGGTACACGACCGACCGGCTGTACGTGGGACGCGGGGCATACGTCGACGGGCTGCGCGCCGAGGCGGCCGGCGACGTGCTGTTCCACGACGCGCGCCCCGCGGACGCGGCGCGGATCGAGGCGGTGGGGTGGACGGCGTCGGCCGACTAGGACCGGGCGGTCGTACGCCTGTGTGCGTCAGTCGTTGAAGACGGCCTTCTGCACCTCGTTCGGCCCGTCGAAGCTGTTCTCCTTGAGGCCGTCGAGACGGCTCACGACCTTGTCGTCGGCCTTGTTCTTGCGTGCGCAGTCGACGAGCGACTTCTTGTCGGCCGGGTAGTCCATGCCGCTGAGGGCCTTCTGCAGGTCGATGGGGCTGAGGTCCGCCATGGCAGGCTCCTTGTCGTGCGGGTGACAGGTACGGAATTTCCGTTATGTCGCGGTACCCAGCCCCGCCCGACGCATGCGCCGTCAGTTCGCCGTCAGTGCGTCGTCCGTTCCAGCACCGCCATCGCCGCGTTGTGCCCCGGCACCCCGCTGACCCCTCCCCCGCGCACCGCGCCCGCGCCGCACAGCAGGACGTTCGCCTGCCCGGTCTCCACGCCCCAGCGTCCGGTGCCCGCCCCGGCGTGGGGCCAGGTCAGGTCGCGGTGGAAGATGTGGCCGCCGGGCAGGCGCAGGTCGCGTTCCAGGTCGAGCGGTGACCGGGCCTCGACGCAGGGCCGCCCGTCGGCGTCGGTCGCCAGGCAGTCCGCGAGGGGCTCGGCCAGGTGGGCGTCGAGCTGGGCGAGGGTCGACTTCAGCAGTTCCTCGCGGACGGCGTCGTTGTCCCGGGCGAAGAGGCGGGCGGGCGTGTGCAGGCCGAACAGGGTGAGCGTGTGCATACCCCTCGCGGCGAGGTCCGGGGCGAGGATCGTGGGGTCGGTCAGCGAGTGGCAGTAGATCTCGGAGGGTGGAGCGGCGGGCAGTTCGCCGGCCGCGGCCCGGGCGTGCGCGGTGGCCAGTTGCTCGTAGCCCTCCGCGATGTGGAAGGTCCCGGCGAAGGCCTCACGCGGGTCGGCCGCGGGGTCGCGCAGCGCGGGCAGCCGCGTCAGCAGCATGTTGACCTTGAGCTGGGCGCCCTCGGCGGGCGGGGGCGGTGCCTGCCCGGTGAGCGCCGCCAGTTCCCGCGGGGAGGCGTTCACCAGGACGTGGCGGGCGGCGGCCACGCCCTCGCCGTCGGCCGAGCGGTAGGTGACCTCGGCGGCTCGCCCGTCCGTGTCGATCCGCACCGCCTCGTGCCCGGTGGCGAGCACGGCACCCGCCGCGCGCGCCGCGCCGGCCAGTGCGTCGGTGAGGGCGCCCATGCCGCCGACCGGCACGTCCCAGGCACCGGTGCCGCCGCCGATCACGTGGTAGAGGAAGCAGCGGTTCTGACTCAGGGAGGGCTCGTGGGCGTCGGCGAAGGTGCCGATCAGGGCGTCGGTGAGGACCACTCCCCGTACCAGGTCGTCCGCGAAGTGCTCCTCGATCGCGACGCCGATCGGCTCCTCGAACAGGGCCCGCCAGGCGTCCTCGTCGTCGACCCTGCGGCGCAGCTCGTCCCGGGTGGGCAGCGGCTCGGTGAGGGTCGGGAAGACCCGCCGGGCGACGCGGCCGGTCATGGCGTAGAACCGCCGCCAGGCCGTGTACTCCCGCTCCGAGCCGGTGAGCCGGGCGAACGACTCACGCGTCCGCCGCTCGGCCCCGCCGACGAGGAGGCCGGTGGGCCGGCCGTCCCGTTCGACGGGCGTGTAGGAGGAGACGGTGCGCCCGCGCACCCGGAAGTCCAGGTCCAGGTCCCGCACGATCTTCTTCGGCAACAGGCTGACCAGGTACGAGTACCGCGACAGCCGTGCGTCGACCCCGGCGAACGGCCGCGTGGACACGGCCGCGCCCCCGGTGTGGTCCAGACGTTCCAGCACCAGCACGGAACGGCCGGCGCGGGCCAGGTAGGCGGCGGCGACCAGACCGTTGTGGCCACCGCCGACGATGACGGCGTCGTAGTGGCGGGATGCGCGGGGCGCGGTGGGCGGCGTCATGGCTCTTGGTAACACGGGCCCGCGGGGAGCGGCCAGAGGTGCGGCGGGGCGGGTGGCCGGCCGGTGGCCGGGCCACGTGCGACGCCCCGAGCCGGCGGGCGAGCGGCGGCGGGGCGCCGGCCCGGTCGGCCA
>NZ_JBNGGE010000038.1:0-82909 GCF_049975785.1 Streptomyces sp. WG7
CCACCGGCAACGGCAAGCTGTATCTCTGCGCGATCAAGGATGTCTTCAGCAACAGGATCGTGGGCTACTCCCTCGACTTACTGGGGCCACCGGGGCGATCGGCCGCCTGGTCGTCGCAGGACTGCTTGACGCCGGTCACACGGTGCGTGGAATGTCGCGGCACCCGCAACGTGCCTCACTCCCGGATGGTGCGGACGTGGTCTTCGGCGACCTGGACGACCCGTCCACGCTGAGGCACGCATTCGACGGTGCCGCGCAACTCGTCCTGATCGCGGTCCCCGAGACCGTTGAGGCGGTCGTCTCTCGCTCGAAGCAGGCGGGCATCGAGCATGTGGTCGTGGTCTCCTCCGCCGCCGTGACGGCCGGCTACGACACCACGTACAACGCGGTCGTCGAGCAGGCCGTCATGGGCTCCGGGCTGGACTGGAGCATCGTGCGTCCCGGTGAGTTCGCGACAAACTCACTCCTCATATGGGGGCCGGCGATCAAGGCGGATCGCCGAGCTGTGGAGCCCTTTCCGGATCAGATCGGGCACCCCGTCCATAAAGCCGACATTGCCGACGTCGTCCTGGCCAACCTGCTCGCCCCACGCCGCCGCGGGCGGATCGACACGATCATCGGACCGGACAGTCTCACCAAACGCGAACAGGTTGCAGTGATCGCAGAAGCGATCGGAGAACAGATCACGCTCGATGAGGTCTCCGCCGAACAAGCCCGCGGCTTCTACCGAGCCCAAGGCGGCTTCGCGGCCACGAACGCAGACTTCCTGTTCGGCTTCGAAAGCTACGACGGCGTCGAAGGCGTCGCAGACGAACCCCATGACACGGGCGCCCCGGACGACGATGCCTACCTCACACTCGACCAGATAACAGGAACGCCGGCTCGCACCTTCCGCCAATGGGCGCACGATCACGCCCCCGACTTCACTTGAGCACTGCATCGCGTTGCGCCACGAGTTGGTGTCTTCGCCGGTGAGGCGGCGGGCCATCAGGTCGGGTTGTGGCGAGGTGGATCATGACTTCGGAAGCGCGCGGGTTCAGGAGCGGTCAGCGCCCCGGGACCGTTGCCAGTTCTCATCGACATTTCCGGACCGTTTGATCGCGAAGTGCTACCCGAAACCGTCGACAGGCGTTGCTGGCTCCCACGTACAAAGCCAGACGATCAACTTAGGAGTGGGCCGGAACCGTCATCAGCCCATGCAGGGCCCATACGGGGCATCCGACCGGCGTCTCTCATGCTGACTCCGTGCACCGTGTAAGTCTTGGGCGACCAGATGTGTGGTCAGACACCCACGATACGCAGGATCTGCCCGCTGCCGGTCAGCATCTGCACCCCGCTGACGACGACTTCCCTGCCGTCGCTGACCACGGTGCGGGCCCCGCCGTCGTCGACCGACACCTGGTACGTCCCCGCAGGCAGGTTGTGCAGGGTGATCTCTGGTGAGTAGCCGCCCGTGACCACGCTCTGCAAGGTGACCCGGATGTCGCGTAGGTCGGTCGACACCTGAGCTCTGGTGTACGTCGCCTTGTCGATCTGCAGGCCGAACTTCCCCTTGTTGTACAGCGCCAGGCGCCGCCGCACACCGTCCTTGGGAACGACGACGTAGGCGCCGTTTCGCAGGCTGACGTCTCCGCCGTAGGCGTACAGCCCCACGGTCCGGTCCTCGACCACGTTGACGGTGGCGGTCCGCAGGCCGCCCCAGAAACCCAGATCGGCCTCGCCGGACCAGGCCCACCAGCCGTTGAGGTTGGGGATCCAGGCGTAGTTGCCGGCGCCCTTTTCGCTCTGGAACTGCCAGGAGGCCGCCCCGGTGTTGGCGGCGTCACCGCTGATCTGGCCGGAGTTGATGTTCGCCCATCCGGCCAGGTAGGCGCCGTAGGTGCTGCGCATCATCTCGTCGAACTCATCGCCGCCGGTGGAGGCGTATGAGTACAGGTAGTCCTGCTGTTGCCAGGCGCCGAGCTGGCACTCGTACCCGAGGTTCCACCACGACTCACCCATGTGCCGGTTGTCCGAGCCGTAGAAGTACCACAGCGGCTGGGTGCCGCGCGCGGCGAGGGAGGCCCGCGTGACCTTGTCAGCCAGCGCCGTGTCGCCGTACTTCTTGGCCAGCGTGTAGCAGCCCTCGAACCCTGTGGTGTCGATGCTCATCTCCGAGGCGAAGGGATACTCCTGCGCGAAGATCCGGTCCCGCTTCGCCCGCAGGAAGCCGTCCAGGCGCTGGGCCTCGGCGCTGCGGCCCTCCGCTGCGAGGCACGCGAGGATGTCCGGGTAGAGCATCTCGCCCATCAGGCCGACGTCGTGCGCGGCGTCACCGATAGGGGTGGGCTGCGGGATCCTCGTGAACATGGCTTCGAGCGTCTTGTAGCCCATCACCAGGTACTCGTCGGACGTGAGCCGGGTCCGGATGTGCGAGTACCTCTTGGCGATCTTGTACATGTTGAGGTACGTGTTCGCGATGTGCACGTAGTTGTACGCTCGCCAGACGCCCTGGTCCTTCGGGGTGCCGTCCTGTCCGTCGTACCAGCGGTAGACCTGGTACGTGCGGGCGCCGTTCTCGGTGCGGGCCTGCAGGTAGCCGAGGAGGAAGTGCTCGACGTAGTAGTCGAGTGAGGTGACTTCGCTCTGGGTGGGCGTGGAGGCGTTCTTCTCCGACAGGAAGGCCGCGGGAGCCAGTCCGAGGTCGTCGGAGCCTCCGGCCATCCATTCCTTCCAGCCGCCGCCGGGGTAGTCGTCCCAGGTGATCAGCTTCTTACGGCTCATGTCCCACTGCAGGTAGGCGCCGTTGTAGCCGCGGGTCGTCCTGGCCTGCTGCTTGGTGGCGAGGAACGTCGCGTGCGCGGTGACGAGTTCCTCGATCGGTCTGATCGAGTAGTACTGCAGGACCGACTGCCTGCCGTTGTCGTAGTGGACGGTGACGAGGTGGGGACCGAGGCCGGGGAAGGTGAGGTCGTACAGGGTGTAGCCGTTCCTCGTGCCTCGGGAGGTGACGGTGATGTTCCGGCCGCTCTCGCCGGTCACCCGCTGGATGCCGCCCTTGGCCCGGACGGCCAAAGTGGCTCTGGTGTCCTGCGGGACGACCATGCCTGGCAGCGAAATCGCGTCGACCACGCCGGCGTCGTGGAGGACGTCGCGCAGGTCGGCGTAGTCGGCGGCCCAGCGGAAGGTGAATCCATAGGTCTTCTCCGCCCCGGGTTCGAGGACCAGCGAGGTCGCCGGGAGGTACTTGGCCGTCTTCGCGGCGCGCTCGACGCTGATGTTCTTGGAGTGGATGAAGTACTCCACCACTCCTTCCCAGGAGGGGTCCTTCTCGGCGAACGGCCCTTCGTCGTACCGGGCCTTGTTCTTGAACTCCAGCGACGTCCCGCCGTGGGGCACCATCACGAGGAAGGGTCCCACGCCGTTGGGCCGCTGCCAGTAGATGTAGGAGCCGTCCTTGCCGACGAAGGAGTGCCGGCCGACGTTCTGCTCGTAGATCCCCTTCTGATCGCCGCCGTTCCACCAGGCGTTCATCAGCAGGGGGAAGCCGACATCCTGGAACTCCAGGCGCTCGGTCGAGGTGTTCTTGAGTCGGATCGTCCACTCCAGCCGGTTTCCACCGGCGCCGGCCAGTGTGTAGGCCTGGGTGAGTGTGAAGCCCTTGATGCCGTTCGCGTGTGCCGCGGTGCCTTCGTAGGCGACCTGCACCCCACCGGTCACGGACGTCACCTTGCGGATGTCGTCCGACAATGAGGTCACGGCCGCAGTACCGGTGGTGGCGGACCCCTTCCGCACGTTGAAGACCATGTCGCCGACCCACCGGGAGTCGTCGACGTCGAACGCGGAGTGGATCTCGGGATTCATCACGTAGTTGGTGCCGAAGCCGTCCTGGGGGTTGGACAGCTGGAACACCCCGCCCGACGCCTGGTCGACACTCACGTCGAAGTACGTCGACGTGATCCTGTTGACCGGTCCGGGCAGGGCCGCCGCCGGCCGGGGAACACCCAGTACGCCGAGGGCGGCTCCGGCTAGGCTCAGCGACAGAAGGCGCCGTCTTGAGACGTCGGCCCGGCCGCCCGGGTTTTCCGAGTGCTCCGAGTGCCTTGTGCTCACGTCATCGTGTCCCTTCACTCAGATGATCCTTGTCGGCCCGGTCGGCCGTAGGCAGCCACACCCGCATCGTGGCCGGACCCCGGTTCGCCCACGTGTGGTACGGGATCAGAGTCAGTTCGCCGAAGGCCGGGGTGGGATCGGGGTGGGCTTCGTCCTCCGGGGCGTACGGCCAGTCACTGTCGACGTGGCCTGCCACGGTGCCGGTGACGCGCACCGTGCGGCCCTCGTTGCGCGGTGCGGCGTGCGGGTCGACCAGGACGTGCGAGACGTCGGCGCCCTCCGGCAGGTCGGCGGACTCCGCGCAGTACACCAGGGGTCCCCGCTCGACCGCCACGCAGCCGCGCACGGCATCGATGCGCGGGTCGGGCCGCACGAAGCGCGGGGCGTCCGGAAGTTCGAGCAGCACCTCGTCGCCGGCCTCGAAGGCACGCGACACGTGGACGGTGCCCGGGCCGACCTGCCGGCGGGTGCCGTCGGGTTCGACGAGCCACGCGGTGCGCGGGCCGCCCCAGCCGGGCACGCGCAGCGAGAGGGTCCACTCCCGACCGGGCGTGGCCGGGGCCTCCACCACGACGCGGACGCGGCCGTCGTAGGGGTAGTCGGTGTGGACGCCGAGCGTCACGCGGCCGGCGCCCGGCACGGCCTCCGCCTCGATGCGGGCCGGCGCGTACTGGTGGATCTGGATCCCGCCGCCGTCGGTGCTGGCCAGGTATGCGGGCAGCAGCGCGAGCGTGCGGGCGACGTTGGTCGGGCAGCAGGAGACGGCGAACCAGGGGGCGCGCAGGCCGGACTCGGCCCGGGGGCTCGGCCGGTCGGCGGCCGGGACGGTCCCGGCGGTGCGCTGGTGCAGGGTGTTGGTGTAGAAGAAGGCGCGGCCGTCCTGTGCGGGCGACGCGGCGATCACGTTGTACAGGGTGCGTTCGATCAGGTCCGCGTACCGGGCCCTGCCGGTGGCCAGCAGCAGGCGCCAGGACAGCATGACGGAGGCGACGCCGGCGCAGGTCTCGGCGTAGGCGCGGTCGGCCGGCAGGACGTGGTCCTCGCCGAACGACTCGTCGCGGTGGTGGGCGCCCATGCCGCCGGTGATGTAGGTGCGGCGCGCCACGGTCCGCTCCCACTGGCGTTCGACGGCGGCGAGCAGCTCGCCGTCGCCGGTCTCGGCTGCGACGTCGGTGGCACCGCAGGCCAGGTAGAGGGCTCGGACGGCGTGCCCTCGCAGGGTGTCCGCGTCGCGCACGGGAGTGTCGTCCTGGTAGTAGGCGCGGCCGAACTCGATGTCGGCCAGCGTGCCGTGCCCTCGCCTTTCGATGAAGAGCCGGGCCTGCTCCAGGTACAGGGGTTCGCCGGTGGCCCGGGCGAGTTCGGCCAGTGCCGTCTCGATCTCGGGGTGGCCGCAGATGCCAGCGCCGTCCGCGCCGAAGGTGGCGCACACGTGGTCGGCGGCGCGTATCGCGGTGCGGGCGAGCGGTCCGCCCCCGCGGGTGCGCAGTTGGGCCACTCCGGCCTGGATCAGGTGTCCGTAGCAGTACAGCTCGTGGCCCCACTCCAGGTCGCTGTAGCGGGGCGGCTGGCCGGGGCGGCCGAACCGGGTGTTGAGGTAGCCGTCGGGTTCCTGAGCGGCGGCGACGGTGGCGGACAGCTCGTCGCACCTCGCCTGCAGCTCCGCCCTGGCGTCGTCGTCGGTCTGCCGGGCGGCTTCCCAGACCAGCGCTTCCAGCAGCTTGTAGACCTCGGAGTCGGAGAACTCCCTGCCCCGGCGGGCCCGGGCCAGTGTTCCGGTGACGGCGTGTCGGAAGTTCCCGGTCCAGCCGGCCCGCTCCAGCCAGTCCTGGCAGTGGGCGAGTGTCGCGGCCGCGTTCACGCTCTGCCGTTCTCCCCAGAAGCCGCCGGTGATCGCTGTGGCGTCGAGTCCCAGCGGACGCAGAGCGCTCCGCGACGGCTGGACGGGCACGGCGGTCGATGGGGCGGCTCCTGGGGTGGCGGACGTGAAAGTCGGCGGCGTGACGGTCTCGGACATGGTCTCCCTTGCATGGGTGCGTGGAGTCGCGGTCGACGGTGGCGGGGAGGAGGTCGGGCTCATCCCTTGAGGGCGCCGGCCATGAAGCCGCGGATGTAATGCCGTTGGAGCAGGAGGAAGAGTGCGAGGCAGGGAAGGGCCAGGACGACCACTCCGGCCTCGGTCGCGCCGTAGTCCACTGCTCCCATGGACTGCTGGCGAAGGTTGGCGACGGCGAGCGGCAGGGGTGCGCTCTCGCTGTCGCTGATCAGGATCAGGGGCGCGATGAAGTCGTTCCACGCGGCGAGGAACGCGAACAGACCGACGGTGATCAGTCCCGGCTTCACCGCGGGCAGCAGGACCCGCAGCAGGGCCTTGGCCGTGCCGCAGCCGTCGACCATCGCCGACTCCTCCAGTTCCTTCGGAACTGACTCGAAGGAGATCCGCATCATGAAGGTCGCGAACGGCAGTTGGTACATGGCCAGCACCAGGCTCAGACCGACCAGCGAGTTCTGCAGTCCGAGCTGTCCCAGCAGCACGTACAGGGGGATCAGCAGGGTGGCGTAGGGGACCATCAGGATGGCCAGGGTGAGCAGGAACAGGAGGTTCTTGCCGGGGAAGGTGAAGCGGGCGAAGGCGTATCCCCCCAGCAGCGACACCAGCAGGGTCACCGCCACCGTCAGTGCGGAGACGACCGTGCTGTTGAGGAAGTAGCGGACCAGGCCGGCGTCGTAGTCGAGCAGGGTGTGGTAGTTGCCCAGGCCGTACCCGGAGGCCTGACCGGTACCGGGCTGGGGGCTGACCGACGCCCACGCGCTCCACAACAAGGGGAAGAGGAAGACGACCGCCAGCCCGCCGGTGAATACGTAGTACGGGGTGCGGCCCAGAGTTCGGACGTTCGTGCTCACGGGACCGGTCTCCTTGGTGCTGCGGGCGGTTCGGGGACAGTGGGCAGGGGGCGGTACGGGAATCCGTCGCTACTCGTCGGCACCACGGAGACCCCGGAACTGGGCGAAGTTGAAGACGAGCAGCGCCAGCAGCACGATCACCGACAGGGCCCCGGCGGTGCCCAGGTCCATCTTCTGGAACGCCTCCCGGTAGATGAGCTGGACGACCGTGACCGTGGCGTTGTCCGGGCCTCCCTTGGTGAGGATGAAGAACTGGTCGAAGGCGAGCAGTGAGCCGGTCACCGACAGCAGCAGGCACAGCGCCAGGGAGGGGCGCAACAGCGGGAGGGTGATCGAGCGGAACACCTGGGCCCGCGAGGCGCCGTCCATCCGTGCCGCCTCGTACACCTCGTGCGGGATGCGCTGCAGTCCGACCAGGAGGATGAGCATGTAGAAGCCGGCGAACTTCCAGACGATCAGGAAGACCGTCGACATCAGCGCCGAGGTCGGCGTGCCGAGGAAGGAGACCGGGCCGTCCGCCAGGCCGACGTCCTGGAGCAGATCGCTCAGCGGGCCGGCGCCGGGGCTGTAGAAACCGTAGAAGAGCAGTGCCGCCGAGGCCAGGCCCAGGGCGCTGGGGAGGAAGAAGACGGTGCGGAAGAAGCCGGAGCCGCGCCGGTTCTCCTGGACCAGCAGGGCCAGGAGGAGGGCCAGGCCGATGAGGAGTGCGGTGGCGATCACCGTGTAGAGGAGGGTGAAGCGTACGGCAGGCCAGAACAGCTCGCCGTCGAGGACGTCGCTGTAGTTCTCGGGGGCGTTGACCTCGCGGTAGCCGGCGAGCAGGGGCCAGTCGCTCAGCGACATACGGCCCACGAGCAGCAACGGCCAGATGAAGAGGACGGCGACGAGAGCAGCGGTCGGTGCCGCGTAGGCCAGACCCTTGGCCTGACGGCTTCGCCACCACGGAGCCTTGACGGACGGGGCGGTCGTCGTCCGGGGGGTGCCCCGCGCGGGTTCGACCGCGGGGGGCCGGACGGTTTTCGTCTGCATGGGCGCAACTCTCCCGGAAGGGGTCAGTCGGACAGCGAGTCGGAGATGTCCTGGTTGAGGCTGTCCACGTCCGCGCCGTCACCGAAGACCGCGTCGCGCATGAGAGCGAGCCAGGGGCCGTTGGGGTCGTTGAACGTCTGGCCGAACTTGACGGCGTAGGGGGTGCGCCCCTTGGCCACCAGCTTGTTGACGGTGACCAGCCGCGGGTCGGCGGCCGAGTACTTGTTCTCCGCGAGGTCCGTGCGTGCGACCACGTCCTTGTGGGCGGCCACCACGTCGACCTGTGCCTTGTCGCCGAGCGACCAGGCAAGGAAGTTCCACGCCTGGTCCGCCTTCTTGCTGGTGGCCGCGATGCCGACGGCGTCGCCTCCGACGAACGTGGACTCACCGCCGCCGACCGCGGGGATCGGCGCGACGCCGATGTTCATGTCCTTCGGCATCAGCCCCAGTGCGGTGGACGGCATCGGCATGACGCCGACCTTGCCCTTAGGGAAGACACCGGTCCAGGTCGCGCCGGTCTCCTCCTTGGCACCGGGCGCGACGATGTCGTCCTTCACCCAGCCCCGGTAGGTGTCGTAGACCTTCTTGGCGGTCGCCGACGCCAGCTGTGCCGAGGTGCCGTCCTCGGACAGCACGTCCTGGCCGGCGCCCCAGATCGACGGCCACCAGGTGAAGACCCCGCAGCCGCCGCAGCTCCCGCCGAAAAAGGTGCCGTCGACTCCGCCGCCCAGCCCGTCGACGGCGCGCGCCTGCCGGTCCCACTCCTCCAGCGTGGTCGGCGGCTTCTCGGGGTCCAGCCCGGCCTTGTTGTAGAGGTCCTTGTTGTAGAAGAGCACGGACAGGTCGAGGGTGTGCGGGACGGCGTACTCGCGCCCCTCCCAGGTGCCCGCCTTGATGTGCGAGGGGGCGAGGTCGTCCCCATGGGGCAGTGCGTCGATGCGGTCGGTGAGGTCCGCGTAGAGGCCGCTCGAGGTGTAGTTCGGTACGAACACGACGTCTGCGGCGAACAGGTCGGGCAGGTCCCGTGATCCGGCCGCGGCGCCGACCTTGGCCTGGTAGTCGTCGGTCGGGACGACCGTCAGCTCGACCTTGTTCTCGTGGGTCTTGTTGTACTCCGCGACCAGGGCCTCGCTCTGGGTCTTCGTCGCGGCCCGTGTCCACATGGTGAGCGTGGAGCCGTCGTCGAGGCCCTCCACACCGCCCTTGCCCGTGCCGCCTCCGCCCGTCTCCTGGGCGCCGGTGCCACAGCCGGCCACTGCCAGTGCGGTGACCAGCGCGCAGACCGCCCAGGCGCGGAGTCCGCTCGGTGCATTACTCATCGTGTACTCCCCACAACGAAGGCTGTCTCCCACGACAGCTGCGGTCCCCGCGCTGTCTTCAGACCCGCGACCGAAAGGAACCGAAAAGGTTTTCAGTGAACGTAGGGCGCCCTTCCGAGGGCAGTCAATCCCTCTGCACCGGGGAAACTTCGATGCCCACCCGCGTGACGCGTCAGGTAGATGCGAAACTCATCCAGTACGGTTTTCACGTCGAGGCCCCCAAGCGGCCCAGACGCCCGGTCACGCACGGGAGGGGCGGTTCATGACCCAGAAGGCTCGCAGCCGGGAGGAGCGGGGCGCGGGGAGGGCGGGAGACGGCGTCCGTCGCACGACCGGCAACGTCACTCTCAGCGACGTGGCCCGCCTCGCCGGGGTGTCCATCGCCACGGCGTCCAAGGCTCTCAACGGGCGGGACCAGGTGCGCGCAGAGACGCGCGAGCGCGTGCTCGACGCGGCGGAGCGCCTCTCCTTCCGCCCCAATCCGTTGGCCCGCGGGCTGCTGGCGGGCGCCACGGGCACCGTCGGCCTGCTCACCGGGGACCTGGAGGGCCGCTTCAGTCTGCCGATCCTGATGGGCGCGGAGGACGCGTTCGGTGCCGGGGAACTGTCGGTGTTCCTCTGCGACGCACGCGGCGACGCGATCCGGGAGCGCCATCATGTCCGCGCGCTGCTCGACCGCCGGGTCGACGGCCTGATCGTGGTCGGCAGCAGCACCGACCCGCGGCCCTCTCTCGGGCGCGATCTTCCCGTCCCCGTGGTGTACGCCTACGCCCCCTCCGAGGACCCCGCCGATCTCTCGTTCGTCCCCGACAACGTCGCCGCGGGACGCATGGCGGTGGAGCACCTGCTGGCCTGCGGACGCACGCGGATCGCGCACATCGCGGGCGACGCGGGCTACGCCGCGACCACCGACCGCATCGCGGGCATCGCCGCCGCGCTGGCCGAGGCCGGCCTCGAACCGGCGGCACCGTGCCGCACCGGCGCCTGGAGCGAGAGCTGGGGCCGGGCGGGCACGGCCATGCTGCTGGACCAGGGTGCGGAACCGGACGGCCTGGTGTGCGGTAACGACCAGCTCGCTCGCGGGGCCCTGGACTCCCTGCGCGACCGCGGTCTGCGCGTCCCGGACGACGTCGCCGTCGTCGGATTCGACAACTGGCAGGTCATGACCGAGGGTTGCCGGCCGATGCTCACCAGCCTCGACATGAACCTGGAGCAGCTCGGCCGCGATGCCGCCACGGCCCTGGCCCAGGCCATCGCCGACGGGGGCACGCTCGCCGGCGGCGTACGCGCCCAGCCGGCCCGACTGGTGGTACGGGGGTCCAGCGTTCCCCTGACGTGAGGCAAGCCGCCGGCTCAGTCGACGACCTTCGCCCCGAACCTCTCCTCCCACATGCCCAAGAGCACGTTCAGCCGGTCCGTCGTCACGGGCAGCCGGGTGCTTCCGGGTCTTGAATGCCTCGGGACAGAAGTCGGGACGGCCCCACTTGCCGACGAAGTCCTCGACGGCGGCCCCGGAGTTCGCCACGGTGACGTCCTTGTTCGCGGTGGTCAGTACCCCGGTCGTCAGACGCTGCTGCTGCGCCTCGCGCTGCACCATGTACGACTCGAGTTTCAGGACGACGTACAGCGCCTCCGCGCCGACCCCCTTTGGATGACCAGATGGTGCCCGTCGAACTGGAACTTCCGTGGCGGACAGGGCACCCATCACGGCCCAGTATTGATCTGTCCCGCATCGGACTGGCGCCAACCCGCGCGGAGTGCTTCCTGGAGGCCCAGGACTACGAAGAGACGCCACCGCCAGCGCCTACAAGTTCAGCGCCAGCAGGACGGGACTTCGGGCAACAGGGCGGGCGCAGCGTGAGTCGCCTACGGTTCGATTGACACGTTCGCGTCTCACTTGGGATATCGTTGACTCATGGGCAGTGAGTCGGAACACGTACCGCGGAATCACCGACCTCCTCACTCCCACTACCGCACCTGCGGAACGCGTCGCCCGGGGCCCTGCCGCCGACCTGGCGGAACTCGCATCAACGGTGAGTGCAAGGCGACCCCGGAGCCGTCAACGCCCGCGGATAACAGCCGCGCCCAGCGCCCTGCTTACAGTCGCTTGCCGAGGGGAAGATCATGAGCCACCGCCCCAAAGACATCGAGTCGTCCTGCGCCGGCACGTACGGCCTGCACCGCATGCGGACGAGGCTTCTTGCCCGCACCGGTGACCCTGTCGGCAAACTCATCGCGCCGGACTTCCGGGGGGACGCCTACGCGTTGTACGAGCAGATGCGCGCTCAGGGGCCAGCCCATCGCAGCCGTACAGGACTGCTCGCCGTCCTCTCGTACGACGGCTGTCGCCAGGTTCTCCAAGATCCACGTTTCTCGACATGCGAGTCACTCACCCGCTCCGCACATACGTGCGCGCTCACGCGTCCGGCGCCGACTCGCGCCGAGGGGCGCTGCTCAGGGCCGACACGATTCGAGAAGGCGTACACGATCGCCGCATCGCTGCTGCACCCGGCTCTGCATCGGTCCGCCACCCGAATCGACACCGTCGCTCACGACCTGCTCCGCCAGCAGGCTGATGCCGGCTCCATAGATCTTGTGGACGACTTCGCCTTCCCACTGGTTGTCGCGTGTCTCAGTGAAGTGCTGGGCATTCCGTCAGCCGACTCGGCATACTTTGCTGATATTTGCGACGTCATCGGCCGACCCGTCGACGAGACGCTTTCGGAAGCCCGGGCGGAAGCAGTCCACGATGCGCACGAGGATCTGGCAGCCCTCGCCATCCGATTGGAACGTGAGCGGCGAGGGAGTCCTGGAGGCGACCTCATCAGTCGGCTCACCGCTTCCCGTGGCGGAGATGAGACAGGTCATGGCCTCTCCGCACTGATCGATCACATACAACGGCGTGGCCGTCAGGACACACCAGCGACGAGTCCGGGAGGCTCAGGTATCGCCTCTGACAAGTTGAGCCTGGAAGAGATCGCCGCAGTCTGTAGGACCCTGATCGCCTCCGGCCTGGAGACCGCGGTCTGTCTGATCGGCAACGCGGTGGCCGCGCTCGCGGCCCGTCCTGACCAATGGCAGACGCTCAGAACAGCACCGACCCTCGCGGCCAAGGCGGTCGAAGAGACCCTGCGCTTCGATCCTCCGCACCAGTTCGTCCTGCGTATCGCCTCCGAGCAGGTTGAGGTGGCAGGTCACCCCCTGCCCCCGCGCAGCGGCGTTCTGATTGCGCTCGCCGCGGCCCACCGCGATGGCCACCAATTCCCCGACCCTGACCGCTTCGACCTCGCACGGAGTACCCAGCCCAGTCACCTCATTGCTGACGGTGCCATGAGGCTTGAGAACTCCTTGGCGCAACTGGCAGGAGAGATCGCCCTCAGGACCCTAGCCAGCCGCTTGCCGCAACTGCGACCGATGGGGCGGGCGGTCCGCCGGCCTGGCGGAGCAATCAGCGGCTTCACCCATCTGCCGTTCCATGCGTCTGCAACTCCGTAAAAGTCCCCTTTCGGAGTCGGTACAGAGAATCGGACGTTCCTCGCCGCCTTCACCGCAGAAGACGTACACGCCCCGGGCCCCGTCGCCGAGCGAAGATCATTTGACGTCAACTCTTAGAACTACTGACGAAATGAGGTGCCGTCGGCTCAACGTGGTCCGACGGCACCGTGAGTGGTCCAGGCGTCATTGCCCCAGAGATTGAACTCGGAAGGACAGCCCTTCTGGGCTGTGCAGTCTCAGATTGGACTGGTCGGTCTCTCGGATCCAGGTAGCGAGACTCTGGCCACCGTCACCGATCTGCACGCGGGAGATGACGCCATCCAGGTCATCGACCCCGACGGTAAGTTCCCACTGCGGGGTAGCGATGGGTTCACGCGCCGCGATGAATGCGGCCGCCGCCAAAGGGGTGCCTGTCAACTGGTGGTAGAAGTCCCGGGCCCGGTCCGGTCGGTCGCAGGCCAGGACCATGTGGTGTGGTGCGCCTGCCAAGCGGGGCGGGAAGTTCCACCCGGTGAACCCATGGGGTTGCCACAGGGAGAAAGCGGCACCCACCGGGTCGATCAGCGTCGCCGTACGGCCCTGATCGCCCGCGTCAAAGGGAGCCACGACAAGACGCGCGCCGTTCGCCGTCGCGGCTTCGGCGCGGCGGTCGACGTCGTCAACGGCCAGGTAATAGGCGACGTGGGCGGGCGTGGCCACCGGGTAGATCGGGTTCGCAAGGTCGCTGACGCCGCCGATCTGGTACCCGCCGATGGTTATCTTGGTGGCCTGACGCCAGTCCTCCTCATCCACTGCGAAACACCAGCCCAGTGCCTGCGATAGGAAGGCAGCGGTACCGGATGGGTCGCGGGTTTTCAGGTCCATCCAGCAGAACTCGTTCAACGAACCGAGGGGGGGCATCGTGTCCTCCTTGTCTTTCGAGTGCTGGGTATCGGCTCGCCGGGCGACTGCGCAAGCGGGTTTCGGCTGCTACTAGCTGTCGATCCGCAGGCGTCGCCGATGGAGCCACTTGGGCAACCCCGGGGCCTCCAGAAAGCCCTCGGCGCGGGCCGACGCCAACCCGATGCGCAACAGGTCCGCGCTCTTCTCGAAGAGCAGAAAGCGCGGCTCCCATGTGGGGCGGTACTTCGCGTTGGCGCGGTACAAGGACTCGATCTGCCACCAGCGGGAGAAGAAGCTGAGCAGTGAGCGCCACAGCCGCAGGACCGGACCGGCGCCCAGTCGGGACCCGCGTTCGAACACGGAACGGAACATCGCGAAGTTCAAGGACACTCGGGCGACGCCGATCTCGTTCGCGCGGCGCAGCAACTCGATGACCATGAACTCCATCAGCCCGTTGTCGGAGTCACGGTCCCGGCGCATCAGGTCGAGGGACAATCCCTTCGAGCCCCATGGCACGAAGGACAGCAGCGCCCGCAGCTCTCCGTCGCCGTCATGGCACTCGGCCATCACGCACAGCCCGTCCTCCGGGTCCCCGAGCCGGCCCAGCGCCATGCTGAATCCGCGTTCGGTGTGGCCGTCGCGCCAGTCGTCGGCGTGCTCGACGAGGAGCGCCATCTCGTCCGCGGGGATGTCCTGGTGGCGCCGGATGCGCACGGTGTATCCGGCCCGCTGCACTCGGTTGTGGGCCTGCCGCACGGTGCGCATGGCGCGCCCCTCCAGGGTGAAGTCGGCGATGTCGACGATCGCTTCGTCGCCGAGTTCCAGCGCGTCCAGTCCGTGCCGCGCGTAGATGGTGCCCGCTTCCTCGCTCGCCCCCATGACCGCGGGCGACCAGCCGTGGGCGCGCGCTTCGGCGAGCCAGGGAGTGATGGCTCCCGGCCATGCCTCCGGGTCCCCGATCGGGTCGCCGGACGCCAACGACACTCCGCCCACCACGCGGTAGACGACGGCCGCCTTGCCGGTCGGCGACCACATCGCGCTCTTCTCCCGGCGCAACGAGAAGTATCCGAGGGAGTCGCGTTCTCCGTACGACTCCAGCGACGCCCTCAGCCGTGTCTCGTCGTCCTCGCTGAGCGGGTCCACGGCACGGCGGGCCCGGAACGCGGCGTAGGCGACGGCGACGAGGAGCACCGTGCCGAGCACGTTGATGGCGACATCGACCCCGTGCGCGACGGTGATGCCCGGGAAGCGTGACTCGTCCACGTTGACGGTGAACAGTTGCAGGGTGCCGTAGCCCCAGCGCTCGGCGAACGAGGTGCCGGTGCCGTGCGGAGCGTGGTCGGCGACGGTCACCAGAAGCCACGCGAGCAGCGAGGACAGCAGCAGTCCGCCGACGGCCACCGCCGCGGCGAGCTTCGGGTTGGAGCGGTCACCCTTCGCGTAGAACTCGCGCCGCCCCAGCAGCAGCGCGACCACGAACGTCGCGGTGATGAACAGGGAGATCCAGTCCAGCGGGTGCTGTCGGAACTCCTGGAAGAACATGGCGAAGCAGACGATCGCCAGGAACAGTCCGCCGAGGGCCATGTTCAGTATCCACGCCGCGCGCTTGCGACGCCGCATGGTCACCGCGAGGAAGGCGGCGAAGACCCCAGAGGTGAAGCCGGCGGTCAGCAGGTGCGGCGTGAACAGGTCCTGCTGATTGTGCCGGCGTACGTCCTGGCCGAGGGAGACCCATATCGCGCTGAGGAAGTTGATGAACGCGACGATGCGCAAGTACCACACCGCGTAGGCGGCCGCCCGCTGCGCGAGCAGGGACCTGCGATCCACAGAGATCTGGTTGGCGGCGGGACGGTTACTCATGGTCTCTTCCTGAACGGGCTGTTTTCGGTGGGGCGCTGGTGGCAGCCGCAGCGCGCCGACGGCCGTCGGCGGAGAACCTGTCCGGCCCTCCGCCGACGGCACGCGCCGACGCTGATCTCGTTCGTGCTCAGTGCTCGACGGGTTCGTTGGTCAGCTTCTGGCCGCGCAGCAGGAACCAGGCGACGGCGGACGCGAGCAGCAGCAGACCGGCGCCGACGCCTGAGGCGAGTGCCACACCGTCGACGAAGGACTCACGGGCCGCTGCCAGGAGCGCCGCGGCTGCGTCGGCGGGCATGTGCATGGCCGCCACGACGGCTCCGGCCAGCGATTCGTGTGCCGCCTCCGGGGTTCCGGCCGGTCCGGTGAAGTCCTGGTAGATGTTGGTGACGACCGACCCCAGCAGGGCGATGCCCAGGGCGGTGCCCAGTTCGTAGGCCGTCTCCGAGACCGCGGAAGCGGCACCGGCCTGTTCCTTGGGTACGGCGGTCAGGATGATGTCCGAGGTGATCGTGAACGACAGTCCGGCGCCGAAGCCGACGACCAGCAGGGTGGTGCCGATCAGGGGGTAGCCGGTGGACTGGGCGAGCGTGGTCAGGGCGGCCAGGGACAGGCCGATGGCGGCCAGGCCGCTGGAGACGACCGCGCGCACCGAGAAGCGTCGCGCCGCGGCGCCGGCGACCAGACCGGCCACGACCGCGCCCGCGGCGGCCGGCAGTTCGGCGATGCCCGCTTCGATGGGCCGCCGGTCCTGGACCAGCTGCAGGTACTGGGAGAGGAAGAACAGCAGCCCGGAGAGCCCGAGAATGGTCAGGACGTTCGCCAGGACGGCGCCGCTGAAGCCACGGTTGCGGAACAGACTGACGTCCACCAGCGGAACGGGCAGGGCGCGCTGGCGCCGGACGAACCCGTAGAGAGCGGCGACACCGAGCACGCCTGCCGCGAGGATGAGCCAGGAGAACCCTTCGGACGCGGTCTCCTTGACGGCGTAGACGACGCCGATCATGCCGACCAGCGACAGGAAGACACTCGGCAGGTCCCACGGTCCCGGGGAGGGGTTGCGCGATTCCGGCAGCATCTTGAAGCCGATGACGACGAGCAGCGCCATGACGGGCAGATTGATCAGGAAGACCGAGCCCCACCAGAAGTGCTCCAGCAGCACACCGCCGACGATCGGGCCGACCGCCATGCCCGCGGAGGCGGCGGCGCTCCAAATTCCGATGGCGAGGCTGCGCTCACGCGGGTCGTGGAAGAGGTTGCGGATCAGCGCGAGCGTGGAGGGCATCAGCGTGGCGCCGGCGACACCGAGCAGCGCCCGGGCGAGGATCATCATCTCGGGGGTCTGTGCATAGGCGTTCAGGATGGAGACCAACCCGAACAAGGTCGCGCCGATCAGCAGCAGACGTTTGCGGCCGATCCGGTCACCCAGACTTCCCATGGAGATGAGCAGGCCCGCGAGGACGAACGAGTAGCCGTCGCCGATCCACAGCAGTTGGGTGCCGGAGGGTTGCAGGTCCTCGCTGAGGTAGGGCGTGGCCAGTCCGAGGACGGTGGCGTCCACCGCGACGAGCAGCACGGCCAGGACCAGGACGCCCAGGGCGATCCAGCGGCCCGGAGCCCGTTGGGTGCCGGCCTGTTCAGCCGTACTCAGGGGATGGGTCATGATGCGTCCCTTCGCATCGTGCCGCCGAGCAGCAGCTCGGCGATCATGTGAGTGAAGTCGTTGCGGGCCACCCGGCCCTCGATGACGGCCCAGCCGCCGGCGGCCAACAGTCCGTACAGGGCCTCGGTGAGCCACACCGCGCTCAGGTCGATGCGGAACTCGCCGCTCTCCTGGCCCCGGCGGAACAGTTCGGTGAGCCGGGCGTCGATACGGGACCAGCCCGCGTGCTGCCCCTCGCCTTCGAAGAGCTGGTTCTCGGAGTAGAGGAAGGCGAGCAGGCTCGTGCAGGGCTCGAGGGCACGGACCAGACGGCGCACCGCCTCTTCTGCCGTCCCCTCCGTCAGGCGGGCCGCGTCCAGAGCCGCCTCGCACTCGGTGATACCGAGGTCCTCCAGGGCGCGCACCAGGGCGTCACGTCCGGAGAAATGGCGGTTCAGCGTCGCCCTGCTGATCCCGGCGGCCCGGGCGACCTCTTCCGTGGTCGCCGTGGCCTTGCGCGTCAGCAGATCGGCAGCGGCACGCAACACATGATCACGATCGAAGCTCATGAGTCAACTTTAACTCATACGAGACGAGGGTGTCTCACCCGCTACGTCATCGACTCCCACTGCGACCCCCTGACCCCACCCTCACGCCCCACCGTCAGTCACCACGCGCAGGCCGGCCGCGTCATCCCGAGACCCTTCGGCCGCATCGAAGAACGACTGCTGCCGCATAAGGGCCGGCGCACCACGCTCGGGCCGTCCGAGCGCCGCCGACGAGGCCGCCCCACCCTGGCCGAGGCGGCCCCCCGTCGTTGACAGGTCCCACACCCACCCATAAACTATACTGACACGTCAGACTAGTTTTGGAGGGTGTATGGCATCCGGGACCGTGGAGACCGCTCGCCGACGGGCTCTCGTGGTGGGCTGCGGGATGGCCGGATGCGCCGCGGCATGGTGGCTGGAGCATGAAGGATGGGAGGTCGTGCTCGTCGACAAGGAGGCCGAGCCGTACCCGAGCAGTTATCTGCTGCAACTGGATGCTCAGGCGACGCGGGTGCTGCGACTCATGGGCGGCCAGGAGATCATCGACGAGGTGACCTTCGCGGCGCCGGCGATGTCGGTGCGGTGGGGCACGCGCAAGGTCCGCGAGCTCAAGCTCGACGGCGACAGCGATTGGCGTCTGGCCCGCCGTTCGGTGCTGCTGTCGAGGCTGTTCGCGCACCTGCCGAGCACGGTTCACAAGAGGCTGGGCGTCGGGCTCGAGGCGCTGGAGCACCGTAGCGACGACGTCCTGGCCCGGTTCAGTGATGGTTCGTCGGAGTCGTTCGACGTGGTGGTCGGGGCGGACGGGCTGCACTCGACGGTGCGCCGGCTGACGCTGGCGTCAGAAGCGCACAGCGTGTACCGCAATGGCCTGACCCACGTATGGATCAACGCCGACGTGCCCCTGCCCGACGGGCGTGCGGTGATCGCGTCCCGGGAGGGGATGCTGTCGCTGATCTATCCGTTCCTGGACACCGACCAGACGTCGGTCATGGCGGTTGTTCCCGTGCCGGGCTCGACCACGCCGGACGAGCCGATGCTGGTCGAGCAGGTTTGTGACATGGTCGAGCGCCTGGGCCCGGACATGCGCGCGGTCGCGGCGGCAGCACGCAAGTCCGAGGACACCAAACTGACCCGGTTCTCACAAGTGCGACTGCCACGCTGGTACACCCGCCGGGTCGTCCTCCTCGGCGACTCCGCCCACTGCATCGACCCGGTCTCCGGCATGGGCGCGCACGCGTCCCTGCCGGGCGCCAAGGTGCTCGCCGAGTCCCTCCGCGACACCGCTGACGTCACTCTCGCCTTCGCACGGTTCGAGGCCGAGATCCGTCCCTTCGCCAAGACGGCACAGAGCATCACGGCGCGGACCGTGGAGTTCAGCACCCGGGCCGAGGGACGCAACCGCGCGGCCACGCTCGCCGGAGGGATCGGCGACCTGCTGGCCACCATCCCGGCAACACTGACAAGGCACAGCAACCGCAGGAAGACCCCCTTCGGGGCTGAGCCCTCCCGCCCCAAGCAAATCCCCAACCTGTGACGAGATCGCGCGACCGGGCACACTGGTCGCCGAACGACGTCGACTGCACATGAGAGAGATCAATGGGACGCACAGCAGGACGAGGACCTGAGGACACCAAGCGGTTGATCCTTGACGCCGCGAGGGGTGTCGTCGTGGCCCAGGGAGCCCGGGCGACCCTCGATGACGTGGCGGACGCGGCCGGGATGACTCGCGGGGCCGTGATCTACCACTACAGCTCGAAGAACGCGCTGTGGGTCGCCCTGACCCGCGATGTGCTCACCCAGTTCCGCAAAGCGGTGCATGACAACGTTGAGGACGGCCAGGAACCCGGCCGTCTGGCACGCGCCTTCATCCGCGCATCTCTGGAAGGCGACGAGATCGATGCGGTCGGCGAGCGGCTGTTCCTCCTGGCCGCCCTCGCCGTCACCCCCGGGGTGCCCGAAGTTCTTGCCGAAGACGGGGCCGCCTGGAAGGCCGAGATGGCCAACGACGGACTGTCGGTCGGAGCGCGCACGGTCATCCTCAACGCCATCGACGGCGCCGGCCTGATGACCGGATGGGGGCTCAAGCCTGATCGTGCCGAACTCGTCGCCCTGCGCAACAAGCTGGAGGATCTTGCCAGCCCCAGCGCCTGAGGTCCGCTTTTGAGGGGGATTTCGCCCGGAGCAGGATCGACGCAAGGAAGACCGCCACTTCGCAGGAAGTGGCGGTCTTCTCGTATGTGGTGGCGTTCCCACGGAAGCCGTTCTTCCTGATCGCCCGCAACTCTTTCCACCTTCACCTCGGAACATGGCACCCCGACTTGAAAACTGCACTGACATGTCAGTACAGTATTGGGAAGAGCTAGACGGCCGGCAGGCCGCATACGAACGGAGCGTGACCATGACCAGTGTCAGCACCCGATCCGCCGACGTCGTTGTCGTCGGTGCCGGGCTCGCAGGACTCACGGCAGCGGACCAGCTCTCCCGAGCCGGACACGACGTCGTCGTCATCGAGGGCCGTGACCGCGTCGGCGGACGGATCCACACGGTCGAGGTCGCGGGCGTCCCCGTCGACGCCGGAGCGACCTGGGTCGCACCGGGTCACACCGCGGTACGCGACCTCGCACGCCGATTCGACTGCGAGTTCGTGCCCCAGTTTCAACCGGGCAAGGGCGTCATGTCCTTCGGAGGCAAGCGCAAGATCGAGAGCGCCACGTCCATGGCGCCCTGGGTGATGCTCGACCTCACGCGGATCATGGGCAACCTGCAGAAGATGGTCGACGGCCTTCCCGTCTCGTCCCCCTGGGAGCACCCCCATGCCGCGCATTTCGATTCGATGTCGCTCGGCGAGTGGCTGACCTTGAAGCACGCCCTGACGGACACCCGGAAGTTCATGAACATGTTCAGCCTGGTGCACTGGGGCGCACCCGTCGGCGAGGTGTCACTGTTCAACGTGATGCGGTACATCAAAAACCTGGGCGGCATCGAGCACATGCTCGCCGTCGAGGGCGGCGACCAGCAGGACCGAGTGCTGGGAACCACGCACACGCTGGTCAGCAGGCTCGCCGGCACGCTGGAAGACTGCCTGCTCCTCGCCTCCCCGGTGGAGCGCATCACCACGGTCGGCGAACGCGTCACGGTCGAGACCAGCAAGCACACCATCGATGCCCAGTTCGTCATCGTGACGGCGTCGCCGGCACACCGCTCGACCATCGAGTTCACGCCCGCACTCCCGGAGCGCCACTACGGACTCTCGCGCAGCTGGCGGCTGGGAGCACTCAGCAAGGCTTTCGTCGCCTACGACCGCCCCTTCTGGCGGGACGAAGGTCTGTCGGGGGAAGGAATGTCCGACGACGAGACCGTCTTCCTCACCTTCGACGTCAGCCCCCGCGCCGACGGCCCCGGCATCCTCATGGTGTTCTGTGACGGACGTGGATTCGACGCGTACGACGAGGCGGAGCGCCGCCGCCGCGTCACGCGGCACCTCATCCACCTGTACGGTGAGCCCGCGCGCCACTCCATCGACTACACCGACTTCTCCTGGGGCAACGACAGCTTCGCACCCGGCGGGCCCAACCCGGCAGTCGGACCGAAGACGTGGACCACCTTCGGACCGTTCCTGCGCCAGCCGGTCGGACGCGTCCACTGGGCCGGCACCGAAACAGCCGACGAGACATCCGGCAGCATGAACGGCGCCATCCTCTCGGGCCAGCGCGCAGCCACCGAAGTGGCAACACGCCTCGACGCCAGGCAGTGACGACACCCGCCCTCGCCGGCCCCGTCCCCCGGGCCGCCGTGCGCAACCTCCCGCAAGGCACCTGACCACCGGACCACCGGCCCTTCGCGGTTCGCTACCGCAGGCCACGAGCAGCAGCGGTGGAGGGGGCTGGAACAGTCCGCCCCGGACCGGCCCCAGCCCGCCCGCCCAGAGCACGCCCGCATGCGCACGCTGGAGATCTGCTCAGCGCTCTGCACGTGGGCCGCCGTCTCCCCGCACCATCGGAGCCGTCGTCCACGGTCTGCTCTTCCGCCGCACCCTGCCAGGCAGGATCCCGCCGCCGCACCCGCCGTCCCCATGTCCCCGGCCGCCGCATCACGTAGCGGATCCGCAGTCACGGACCCGCACTGCAGAGGAGAGACCCCAATTGAACAGCAGCACACCCCGAGCCCTCGTCGTCGGCATGGGAATCGGCGGCCTCGCCACGGCGATGCGCCTGCATGAGATCGGGTGGGAGCCCGTGATCGTCGAGCGGGCCCCCGAACGCCGCGCCGCCGGCTATTTCATCGGCCTCTTCGAAACCGGTCGCGCCACCGCGAAGCGCATGGGCATCCTCGACGCCATCGGCAACCGCACCGACACCACCAGCATCACCTACGACGTCGAGCGGGACGGACGCCGCCGTCCCGGGATGGGCTACGGCGACCTGCCCGGCGGCCCTCGTCTGATCCTGCGCGGCGACATCGAGACCGCCCTCTACGACACCGTCGCCCCCCGCACCGAAATCCGCTACGGCACCACGCCCACCGCCCTCGATGAACACCCCGCAGGCGTCGACGTCACCCTCCGCACCACCACCGGCGAAGACGCCGCGGACACCACCGAGCGCTTCGACCTCGTCATCGGCGCCGACGGCCTGCGCTCCACCGTCCGCCGCCTCGCGTTCGGCCCCGACAGCCGGTTCATGCGCCCGCTGCACCACATCGTCGCAGCCACCACCATGAAGGAACCCGTCCCCGGCTACCGGCCCCAGGACGGCATCGTCCTCGCCGAACCCGGGCGCTCCGTGTGGACCTTCCCCTTCACCGACCACCAGCCCGGACTGCTGTTCAACTACCGCACCGACGACGAGGACGCCCAGTTCCGCCGCCCGCCCATCGAGTCTCTGCGCGCCGCCTTCGGACCCGAGCCCGTCGGTCCCGTACTCGGCCACCTGCTCCGGCAGTTCGAGCAGGCAGAGGACTACATCTTCGACTCCGCCCACCAGATCGAAATGGACACCTGGCACACCGACCGGATCGTCCTGCTCGGCGACGCCGCCTGGTGCCTGACCCTCTACTCCGGCATGGGAGCCTCCACCGCGATGGCCGGCGCCGACCTGCTGGGCACCCTGATCCAGCGCAACCCCGGCAACACTCCCCGCGCCCTGCGCGAATGGGACCAGAAACTGCGCCCCTTCATGGCACTCCAACAGAAGTCCGCCCGCACCGAAGGCCTGCCGACATTCGTCCCCCAGACCCGCAAGGACAAAATCGTACGCACCGCCATGCAGAAGGTACTGACCAACCGCGTCGGCAAGAAGGTCATGACGGCCATGATGGACAAGGCGTTCAAGGAGATGTCCATCGACGTCGCCGCCGTCTGACGGCCCCCACCACGAGACCGCGGACTTCGCCGCCATGAAGGCGACCGAGGTCGCCGGCCGCGACGCCTCCGGGCTCGATAAGCTCCCTCGTCGACGTCGCGCTGATGTCACGAACAGAAGTCAGACTTCGCCTTGTTCGCCGGAGCCAAGAGCCGTTCCACGAACCCCGCCAGTCATCGCACCGTTGGCTTCGAGAAACCGATCGAAACGGTTAAGGTCGTCCAGTTGGCCAATCTGTTGCTGCGCCAGGTCGACCGATTTCACGTCAGGAATGGCCGAGAAAGCCCGCCTGGCAGTAGCGGCCTCTCACTGGGCCCGCTGTGGGCCTTTCCGGTCTTGGGATGAATTCTCGGGTCGACCTCCGGCTAATGTGGTCGATCATGAATGTCCACCACCGCATGCACCTTGCGGTGCTTCAATCCGTTCGTTTTCACGTGTGTCCCTTTGGGTCATACCTCCATTCCGGTCAAGGTCTCGGTTCCGATAGGTTGGGCTTTATGAACGCGGAGAATGATAAGCAGAATAAGGTCGCCGTGACGGTGACCGCTGATTCCGCTGCGGGGGACGAGCGGGCGACGGAGCGGAAACTGGGCTCGCGGGCCCCCGAGTTCATCCGGAAGTCAAGGTTCCTCCGCCTGGGCTGGCAGGTCGGAATCTTCGTCGTTGGTCTCGCCGTAATCGGGGCTGGCGTCGCGATGCTGGTGCTGCCCGGCCCGGGCTGGCTGGTGATCTTCGGTGGCATGGCCATCTGGGCGACCGAATTCGCCTGGGCACAGATCGTCCTACGCTGGACCCGGCGTAAGGTCACCGAAGCCGCCCAGCGCGCACTCGACCCTAAGGTACGGCGGCGCAATATCATTCTCACCACGGCGGGGCTCGTGATCATCACAGCGCTGGCAGGAATGTACCTCTGGAAGTTCGGCATAGTTGTACCGTGGAAAATCAAGCAATGAGGGCGGGGCCGTCGTGGTGTTCCTTCACCCGGCTACGGTCCGCCTCTGTGATCCCGTCGTCGGCCCAGGCGAACGCACGGCCCTTCGCCCAGGGGACGAACTCGGGCGTCTTCCAGAAGACACCGCCTCTGGGTCCGGGCCGCAGCGAGGGCCAGGGGATGAAGGGCAGTTCGGGCAGTCCCAGGACTGGCGCGATGAAGGTGTTGGCTTCTTCCTCCCACGTTGTCGCCCGCACCAGGCCGAAGGGAAGTGCGTCCAGCGCCGGGCCGTGACCCGGGTTGAGCCACACTCGCAACGGCTTCACGGGCTTGCGCATACGGGTTCAGCGGTCCGTCCCGGCCGTGGAGTCTGCCGCTGGAGGACCGTGTCCTGCTGGTGGCGGCTTATTGGCGAACCCAACTTGACGCTGCGCCGGCCCGCGCCGCTGTTCCGGAATCTCGAAGTCTGTGGCCGACCGCATCATCACCCGCCTCGGGCGCTGCTCGCGCTGCGGACACGCCGACGGTTCCGCGAGGGCACCGTGCTCATCGTGGACGGCACGTTGGTGCCCACGTGTGCCACACGGTGGCCGAGCGGTCGAAAAACTATCCACCAACCACCAGGTCGGCCTCGACGCCGATACAGGGCTGGTCGTCACCCGTGGGGAAGGGCTGGAAGATCCTCCGCGACCGCCACTTGAAGGGAGACGGTGTCATCACGCCGTGCTTCCCATAGCTCGCCCGCACAACCTCGCGCTCGCCGGATAGGCCGGCCCGCCCGAGGCTTCGACTGCGTCCGTAATCAGCGCCCAACGAGGTCGAGCGGACCGTCCCGTGGGGTCACCCGCTACGACACACGGGCCTACGACTTCCACGGCACCGTCGCGGCCGCAGCGAGCCGGTCCTGGTGCTGTCCCTGCTGTGCTGGGCGAGGCTTGGGCCTGCGCATGTCCGTGTCCGAATGGGTACTGCTATGCCGCCGGCGTCCCGTCGGCGATCCGCAGCGCCTCCACCAGGTCACGGTAGAGGGCGTCGCTCGCGAGCAGTTTCTCGTGGGTGCCCTGGGCTCGTATCCGCCCGTCCTCCATCACGACGATGGTGTCCGCGTCGATGACCGTGGACAGGCGGTGCGCGATTGTCACCACTGCGCCTTCCCGGGACCGGCCGCGGATGCAACCGTGCACCGCGGATTCGGTCAGGGCGTCGAGCTGGGCCGTGGCCTCGTCGAGGAGGAGCACGTCGGGCCGGCGCAGCAGCGCGCGGGCGAGCGCGATCCGCTGCCGTTCGCCGCCGGAGATCGTCGCCGACGACAGTTCGGTGTCGAGGCCATCGTCCAGTGTCGCGATCTTCTCCGTCAGGCGTACTTCTTTGATCACTCGGTGCAGCTCGTCGTCGGTCGCTTCCGGGCGAGAGATGAGCAGGTTGTCGCGGATGGTGCCGGGCACCACGGGGGTGTCCTGTTCGACGTAGGCGAGCCGGGACCGGATCGCGGCATGGCCGTGCTGCTCGTACGGGGCGCCGTCCAGCAGTATCTTTCCTCCCTGCGGTTCCAGGAAGCGCAGGAGCAGCGAGAAGATGGTGGTCTTGCCCGCGCCGGACGGGCCGACGACTGCGGTGTGTCCGCGCCGTGGTACGGACAGGTTCAGCTCCGACAAAGCGGGCTTGCGGTCGGGGCCGTACGTAGCAGTGACGCTCCGCATCTCCAGTACCGGGCCGGCTGTGGCGCGCGCGGGTGCCGTTGCATGCCGCTCGTTCGTCTCCACCTCGATGGCGTCCACCGCGCGGATCCGCTCGGCGGCGGCGATGCCGGACTGCAGAGAGGTGAGGTTCTGGGACAGCTCGGTGATCGGGTCCATCAGTCCGAAGGCGTACAGCAGGAAGGCGATCAGGCTGGAGACGTCCATATGGCCCTCGCCGACCCGCCATGCGCCGATGGCCAGGATGAGGATGATCGCGAGCTGGATACCGGTCCAGGCGATCGTCCATGCGGCGGCCTCGAGACGGACGGCCGTGATTCCGTGGCGGGCCGACTCCCGGGCGTCCTTCATGATCCGCTCGGCCTGCCGCTCCTCGGCGCCGTTCGCCTTGACCGTGCGGATCGCCCGCAGTGTGCCCTCCAGAGTGCCGCCGATCCGACCGACGTATTCCTGGGCCCGTTCCTGTGTCTTGGCGATCCTGGGCATCAGTACCGCGAACAGCACGATGACCACGGCAACAGCCGCGACCGTGGTGCCGAGCAGCACCAGGTCGAGCACGGCCATCAGGACGAGCGTGCCCACGAGCATCACCACGCCGTTGATGAGCCCGACCACGCTGGTGGAGGCGGTCTCGCGCAGGAGCACGGTGTCCGACACCGCCCGGGAGACCAGTTCGCCGGGCGGACGCTTGGTGATGCCGGGCACGGTGGCGCGGAAGAACCGCTGCACCATCGACTTCCGTGCCTGGAGCACCACCTTCTCGCCGAGGGTGCCGAGCAGGATCCATTCGACGCAGTGCAGCATCGCACCGACCAGCAGGAGCGCCAGCAGCGTGAGCACTGGGCCGCGCAGTGAGCCGTCGTCCCCGAGTGCGTCCAGGACTTGCTTGGTGACCATCGGCGTCGCCAGGCCCAGCGCCGACGCGGCCAGTGCCAGCAGCAGGCCGAGGCCGAGGGTCCGCCGGTGCGGGCGGACGAAGGACCAGAGGATTCGCAGACTCTCCCGAGCAACCATGTTCATTAGTGGAACATTGATGCTCCACCAGGGTCAAATATGTCTCATAACGGAACCGCGCTACGGTGTACTGCATGGGAACGGGAACAAGTAACCGCACCCGGCGCGCCATCCTCGAAGCCGCCGCCACCGTGCTGGCCAAGAACCCCAAAGCGTCGCTGGGTGATGTGGCCGCCGCCGCCGAGGTCGGGCGCACCACAGTGCACCGCTACTTCCCGGAGCGTTCCGACCTGATGCAGGCGCTCGGCACCGACGTACTGGAGAAGGTCGCGGCCGCCACCGACCGGGCCCATACCGAGGACGGCCCGGCGGCGGCCGCGCTGGAGCGGGTATGCCAGGAGTTCTTCGAGCTGGGCGAGGCCCTCACGCTGATGTTCGAAGAATCGCTGGCCGCGACCTGGCAGTGGGAGGGCTGGGAGGATGAGACAGAAACGTCCCGCGAGCTTGCCCGCCTCATCGACCGCGGCCATGCAGAAGGGGCCTTCGACACCGGCCTCGACCAGGACTGGATCATCCAGATCCTGTGGTCGCTGCTCTACGCGGCCTGGCAGCGCACCAGAGTGGGCGGCACCAAGCACGAGGCACTGACGCTGTGCCTGCGCACACTGCGCAAGACGGTCAGTCCGTAGAGGTAAACCGCGCCCGCAAGGCAGGGACCGGCCCATGGGTGACTGTCTGCGGGTGTCTGACGACAACGACCCATCCCCCGAAGGGGACTGACGGTCGGTGCGCTCGGGCCACGCGGCACCACCTCGATCGTGTTCGGTGCTCGTCGTGCTAGGCAGCCTTCTGCTGCACGGCGGCGGGTCGATGGCCATCGCGCGCCTACTGCGCGTCAAGCTGCGGCAGCGCACAGTCCTTGCTCCCGGCACCGAGCTCGCGGCGGAGACCACTCCCCACCACGCCTCTTCGAGCGCCGGCGAAGCGGTGGCGCCCGGAGCTGCCGGGGGCGCCGAGCCCGCAGCCGGGACGGCCGCTGGGCGGCGGCCGGGCCGCCCGTCGCCCAGCGGCCGACCCGCCCCGCGAGTGAGGCCGCCCGGTCGCCGCGCCTTCCCCTTGACGGGCACCTCCGCTCGCTGCCGGTCGGACCGCTGGTGCACAGGCCCGCGCCGGGCGAGCAGCGTGGTTTGCACCCGTCCGCCCGCCGACAAACCAGCCCTTCAGGAGACGTGATCGACCGGGAGCAGGACCACTCCGTCCTCGTCCGCATGCAGGATGTCGCCTACGGCGAACGAGACGCCACCGAAGCTGACGGGGACGTCCACCGCTCCGCGACCAGCCTTGCCTGCTCTGCGCGGACTGGTCCCCAGCGCCTGCACGCCGAACTGCATCGCGCAAAGTGAGGCGCTGTCGCGGACAGCACCGTGCACGACGACACCCGCCCATCCGTTGTCGCGGGCCCTGGTGGCCATCCGGTCGCCGAAGAGCGTGGTGACGAGGGATCCTCCGCCGTCGACGACCACGACTGCCCCGTCCCCGGGTGTGTGCAGCAGCTCGTGCAGCAGGGCGTTGTCCTCGCGGCAGGAAACGGTCCGCACCGGGCCGGCAAAGGAGCGTACGGCCCCGTAACCGGTGAACTGCGTGGAACAGACACGGAGCTCGTCGCCGTACTGGTCGGCGAGGTCGGCGGTGCGGACGGGAGTCGTGTGCATCGTCGGAAGCGCTGCCTCTCATTGAGCGTGCTGGGGCCGGAGGGCCGGATCGACACCCCACAGGAAACTTTGCATCAATGAGCCAATAGATACAATACTAGTTATGGATGAGCCCTCCCCAACCGCGCACGCCGGGGCCCAACTCATAGGATGGGGCGTCCCACGTCCCCGTCCGAAGAGCGCAGCCTGATGTCGCGGCCGAACCTGACCACCTCCACCGCTACCCGCCTGGTGGATCTCCTGCGCCGCAGCGGCCTGGAAGAGGGTGCGCACGTCACCGAGCAGTGGGCGGCGGACGAGCTGGATGTGTCCCGCACGCCTGCGCGCAAGGCGATGGCCTTCCTCGCCGAGGTAGGGATCCTCAGGCGTGAACCGAACCGCGGCTACTTCCTGAACCGCGCTGCCGCCACCCTGACCGGCACAGACCTGGCGGGAGCCACCGACCTGGAGGAGGAGGCGTACTTCCGGGTCGCCGACGACTACATCGGGGGCCGTTTCACCGGCCCGTTCACCGCGGCCGACATCGGCCGCGGTTACGGCCTGACGCCGCGCCAGGCCGACCGGGTGCTGGCGCGCATGGAGTCCGAGGACCTGGTGCGCCGCAAGACCGGCGGACGCGGCTGGGAGTTCCAGCAGGTGCTCTCGACGGTCGAGGCACACGACCAGAGCTATCGATTCCGCATGGTCATCGAGCCGAACGCCCTGTTGGAGCCCGGCTTCACGGTCGATCCGGAGGCCGCGGCCCTGCACCGCAAGCAGCAGGAGTCCCTGTTGCGCGGAGACATCCTGCTGCTCCCGCGGGCCGAGTTGTTCCGCGTCAACGCCTCGTTCCACGAGATGCTCGTGAGCTTTTCGGGCAATCAGTTCCTCCTGGACGCCGCCCGACGGCAGCACCGGCTGCGCCGCCTCATCGAGTACCGCCACCAGGTCGACCGCTCCCGCCTGGCCGGCCAGGCCCGCGAACACCTGCACCTGCTCGACCTCGTCGAGGACGGGAAACTGGAGGAGGCGGCCGCCTTCCTGCGCCGCCACCTGGACAAGGTCCGCATCATCAAGACGCAGGGCTGACCACCTCGCGCTCCGGACCCCGCCACTGCCGTCCGTGAAGTTTCCGCGTTCCAACTGTTGTATCAGTAAGCGGCTTAAGACAATATGGGCCGCGCCCGGAGCCATGCGCCCGTCGGCTCCTCCTGAACGACAGCAGGGACCATGAGTACAGACCCCACCGCCACCGCCACCGCCGTGCTGACCGTCGACGGCCACTCGTACCGGTACCAGCCACTGGACGGGCTGCTGCCTGCCGAGCGGCTCGCCGAGGTGCCGTACGCGGTCCGGGTGCTGCTGGAGAACGTCGCCCGCCGCTCCCCCGCCGCCCTCGACGACGTACTCGCCCGCGCCCGCTCAGGCCGCGGCGACTGCGAACTGCCGGTATACCCGAACCGGATCATGCTGCACGACACCACGTGTCTGCCCGCTCTCGCCGACTTCGCCGCCCTGCGCGACAGCGTCGCCGAACTCGGCGGCGACCCGGAACGGCTCCAGCCGGCCGTCCCGGTGGACCTGACCGTGGACCACTCGGTCATCGTCGAGGAGTACGGGCGCCCCGACGCCGTCGAGCGCAATCTGGCGATCGACTTCCGCCGCAACGGCGAGCGCTACCAGTTCGTGAAGTGGGCCGAGCACAGCCTGCGCGGCTTCCAGGTCGTACCGCCGGGCACCGGCATCATCCACCAGGTCAACATGGAGGTGCTGGCCCGCGTGGTCTGGCGCGAGGAGGCCTCCGAGGGCGGCCTGCCGTGGCTGCACCCGGACGTGCTGGTCGCCACCGACAGCCACACTCCGATGATCAATGCTCTGGGCGTCGTCGGCTGGGGCGTGGGGGGCTTGGAGGGGCAGGCCGCCATGTTGGGCGAGCCGGTCACCATTCCCTACCCGCGGGTGGTGGGCGTGCGGCTGACGGGACGGCTGCGGTCCGGTGTCGGCGCCACCGATCTGGCGCTCACCCTGACCGAGTTGCTGCGCGCCAAGGGCGTGGTGGACCGGTTCGTGGAGTTCTGCGGTCCCGGTGCGGCCACGCTCAAGTGGGCGGAGCGGGCCGCTGTCGCCAACATGGCACCCGAGTACGGGGCGACCTGCGTCTACTTCCCCTACGACGACGAGACCGCCGCCTACCTGCGGCTGACCGGCCGCGACGAGGCGCACGTGCGGCTGGTCGACGCGTACCTGACCACGCAAGGCCTCAAGCGCACCGAGGGCCTGCCCGAGCCGCGCTACGACGACGTCATCGACCTCGATCTGGCGACGGTGGAGCCGAGCCTGGCCGGCCCCGATCTGCCCCATCAGCGGCTTCCGCTGTCCGGGGTGCCCGCGTCCTTCCGGTCCACCACCGCCGGTCGGCCCACGGCCACGGCGGAGTTCGGAGAGCGGCTCCCCGAGGGTCCGGTCGCCATCGCGGCCATCACCAGCTGCACCAACACCGCCAATCCGACGCTGATCGTGCAGGCGGCGCTCCTCGCCGAGCGGGCACGGCGGGCCGGGCTCTCAGCGAAACCGTGGGTCAAGACGTCCCTGTCCCCCGGCTCACGGGTCGTCGAGGACTACCTGCGCGAGGCCGGGCTTCTGACCCCGCTGGCGGAGACCGGCTTCCACATCGTGGGCTTCGGCTGCATGACGTGCATCGGCAATTCGGGCCCGCTCCACCCCGGGCTGGAGCGACTCGCCGCCGACGCCCGCGTCGACCCGGTGGCCGTCCTGTCCGGCAACCGCAACTTCGCCGGCCGCGTCAACCCGCGCATCGCCCAGTCCTACCTTGCCTCGCCGCCGCTGGTCGTGGCGTACGCACTGGCCGGCTCGATCCTGCACGACTTCGAGCGCGACCCGCTCGGCACCGGCGCCGACGGCACGCCCGTGTTCCTGCAGGACTTGTGGCCCGCCGACGAGGAGGTCACCGCGCGCGTCGCCACCTCCGTACGGCCCGAGATGTTCCGGACCAACGCCACACGGCTGCGCGAGGGCACCGGGGCGTGGCGGGAGATCGAGGCGCCCGGCGGCGTCCGCTTCTCCTGGAGCCCGGCCTCCACCTACATCCGTCGGCCCCCGCACCTGACAGACCTGCCCGCCACACCGCCCGACCGGCTTCGTGTCGAGCGGGCCAGGGTGCTGATGGTGCTGGGCGACGACGTCACCACGGACCACATCTCACCGGCCGGCGCGATTCCGGCGCGCAGCTCCGCCGGGCGCTGGCTGGCCGACCGCGGTGTCGCCCGGCGGGACCTCAACCAGTACTCGACCCGTCGCAGCAACCACGAGGTCATGCTGCGCGGGGCGTTCAGCAACGCCGCCGTCCAGAACCAACTGCTCCGGTCGGTGGGCAACCTCACGGGTGGCCACGCGTACACCGCGGACCGCTCGGCCGTCCTGCCCGTCCACGAGGCGGCGGCGACCTACCGCGCCGCGGGCCATGACCTGGTCGTTGTCGCGGGCCGCAACTACGGTGCCGGGTCCAGCCGTGACTGGGCCGCCAAGGCGCAGGCGCTGTTGGGAGTGCGCGTGGTGATCGCCGAGTCGTACGAGCGCATCCACCGCAACAACCTGATCGGCATGGGTGTGCTGCCGATGGAGTTCGAGGACGGCGACAGTGCGTCGGCCCACGCCTTCACCGGAGAGGAGGACCTCACCTTCGATGGACTTGCCGATCTGCGCGTCGGCACGAATCCCATAACCCTGTCCGTCAACCGGCCCGACGCCTCCGGCACCACGGTCGCCTTGCGTCTGCGCCTCCAATCGCGCCAGGAGCTGGCCTACCTCCGGCACGGCGGCATCCTGCCGTATGTGGTGCGCCGCGCCGTCGCCGCTGCATAGCCGGACGGCACCGCTCTCGCCCTCCCCCACGCCCACGCCCACCGGCGTCCACCCGGCCCCGCCGGTCTCTCGAAGCAGCTGACAGTGCCGTCGCGTCCCCTACGAGAAGAGCCGCCATGTCCACGATTCCCTTGGTGCCCACTTCGGGCCCGGCATCCCGACCCACCCGCCGCCGCCTCCTGCGGGGCGCGGCGGCGGTCGGCAGTCTCGCCGCCCTGGGCGGCGCGCTCTCCGCCTGTACGGCCGATGAGGCGAATGCCGCCGCCCCGCGAACCCCCGCGTACTACCCCGACTCCTACGACAGGATCGTCGAAGCGTCCCGGCGGGAGCGGAAACTGCTGATCTACTCGAACACCTCGCAGACCAACTGGCAGCCGGTCTTCGACGCGTTCGCCCGGCGCTATCCCTGGCTGTCGGACATCCGCGCCACCAACCTCGGGGGCTCCGCCGTCTACGAGCGGTACTACAGCGAGTCCGCCGCCGGCACCTCCCCCGCCGACGTGCTGGCCAACAACGCGGGACCGCTGTGGGGCGACTACGCGACCCGGAACGCCGCCGCCGACTACCGCTCGCCGGAGAAGGACCATCTGCCGGACTGGGCCGAGTTGCTGCCCGGCGTATGGACCATGTCCACGGACCCGGTCGCCCTCATCTACAACCGCAAGACCCTCTCCCGGGACCAGTTCCCCGACGGCCTGCGGTCGCTGGCGGCGATCGTCGAGGCGCGGCCCTCCCGCTTCCGCGGCAAGATCGGCGTCTACGACCCGACCAACGCCTACGGTTACGCCAGCAACCAGGGCTACACCTCGAAGGTCGCGGGCGGCTGGGACACGTTTCGGCGGCTGCTGCCGTTCGCCCACGCCGACCATTCCTCCGGCACGCTCGTGGAGAAGGTCGTCTCCGGCGAGTACGACTTCTCCATCAATCTCAGCGGCGGCGTCGCCATCCCGGCCGCCGAGAACAGCGGCGATCTGATGGGCTGGAGCTACTACGCGGAGGGCACCGTCGTCATGCCGCGCGCGCTGTCCATCGTGAAGACCGCCCCTCACCCCAACGCGGCCCGCCTCTTCCTGGACTTCCTGATCTCCGCCGAAGGGCAGGCGGCGGTCGCCGAGGGCGGCCTGGTGCCGTACCGGCCGGACGTGCGCCAGGACGCCATGGACAGCCTCCAGGACATGCGGCGCAAGCTCGGCGCCGAGCGCGTCCACCTCTACCGGCCCGTGCGGGTGCCGGAGCGCGTGCAGGAGGCGTACGTCGCGCGCTGGCGGAAGGCAGGCGGCTGAGCCGCCCCGCCCGCCCGATGCCCCTGCCCCCACCCCGTTCGTACGGAGTCGCCATGGCCATCCAGACACCCCCGGCGCCACCCGCCCCGCCCCCCGCCCCACGCGCAGGTGAGCTGGGCACTCCCCAGTACCGGCGCCTCTTCGGCGCCGGACGTGAAGTCACCATCCACTGGCTGACGTTCCTCGTCACCGCCGTGCTCGTCCTCGCCCCCGTCGTACCGATCCTCTACCAGTCGGTCCGCAACCAGCCCCTGTATGCCGCAGGCGGCGCCTTCACCCTCTCGAACTACACGAAGCTGTTCAGTGAGGCGGGCTTCGGTTCGATCATCCTGGACACCCTGCTCTTCGCCGTCCTGACCACGGTGTTCGCGCTCGCCATCGCGGTGCCGATGGCGATCCTCCTGGAACGCACCCGCTTCCCCGCCGCCCGCCTGTTCGGCCAGATCCTGCGCTGGCCCATCTACATCTCGCCGCTCGTCCTGGCCTTCGGCTGGATCGTCGTCTACGGGCCGGCCGGCTTTCTGACCAGCGCGGTGCGCGAGGGCTTCGGCTGGGTCCCCTGGAACCTGTACTCGCTGACCGGCATGGCCTTCGTCGAAGCCGTCGCGCAGGTCCCCATCGCGTACCTGTTCTGCGCCAACGCCCTGGCCGCGTCCGACACCTCTCTGGAGAACGCGGCCCGCAGCGTCGGCGCGGGGCCCCTGCGCATCCTGCGCTCGGTCGTGGTGCCGATGCTGCGCCCGCCGATGCTCTACGCGGGCCTGCTGATCTTCGGAACGTCGATCGAGACCCTCTCCGTTCCGCTCATCCTGGGCGAGCCCGCCGGCATCACCCTCTTCTCCAACTTCCTCTACGAGCAGGGCATCGACTCGATCAACCCGGACTACGGGCTGCTGGGCGCGGCGTCCACCTTCATGCTGCTCAGCACGATCGCCCTGGTCGTGTTCCAGACGCGGCTGCTGGGGCACGCCCAGCGGTTCGTGTCGGTGCGCGGCAAGGCGACCCGCTCCGACCTGCTCGACATCGGCGCCTGGAAGTGGCTGGGCTTCGCCTTCGTCGGTCTGTACGTCGTGTTCGGCGCGCTGCTGCCGATGCTGGCGCTGATCCTGCGCGCGTTCACCTCGCTGCTCACCCCGCTGGTCAACCCGTTCGACCTGCTCACCCTGGACAACTTCCGTCTGATCTTCGACTACGCGCCCTACACCGAGTCGATCGTCAACAGCATCACCGTGGCCTTCGTGGGCGCGGTCGCCGTGACCCTGTTCGGCACGGTGGTGGTTCTCGTGGCCCGCCGCTCCGACTTCCGCTTCGCCCGTCTCCTGGAGACGACCGCCCAGTCACCGCACGCGGTCCCGGGCCTGATCGTCGGCATCGGCCTGTTCTGGGCCTTCACCTGGATACCCGGCGGCGACGCGGTGCGCGGCACGCTCTTCGCGCTGATCATCGCCTTCGGCATCCGGGCCCTCCCGTCCGCATACAGCGCGATCTCCCCGGCGACCATGCAACTCGGCGCCGAACTCGACAACGCCGCGCGCGTCGCCGGCGCCGACTGGTGGCGCACGGTCTCCCGGATCCTGATCCGCCTGCTGGTGCCCGCGATGCTCGCCTCGTTCCTGCTCATCTGGACCCAGATGATCCGCGAGTACGCCCCCGCCATGTTCCTCGCGGGGGCCGAGTCGCAGGTCATCGGCACCACCGCCATCGACCTGTGGACCCAGGGCGAGACCGGCTCGGTCGCCGCCCTCGCGACCCTCCAGATCGCCGTCACCGCCGTCGTCGCCGGCCTCGCCGGTCTCCTCCTGAAGGGGAAGAAACATGCCTGAGCTGGCCGTCGAGAACATCAAGAAGTCCTTCCACGGCACCGCCGTCCTGGAGGACGTCAACTTCACCGTCGCCGACGGGGAGTTCTTCACCCTGCTCGGCCCGTCGGGGTGCGGCAAGTCCACCACGCTGTCGTGCGTCGCGGGCCTGGAGACCCCCGACTCGGGCACCATCCGCGTCGGCGACCAGGTCTTCTTCGACGGCGTCCCGCGCCACACGGTGCCACCGGAAGGCCGCAACCTCGGCCTGGTCTTCCAGTCGTACGCGCTCTGGCCGCACATGACCATCGCCGACAACCTCGCCCTGCCGCTCAAGCTCCGCAAAATCCCCAAGGACGAGCAGCGGCGCCTCATCGACGACGCGCTCACCAAGGTCGACATGGCCCACCTGCGCGACCGCTACCCCCACCAGCTGTCCGGCGGGCAACAGCAGCGCGTCGCCCTCGCCCGCGGCATCGTCTACTCCCCCGGCGTCCTGCTCCTGGACGAACCACTGTCCAACCTCGACGCCAAGATGCGCGACCAAGCCCGCGTCTGGCTCAAGGACCTCCAGCGCGAGGTCGGCATCACCACCGTCTACGTCACCCACGACCAGGTCGAGGCCATGTCCCTGTCCGACCGCATCGCCGTGTTCATGCACGGCCGCCTCCAGCAGGTCGGCACCCCCACCGAGATATACGAGACCCCCGCCACCCCCGAGGTCGCCGGCTTCATCGGCCGCTGCAACCTCCTGGAGGGCCGCGTCGACTCCACCGAGGGCGGAACCGTACACGTCGCACTGGGCAAAACCGGCCAACGCCTGAAGGTGGCCGGCACCGGTACCACGGGAGCACCCGCGACCGTGGGCCTGCGCTCGGAGCGCATCACCCTCACCGACCGCGCGGACGCCCCGCACGACGGCACCGTCAACGTGCTCCGGGCGAGGATCGAACAGTGCTCCTACACCGGAGCCCGGTTCGAGTACGAGCTCAGCGTCGGTGACTTGCGCGTCCACGCAGAGAGCCCCGTCCGCCACACGGACGGCGAGATCAACCTGCTCATCCGCCCCGACGACTGCCTGCTCTACCCGGAAGCCGTTTGACCGACGGACCGCAGACGGCGACGCCCTGGCACTGTCACAGCCCCTCAAGCGAGAGGCCGGCGCAGGCGCAAAGGTCCACTGGCCGTCCCCACCGGGCCATGAGCCGGTAGCGCGCGGTAGATTGCTGTCGATCCGGCTGGTCCCCGTGAGTCGCGGCGGCCCTGTCGTGCTCGGCGTCGCCCCGTACGGTGACACCCGTCTCGACGAGGGTGCGGAAGACCTCGGCGCCGACGGCTGTGCTGGCCAGCGGGACGGTGCGGGCGCCGCCGCCACGGTTGCTCACTCGGCGCCAGATCTGTCGCCGGTCCGGCAAGGCGCGGCAGGGGTGTCGTGACAGCGTTGCAACCGCGCTGACGTGCGTGCCTGACAGGTACCGCTCTCAGGCAGCTCCACGTCGGACCAAGCTACAGCGGCTGTCCGATGGGCCCCGGATGGCGGACTTCAACGCTACGTAGTCAGCACCAAGTCAGCACGGGAGGGGTGAAGACGGGTGATGACGTGCGCTTTCAGTCAGCACCGAACCAGCACGGGAGTCAGCACGCCATCGACAAATCATGCCAATCTACGCATCGCAGACACCGCCCGATCCGCCCCCTTCCAGGCCGCCAAAGCACCCCTTGGCGAGGACGCATGGGGACCGCGCGCATAGCTCGCCTCCGAACTATGGTGTCCCACCACATACGCCTCTGACCTGCGCCTTCCTACCGTGTGGCGACACGCAACCGTCCCCGCAGATCCCCAGGAAGTGGTGCCGATGTCGTCGCCCGCAGCCGCTCCACCAGCTCCGAACAACCTCAAGCGCATCGTCGCCGCGTCCCTCATCGGCACCACCATCGAGTGGTACGACTTCTTCCTCTACGGCTCCGCCGCCGCGCTCGTCTTCAACCAGCTGTTCTTCCCGGACTCCGACCCGCTGGTCGGCACGCTGCTGTCGTTCCTGACGTACGCCGTCGGGTTCGCCGCGCGTCCACTGGGGGCGCTCGTCTTCGGCCACTACGGTGACCGGCTCGGGCGCAAGAGGCTGCTGGTGCTCAGCCTGTTGATGATGGGCGGGGCGACCTGCGCGATCGGGCTGCTGCCCACGCACGCCACCATCGGCACGGCCGCTCCCGTGCTGCTGACCGTGCTGCGGCTCGTCCAGGGCTTCGCGCTCGGCGGTGAGTGGGGCGGCGCCGTGCTGCTGGTGTCGGAGCACGGGGACGTGCGCCGGCGTGGGTTCTGGGCGTCGTGGCCGCAGACCGGTGCGCCGGCGGGGCAGTTGCTGGCGACCGGTGTGCTGTCGCTGCTGACGGCCGTGCTGTCGGACTCCGCGTTCGACAGCTGGGGCTGGCGGATACCGTTCCTGCTCTCCGGCGTGCTGGTCATGGTCGGTTTGTGGATTCGTCTGTCCGTCGACGAATCGCCGGTCTTCAAGCAGGCGTTGGCACAGGCCGAGACGCGCAGGGCGGAAACCCGCGGGGCCGAGACCCGCAAGGCGGCCGCCGAGGAGCTTCCGCTGGTCTCCGTGCTGCGGCACCACTGGCGCGACGTACTGATCGCGATGGGCGCGCGGATGGCGGAGAACATCAGCTACTACGTCGTCACCGCCTTCATCCTCGTCTACGCCACCACCTCGGTCGGCCTCTCCGAACAGACGGCGCTCAACGCGGTGCTGATCGCCTCGGCCGTGCACTTCGCGGTCATCCCGGCCTGGGGCGCGCTGTCGGACCGGATCGGCCGACGTCCCGTGTACCTGCTGGGCGCGGCCGGTGTCGGGCTGTGGATGTTCCCCTTCTTCGCGCTGATCGACTCCGGCCACTTCGGCGGTCTGCTCCTCGCGGTGACCGTGGGCCTGGTGCTGCACGGCGCGATGTACGCGCCCCAGGCGGCCTTCTTCTCCGAGATGTTCGCGACGCGGATGCGCTACTCGGGTGCCTCGATCGGCGCCCAGTTCGCCTCCGTCGCGGCCGGTGCCCCCGCGCCGCTGATCGCCACCGCGCTGCTGTCCGAGTACGACAGTTCCACCCCGGTCTCCCTCTACGTCATCGCCGCGGCCGTGCTGACGCTGATCGCCGTGGGTGTGGCGAAGGAGACCCGCCACCGGGACCTCACCGAGGTCATGTCCTCCCCCGGGGACGGGGACATGAAGGAGGCGGAGGAAGGTGTCTCCCGGACGCCGGAGGCGCGCACCCGCTGACCCGTCCCGCCCGCCGGCCCTCGTACGCCCTCGCGTGCGGGGGTCAGTGCCGCGCGGGGACCGACAGCCGGTGGAGTCTGAGGGCCAGTTGTATCTCCAGTGCGCGGTCCGGGCTCTGCCAGTCGTCGCCGAGGAGGCGGCCGACGCGCTCCAGGCGCTGGGCGACCGTGTTCACGTGGACGTGCAGGCTGTCCTTGGTGCGGGCGGGACTCATGCCGCAGGCGAAGTACGCGTCGAGGGTCCGCAGGAGTTCGGTGCCGCGCCGCTCGTCATAGGCCGCGACCTGGCCGATGGTGCGCTCGACGAAACCGGAGACGTCCTGGTCCCCGGCCAGCAGCAGGCCCAGGAACCCGAAGTCCTCGGCGGCGGCACCGTCCCCGGAGCGGCCCAGCAGGCGCAGGGCGTCGAGGCAGCGCCGGGCTTCGCCGTATGCGGCGGCCACGGAGTCCGGGTGCGCGGCGAGGTCCTCCACCGGGGCGGAGGCGCCGACGGTGACCGCCTCGTGGACGGCCGTGCTCAGCTGTTGGGCGGTGCGGCGGGCCAGGTCCGTGGCACCGTCCCCGGCGGCCAGGGGCAGCAGCATTACGGTGCCGCCGTCCCGGGCGGCGGCCAGGCCGTGCCGGGTGGCGGCGAGGTGGGAGGCTGCGGCCCACAGGCGTCGGCGCGCGTCCGCCTCCTGGTCGGCGTCGGATGCGGTGGCGTCGAGGCGGGCGGCGAGTACGACGTGGGTGGCGTCCAGGTCGGCGCGCAGCCGTCGGGCGCGGTCGCCCAGCACGCGGGGGTCGCGGTCACGGGCGTCGAGCAGGTCGTCCAGCAGTTCGCCGCGGACTCGCTGTTCGGCCTCGGCGGCGGAGCGCCGGGCGAGCAGGAGGAGGGAGGTGACCATCGCGGCGCGTTCCAGGGTGAGCTGGTCCACGGGATCGAGCCCGGGGTGGCCGCGCAGGACGAGGGCGCCGAGCAGTTCGTCGCCGGCGGTGACGGCGGCGATCCAGTCGTCCTCGTGCCGCACCGCGTGGCCCTCGGCGCGGGATGTCTCCAGGGCACGCGCGGGTGCGGCGGCGGCTTCGGTGAACTCGACGGTGCCGGCCAGGACCTGGGAGACGGCGGCGGCCACGTCGTGGACACCGCCGCCGCGCAGGACGAGTTCGGCGAGCCGGTCGTGGACGTCGGAGGCACGCTCGATGACGCCGCTGCGGTCCCGGATGATCTCGTTGGCCCGCTCCAGGCCGGCGAGGGCCGAGCGGGTCTCGGCGAGCAGGTTCGCGGTGTCGATGGCGGCTGCCGCGAGGGCGGCGAAGGAGCCGAGCAGGGCGATCTGCTCGCGTTCGAAGACGCGGGCGCGCCGGTCCGCGGCGAAGAGCACGCCGATGACGTGGTGGCCGAGCGTCAGCGGTACGCCGAGGATGGCGACCAGGCCCTCGTCGCGTACGCCCGCGTCGATGGTGCGGGTGTGCTGGAAGCGGGCGTCCTTGAAGTAGTCGTCGGTGACGTAGGGGCGGGCGGTCTGGGCGACGAGTCCGCCGAGTCCCTCCCCCATGCCGAGCCGCAGCTGCTGGAAGCGGGCCGCGACCGAGCCCTCGGTGACGCGCATGCAGGTGTCGCCGCGGGCCGGGTCGTTGAGGCTGAGGTAGGCGACGTCGGTGCCGAGCAGTGAGCGGGCCCGCTGCACGATCGCGCGCAGGACGGCGTCCAGGTCGCGGAGTCCGGCGAGGTCGTGGGCCGTCTCGAACAGTGCGGACAGCTCGGCCTCGCGCCTGCGCCGGCCCTCCAGTTCGGAGCGCACGCGCAGGGCGAGGTTCTTCGCCTGTTCGAGCGCGGCGATCCGCTCGGCCGGTCCTCCCTCGGCGCGGGCGAGCAGCACCGGCTGCTCGTAGGCGTCGGCGGACGCGCCCCGGGCCAGCAGGTCCAGGAAGGGCGTCTCGACGGCGGCGGGCGCCGGGGCGGCGGCATCGCCCGCATCACGGGGCGACACTCCGGCTTCTCCGGCTTCTCCGGCTTCTCCGGCTTCTCCGGCTTCTCCGGCTTCTCCGGCGCCGTGGGCGGAACGCTCGGCGGACTGCACGTGATCGCGGGACATGCTCACAGGATTCCCCATCGCGCTGTCGTCCCGGCGGCCCTGTGGAAAACCCGGGCCGCCGGGGCACCCACCCGGCTCGGGACGCGGTTGCCGTCCTGCTCAGTGCGCGGTCCAGCCGCCGTCCAGGGCGAGTGAGGTGCCGGTGACGAAGGACGCCTGCGGGCCGCACAGGTAGGCCACTGCCTCGGCGACCTCCTCCGGTTCGATGAGCCGCCGCACCGCGCTGTCCCTCAGGAGTACGTCGGTCAGCACCTGCTCCTCGGGGATGCCGTGCGCCCGGGCCTGGTCGGTGATCTGCTTCTCGACGAGCGGGGTGCGCACGTAGGCGGGGCTGACGCAGTTGGAGGTGACGCCGTGGGCGGCGCCTTCGAGGGCGGCGGTCTTGGACAGGCCCTCCAGACCGTGCTTGGCGGAGACGTAGGCGGCCTTGTAGGCGGAGGCGCGCAGGCCGTGGACGGAGGAGATGTTGACGATACGGCCCCAGCCCTGCCCGTACATGTGGGGCAGGGCGCCGCGGATGAGGCGGAAGGGGGCCTCCAGCATCACGGTGAGCACGGTGTGGAAGACGTCGGGCGGGAACTCCTCGATCGGCCGCACCAGCTGCAGTCCGGCGTTGTTGACGAGGACGTCGGTGCCGGCGGCGGCGCGTTCCGCGGCGTCCAGGTCGGTCAGGTCCAGGACGCGGGGTTCGACGCTGCCCGCGAGGTCCCCGCAGCTCTCCGCGAGGGCGTCCAGCCCCGCGGCGTCCCGGTCGACCGCTGTGACCTCGGCCCCCGCGGCGGCCAGCCGCCGCGCACAGGCACGGCCGATGCCGCCGGCGGCGCCGGTGACGAGGGCGGTGCGGCCGCCGAGGTCGAGCGGGGAGGCGTGGAGGGCCGGGAGGACGCTGGGCGAGGTCATGTCCCGACCTTAGGCAGAGTCCACGCCGCCCCCCATGTGGGCACACCCCATACTTCAGACGGAACCAGTGGGGTCGAACCATGTGGGGGCGTCGGACAGCGCCTGCTTGATCCGGGCCTGCCCGAATTCCTTGAGGTCCGGCAGGGCGTCCACCGCGAACCAGCCCACGTCGAGCGACTCGTCGTCGTTGACCCGGGCCTCGCCGCCGACGGCCCGGCAGCGGAAGGTGATGTCCATGTACTGGCAGACGTCGCCGTTGTCGTACGTGACCGGGTTCAGCGCCTGGACGAGGACCACGCGCTCGACGACACACCTTACGGCCGTCTCCTCCTCGACCTCGCGCACGGCGCAGGCGGCGGGCTGCTCCCCCGGTTCCGGGATACCGCCGATCAGTGACCAGCGGCCGTTGTCGGACCGCCGGCCGAGCAGTACCCGGCCCTCGTCGTCGAAGACGACGGCGGTGACTCCGGGGAGCCACAGCAGCTGGTGTCCGGCCGAGGCGCGCAGGTCGCGGATGAAGTCGGGAGTAGCCATGCGTACGACCCTAACGGGCCCCTCGGGTCACTCCGGGCGGTGTCGCGGGGCGTGCGGCGGGCGTACGGCTACACGCCCCGGGCGCGTCGCCCGCGCACACCGGCACCGACGGCCCAGCCGAGCCCGCCGGCCGCGACCAGCACCAGGGCGATCTCGGGCACCACGCCCAGTCGGGTGGCGGGCGTCTCGGAGGAGCGCAGGGGCACCTCCTGGACCAGGGAGTCCGCCACGAACATGCCGGTCTTCTGGGTGACCCTCCCGTCCGGCATGATGATCGCACTGACACCGCTGGTCACCGGCACGGTGACGGAGCGGCTGTGCTCGACCGCCCGGATGCGGGACATCGCGAGCTGCTGGTAGGTCATCTCGCTGCGGCCGAACGTCGCGTTGTTGCTGGGTACGGAGATCATCTGGGCGCCGTCGGTGACCTCGGAGCGCACCGCCCAGTCGAAGGCGGCCTCGTAGCAGGTGACGAGCCCGACCTTGGTGCCGGCCATGGTGAACACGCCCGGTTCGGTGCCCCGGCTGAAGTCCTGGCTGACCATGGAGGTCCACTCGTCGTTGATCGCCCCGATGAGCGAGCGCAGTGGGAGGTACTCGCCGAACGGCTGGATCTGCCTTTTGTCGTAGGTGTCCACGGGGCCCTTGTCCGGGTCCCACAGGATCTGCTCGTTGAGCAGCCTGCCGTCGCGTTCCACGACGCCGCCGACCGAGATGGGCGCGCCGATCGCCTTGGCGGCCCGGTCGATCACGAGGCGCGCGTCGGCGTTGGCGAAGGGGTCGATGTCCGAGGAGTTCTCCGGCCAGAGCACGAAGTCGGGCTGGTCGACCTTGCCGGCCTTGACGTCGGCGGCCAGGCGCTGTGTCTCGCGCGCGTGGTAGTCGAGTACGGCCCGCCGCTGGGCGTTGAAGTCGAGGCCCGCGCGGGGCACGTTGCCCTGGATCACGGCGACGGTCGCGGTGCCGTCCTGCGCCTTGTCGCTGACCAGCGGCCGGGCGGCCACGGCGGCCACGAGGGGTACGGCCACACCGAGGAAGGCCACCGCCGCCGCGCTCCGCCGTACCTCGTGGGTGCGGCGCGCCCGGACGGCCAGGCGCACGACCTCGTAGAGGCCGAAGCCGCACAACACGACCGCGAAGCCGAGTACCGGTGTGCCCCCGACCGCGGCGAGCGGCAGGAACAGGCCGTCCGCCTGACCGAACGCGACCTTCCCCCAGGGGAAGCCCTCGAACGGCACGCGCGCGCGTGCGGCCTCTCCCGCGGTCCACAGCGCCGCCGACCACACGGGCCAGGCCGGCAGTTTCGACACCGCGGCGACGCCCGCGCCGACCAGCGCGACGAAGAGCGCCTCGATCGCGGCCAGCGCGAGCCAGGGCCCGGGGCCGACCTCCACGCCGGTCCAGACCAGCAGCGGGAGCAGGAAGCCGAGGCCGAAGAGGTAGCCGAGGCCGAGGCCCGCCTTCCAGCCGCGGCCGCGCAGCACCCAGCCGAAGACGCCGAAGGCGGGCAGTGCCAGCCACCACAGGGTGCGCGGCGGGAAGCTGACGTAGAGCAGCACTCCGGAGAGCGCGGCGGCGGCGGCCGGGAGGAGGCGCCGGAGCCACGTGGCGACACGCGGAGTGGGTGTCGTCTGCGGCTGTGTCCGGTCCGACTCGCCGACGGAGGTTGCGGTGGCTGTCACCCCCCGGAGTGTACGGCGGGTGACCATGCCGCCGACAGCGCGGTCCGCGGTCGCCGCGGGGCCGCGGTTGTCCGGTGCCGCGTCGTACTGGATGCCGTACGTCCCTGTGGCGCTCGTCGCGCCGCACACCGGTCGTCCTCATCGCCGACGGGGCCCGGCACCGGGCTCGGGCGGTCGTCGCCGTCGGCAACGCGCCGAACCCCACCACGGTGTCGGCGGGTGCGGGACTCCGCGCGGGGCCGGCCACGGCCCTTCCCGCCCCGCCGAGTCACCGGCCCGGCCGGCGACCGGTGTACGACCGCGGGGCGATCGGCTCTCCGGGTGAGGGCGGTGCGGGGTGTCCGTGTCGGTGCGGGTGGGGGCGGGCCGGTGCGGAGGGCGGCCGCAGCGGTTCCGGTGGACCTCGCCGGCTCAGCCCCCGAGTGCGCTCAGCGTGCCGGCCCCGGCGCCTTGGGCCGCAGCCGGTCCTTGATGACCTGGACGGCCGCCTCCGCGTCGTCCACGGTGATGGTGAAGGTGTGTCCGTCCCACAGTCGCAGGACCACGCCCTCCCCCCGGCGTACGACGACGGCGGTGCCCTTCTCCGGCCGCCAGCGGTAACCCCAGCCGCCCCAGTGGCGCGGGGTGACGTGCGGGGCGAACTCGGCGCCCGCGACGTGGGACAGGGGGATGCGGCGACGGGGCACGCCGATGTGGCCGCAGCGCACCTCGAGGCACTCCTCGTCGACTCTCAGCGCGACGTGCACGAACGCCAGCGTGCCGAAGAGCACCAGCAGCCCGGCCGCGATGCAGCCGACGACCGCCATGGCCAGCGGGGCGACGCCGGACTCCCAGGCCGATTCGACGGCCAGCGTGATGCCGAACGCCACGCAGGCGGCGCCGATGAGCGCCAGCAACCACTGGACCCGGTTGGTGGCACGTCCGGTCCAGACGTCCGGCTGGGGGGTGGTCTCGCCGTGGCGATGCCTCATGCATACGAGATTACTCACGATTCGCTGCGCGCGTACCTCGTCGCGCAGGGTGACTGGGCCGACCGGGCGTGCCCGGCGGTCAGCGGGCCGGCGTGACCGCTCGCAGGAGCCGGCCCTCGTCGTAGGCGAGCGCGGGCTCGGGCAGTGTGCCCTCACGTCCGCTCAGCAGCACGGTGAGGGTGCCCTCGGCCGGGGCTCCGGGGTCGGGCCGGGCGCCGATCCGGCGCAGTGCCTGGGCGGCGACCGCACCGGCGGAGCCGTGCAGGACGAGGCGCGGGGCGCCGGGGCGCTGCACGGCGGCGCGGATGCGTTCGGCGACCAGTTCGTAATGGGTGCAGCCCAGGACGACGGTCGTCACCGCGTCCGGTGTCAGGGCGGCCGCGGCGGCGACGGCCGCGGTGATCGCGGCCTCGTCCGCGTGCTCCACGGCGTCGGCGAGCCCCGGGCACGGCACTTCGGTGACGGCCGCGTCGCCGGCGAACTCCTTGATGAGACCGCGCTGGTAGGGGCTGCCGGTGGTGGCGGGCGTGGCCCAGATCGCCACGGGGCCGCCGCCGGCCGCGGCGGGCTTGATCGCCGGGACGGTGCCGATGACCGGCAGTGCGGGCTCGAACCGGGCGCGCAGCGCGGGCAGCGCGTGCACGGTGGCGGTGTTGCAGCCGACGATCAGGGCGTCCGGGCGGTGCGCGGCGGCGGCCTCGGCGACGGCGAGGGCACGCCCGGTGAGGTCCTCGGGGGTGCGCGGGCCCCAGGGCATGCCGTCGGGGTCCAGGGAGAGGATGAGATCGGCGTCCGGTCGCAGGCGCCGTACCGCGGCGGTGGCCGCCAGCAGACCGATTCCGGAGTCCATGAGCGCGATCTTCACCCGGCCACCATAGTCGATGGGCCGCTGCGGTCCGGTGTCGTGGGGCAGACTGCGGACGTGAGCGCCGATGCGTGGACTGCCGTCGTGACCGTCGTATCCGCCCTGTCCCTCGCCGCCTGGCTGTGGCTGCTGCTCGCCCGGGGCTTCTTCTGGCGTACGGACGTCGGGCTGCCGGCCCGGGTGGAGCCCGGCTCCTGGCCCTCCGTGTGCGTGGTCGTCCCGGCGCGCGACGAGGCGGCGGTCCTGTCCGCGAGCCTGCCGTCGCTGCTCGCGCAGACGTATCCGGGGCGGGCGGAGGTCTTTCTGATCGACGACGGCAGCACGGACGGCACGGGTGAGCTGGCGTGCGAGCTGGCCCGGCGGCAGGAGGGTCTGCCGCTCACCGTGGCCTCGCCCGGGGAGCCGCCCGCCGGCTGGACGGGCAAACTGTGGGCGGTGCGGCACGGCATCGACCTGGCTCGCGCGCGTGAGCCCGAGTACCTGCTGCTCACGGACGCCGACATCGCCCACGCGCCGGACAGCCTGCGCCGGCTGGTGGCGGCGGCCCGCACCGGTGGTTTCGACGTCGTCTCGCAGATGGCCCGGCTGCGGGTGGAGAGCGTGTGGGAGCGGCTCGTGGTGCCGGCCTTCGTCTACTTCTTCGCGCAGCTGTACCCGTTCCGGTGGATCGGCGGGAAGGGGCGAACCGCGGCAGCGGCGGGCGGCTGTGTGCTGCTGCGCACCGATGCCGCCGAGCGGGCGCGGATCCCGGACGCCATCCGGCACGCCGTCATCGACGACGTGGCCCTCGCCCGGGCGGTCAAGGGCAGCGGCGGCCGCGTCTGGCTGGGCCTGGCCGACCGGGTGGACAGCGTGCGTCCGTATCCGCGGCTGCGCGACCTGTGGCGGATGGTCTCGCGCAGCGCTTACGCGCAGCTGCGGCACAACCCCCTGGTGCTCGCCGGGACGGTCGTCGGCCTGGCCCTGGTGTACCTCGTGCCGCCGGTGGCGGTGGTCGTGGGCGCGGTGACGGGGAGTACGGCGGCGGCCGTCCTCGGTGCCGCCGCGTGGCTGGTGATGGCGGGGACGTACGTGCCCATGCTGCGCTACTACCGGCAGCCGCTGTGGCTCGCTCCGCTGCTGCCGTTCACGGCGTTCCTGTATCTCCTGATGACGGTCGACTCGGCGGTGCTGCACTACCGGGGGCGGGGCGCGGCCTGGAAGGGCCGTACCTACGCCCGTCCGGGCGCCGTGCCCGAGGAGGGGTGAACGCCCGCGCCTGGAAGGTTCACTTCCGGCCGGGGGTCCAGTTCATGCCCCAGCCGTAGGCGTGGTCGACGGTCCGCTGCGGGCTCACGCCGCGTTCGGGGACCAGGTAGCGGGCCTCGCGCTGGACGACCAGGTCGCTGCCGGTGCCGGTGATCAGCGCGAGGGCGCACACCGTCGAGGGGACCGTGCACTCGTCGAGCGAGAAGTCGATCGGAGCTCCGTGCTGCGGCTGGAGGGTGACCGTGGCGTGCAGGTCGGCGAAGGAGCGCGCGCCTTCGTAGATGGTGACGAAGACGAGGATGCGCCGGAAGTGCTGCTTGTGGTCGAGGTTGACGGTGAGGTTCTCGCCGGTCGTCACCGCGCCGGTGCGGTCGTCGCCGTCGAGGTGGATGAACGGCGGCTGGTGCAGGGACCCGAAGGCGTTGCCGAGGGCCTGGACGACGCCCTTGCTGCCGTCGGTGAGTTCGTACAGGCAGCACAGGTCGAGGTCGAGGTCGTCGTGCAGGGCGGCCGGGCGGCCGAGCTTGCGGGCCCAGCCGGAGAACTGCTTGCGCACCTGCCAGTTGAGGTTGACGCGCAGGGCGCCCGAAGTACCGCCCTGCTTGGTCAGCGAGACGGAGGGTGCCGCCTTGGTGAGCGTGACCTTGGTCGGACGGACCGGTTCGGCGGAGGGCGCCGCCGTCGGCGGGGGCGACGGGGCGGCTGCGGCCGACCGGGGTACGGGAGTGGCCGGGGGCGCCGACGGGGGCGTGGTGGCCGTGGGGACAGCCGGTGCCGGCGGGGCCGCCGGGGGTGCCTGCGGGGGCGCCGGGGGTGCCTGCGGCGGCTCGTCCACCGAGATGCCGTAGTCCGTGGCCAGGCCCTCGAGCCCGGTGTCGTAGCCCTGGCCGACGGCACGGAACTTCCACGCGCCCTGGCGGCGGTAGAACTCGCCGAGCACGAAGGCCGTCTCGACGGTCGCGCCCGGGTTGTCGAAGCGGGCCGCCACGGTGTTCCGCGCGGCGTCGCGGACCTCGATGTACAGATCGGGGACCCGCCCGAACGGTCCGCCGTCCGAGGAGGCGGCGAGGATCACGGTCTCGATCGCGGGCTCCACGCGCGCGAGGTCGACGAGCAGGCTGTCGGTCACCCGGCCGCCGGCCTCCCGCTTGCCCTCGTGGCGGACCGCGCCGGAGGAGTGCGCCGGCTGGTTGTAGAAGACGAAGTCCGCGTCGGAACGGACCGTCCCACCCACCAGGAGCAGGGCCGACGCGTCCGCGTCGGGCACGCCGGGGCCGGATCGCCAGCCCAGTTCCACCCGTAGCGCCGTCGTGGGCACCGGAGTGTTCGATCCTTTCGGCATTGACATGTCCGCCCCCATCACGTGTCACCGAGCCGGGCCGTGTCCCGGCGGTTCGCCGAGCCTTTTCCCGCCCAACCTATTCTCCCGCCGCCCACCCCTCGCAAGGAGTGCGGGAAGGCGTCCGGACAACCGCCGGTAACCCGCCCGGAACTCGCCCTTTACCCCAAGAACGCGCGGCGTGACGCCCCATTTTGCCGAGTTCGCTCGCATTGGGGATCCCTGGTCACTGCGGACACGGAAAACAACCCTCTTATCGGTCTCCCCAATCAGCACATCGTGGGCTTAACTTATGTGCCATGACCTCCCCCCGCTCCACTTATGGTGGCGGCTATTACTCCGCCTCCTTCCCGGACACTCCGATCTACGACTCACTCGTGGCCGAGCGGGGCACCCCGCAGATCGCCCCGATCCGGGTCCCCGCCGCGTACGACGCGCCGGGCAGCCACCTGCCCGCGCTCCCCTCGGCTCTGCCCGCCCTCCCGGCGGGCCCGTCCCAGCCCTCCTACGGCTACCCGCAGCAGGCGCCGCAGCCCGCCCCGCTGCAGCAGGCCCCCGCCCCGTACATCCCGCACCAGGCGACCGCGCCACGCGGGTACCCCGGCCCCCAGCAGGCGCAGCAGCCACGCCCGGCCGCGCCCGGACCCGCGGGGTACGAGGCGATGCGCCCCACGGCTCCCCGGCCCGCCCCGGCGCCGTACCAGGACCCGTACAACCAGCAGCAGTACCGCGGCTACTGAGCCGTCGTCGGGGTTGTCGGTGCCTCCTGGCACGATGACCCCATGGCGAACGCGCGACTGCAGTCGATTCACGTCCATCCGGTCAAGGCGACCCGGAGCCTGTCGCTCCTGGAGGCCGCCGTGGAGCCCTGGGGGCTGGCCGGGGACCGCCGCTGGATGCTGATCGACGACGGGGGAAAGGTCGTCACACAACGCCAGCAGCCGCGCCTCGCCCTGGCCGCCGCCGAGCTCCTGCCCGGCGGCGGCGTGGTGCTGTCCGCGCCCGGCCGGGAGCCGCTCACGGTTCCGGCCCCGCGTGGAGCGGGCACCGTCGTGGTGGAGGTCTTCCGCGACAAGGTCGAGGCGCTGCCCGCGGCGGGCGAGGCCGCGCACTCCTGGTTCAGCGCCCTGCTCGGAGCAAGCGTGCGGCTGGTGTACCTGGACGAGCCCGCCACGCGCCGGCCCGTGGACCCGCGGTACGCGCTGCCGGGCGAGACCGTCTCCTTCGCCGACGGCTTCCCGCTGCTGCTCACGACGACGGCCTCGCTCGACGCCCTGAACTCCCTGATCGCCGGGGGCGAGCACGCGGACGAGGGCCCGCTGCCCATGAACCGCTTCCGGCCGAACGTGGTCGTCGCCGGCACCGACCCGTGGGCCGAGGACGGCTGGTCCCGCGTCACCGTCGGCGAGGTCGCCTTCCGGGTCGTCAAACCGTGCGGGCGGTGCGTCGTGACGACGACCGACCAGGGCACCGCCGGGCGCGGCAGGGAGCCCCTGCACAGCCTCGGGCGGCACCGCCGCATCGACGGGAAACTGGTCTTCGGGCAGAACCTGGTCCCGGTCGGCCGCGGCACGGTCCGGGTCGGCGACCCGGTGCGGATCGTCGAGTGACGTGCCGCGTTCCCGGGGGCGCGTTCCGGACACCGGCGCATACCCGGGCACCCGGTCCGCGGCCCGCGCGTTGAGCCTTGGCGAGACGTTCATGAGGAACCCGGCCGCGAGTCCGGTCGGGACGGCGTGGCCCGCTCTCCATGACCGGCCCCCGCGCGTGAACGGCTCGAACCGGGGCCGGTACGGAGCGGGGAGGGGTGCGGATCGTGCGGGCGATCAGCGGGCTCTGGCGCTGGCGGCACAACGCCCTGTGCCGTGCGACCGACCTGGCCGAGGCCTGGGTGGCACTGGCCGGACTGCTGCTGATCCTGTCCCTGGCCCCGCTGACCGGCACGCTCGTGGGCGGCGCCGCGCAGGACGCCCTGCAGCGGTCGGTGCGCGACCAGCACGAGTCCCGGCACCGGGTCACGGCCACCGTGGTCCGTGCGCTGGAGCGTCCCCCACTGACCGTCCACCCCGAGGGCGCGTCCGCCGGGGACCTGCGCAGCCGTGTCCTGGCCGACTGGACCGCGCCGGACGGCTCGCGGCACGAGGGTCCCCTCATGGCGGGCATCGACGACCCCGACACCGGCGACCGTTTCGCGATATGGACGGACGCACACGGCCGGACGGTGGCCCGCCCGCTGGACTCCCGTACCGCGGCGACGCACGCCGTGCTCGCCGGGTTCGGCGCCGCGGTGGCGACCGCCGCCCTGGTCGAGACCGCCCGGCGGATCGTCGTGTGGCGCATGGTCCGCCGCCGGTACGCGCGCCTGGAGCAGGAATGGGGCAGGGCGGGCCCGGACTGGGGCAGGACCGGCGCGGACAGCTGACGGGCTTCCGCCTCCGGTCAACTCACCACCTGTGCGCACGCTACGGTGGACCGGCCGAACCGAATCGGCGACGACCCGCGTACGACGAGGTGGGGGCACAGCAACGCCATGGCACAGGGCACGGTCCAGGTGACGCACACCGGCACCTCGCGGTGGCGGCGCCGCACGGGTGAGTACGCATCGCTCGCCGCCGCCCTGGAGGCCGCGGCCGACGGTGACGTCCTCACCATCGCCCCCGGGACCTACCGGGAGAACCTCGTCGTCCAGCGGGCGGTGACCCTGCGCGGCCCCGAGGGCTCCCAGGGTTCCGTCCGGATCGCGCCCGTCGACGGCGTCCCGTTGACCGTGCGCGCCTCGGCGGTGGTCCAGGACCTGCACGTGGAGGGCCAGGACGCGGCGGCGCCCGCGGTGCTCGTCGAGGAGGGCACGCCGGAGCTGCTGGGGCTGCGGGTGGTCACGCGTTCCGCGTCCGGGATAGAGGTGCGCGGCAGCGCGCGGCCGACGGTGCGGCGTTGCACCGTCGACAATCCGGCCGGTGTCGGCATCGCCGTCCTCGACGGCGGGGGCGGTGTGTTCGAGGAGTGCGAGGTCGTCTCGGCCGGTCAGGCGGGCGTCGCGGTGCGCTCGGGCGCGCACCCCCGGCTGGTGCGCTGCCGGGTCCACCACGCGGCGGGTTCCGGCCTGACGGCGACGGGCGAGGGGTCCTCGCTGGAGGCCGTGGGCTGCGAGGTCTACGAGGTGCGGGGCAGCGGCGTGCAGGTCACCGGCCGGGCCACCGCCCACATGACCGACTGCGACGTGCACCGCACCACCGGCGACGGCGTCACGCTCGACACGGACGCGGTACTCACGCTCGCCGACTGCCGCATCCACGAGATCCCCGAGAACGCGGTCGACCTGCGCTCCCGTTCCGTTCTCACCCTGACCCGCACCATCGTGCGGCAGTTCGGGCGCAACGGCCTGTCGGTGTGGGATCCGGGCACGCGGGTGGACGCCAACCAGTGCGAGATCTTCGACAGCACGGGCGACTATCCGGCCGTCTGGGTCAGCGACGGCGCCACCGCGGTGCTCGACTCCTGCCGGGTGCACGACGTGCCGGACGCGCTGTTCGTCCTGGACCGCGGCTCGCGCGCGGACGTCGTCGACAGCGACCTGTCCCAGGTGCGCAACACGGCCGTGTCGGTGAGCGACGGCGCCACCGCACAGCTCGACGACTGCCGCATCCGGGACGCGGCCACGGGCGCGTGGTTCCGCGACCACGGCAGCGGCGGCACCCTGAACAACTGCACGCTGGACGGCAATCGCACCGGCGTGATCGTCACCAAGGGCGCCGACCCCACCATCGAGCGCTGCACGGTCGACTCCCCCTCGGAGGCGGGGGTCTACGTGTCGGCCGGAGGCCGCGGCAGCTTCCTGAACTGCCGCGTGACCGGCAGCGCCGGCTACGGCTTCCATGTGATAGACGGCTGCCGTACGACGCTGCGCAAGTGCCGTACGGAGCGCTGCGCACGCGGCGGGTACGAGTTCGCGGACGGCGGCCCGGATACGGCGTACGACTCCGGCCCGATCGTCGAGGACTGTGCCGGCGACGAGAGCGGCGGTCTGACGCCGCCCGCCGCGCCGGAACCGGTGGTGCAGACGGTGAGCCAGTCCCCCGGCCTGCTGGGCTCCATCCCCGGGCAGCGCAGCACCGAGCAGGAGCCCCTGATCGCGGACGGCGGGCCGCGGGAACCGACGCGTACCTCGAAGGCCGTCCTCGGCGAACTGGACGCGCTGGTCGGCCTGGACAGCGTCAAGCGCGAGGTGCGGGCGCTGACCGACATGATCGAGGTGGGCCGGCGCCGGCAGCAGGCGGGCCTGAAGGCCGCGTCGGTCAAGCGCCACCTGGTCTTCACCGGCTCCCCGGGCACCGGCAAGACGACGGTCGCCCGCCTTTACGGAGAGATCCTCGCGTCCCTCGGCGTCCTGGACAAGGGCCACCTCGTCGAGGTGTCGCGGGTGGACCTGGTCGGTGAGCACATCGGCTCCACGGCGATCCGCACCCAGGAGGCGTTCCAGCGGGCGCACGGCGGTGTGCTGTTCATCGACGAGGCGTACGCGCTGTCCCCCGAGGACGCGGGCCGGGACTTCGGCAAGGAGGCCATCGACACGCTGGTGAAGCTGATGGAGGACCAGCGGGACTCGGTCGTGGTGATCGTCGCGGGGTACACGGCGGAGATGGAGCGTTTCCTGTCCGTCAACCCCGGAGTGGCGTCCCGGTTCTCACGGACCATCACCTTCGGCGACTACGCACCCGAGGAGCTGCTGCGGATCGTGGAGCAGCAGGCCGACGAGCACGAGTACCGGCTGGCGCCGGGCGCGGCCGAGGCGCTGACGGAGTACTTCACGGCGATCCCCAAGGGCCCGGCCTTCGGCAACGGCCGCACCGCCCGCCAGACCTTCGAGGCGATGGTGGAACGGCACGCGAGCCGGGTCGCCCAGGTGGCCGACCCCAGCACGGACGACCTGACGCTGCTCTACGCCGAGGACCTGCCGGAGCTGCGGTAGCCGGCCCTGCCGCAGCGTGGGGCAGCCCTTGGCCCGTTCTCTGTTCCCCGGTGACGGAATGCGCGCCGGACCAGGCGGCTCACGCGGGTGTGCGCCCCCGGCGTCGAGATGCCCCGCCCACCCGTCGGGCCCGCCGAAGACGCCACCGCGGTCCCGCCGCCCGGTTCGACGACGTCGCCGAACGGCTCGCCGCGCCAGGCGGGCGCGGGTCGACGAGCGGGGTCGTCATCGGCGGGCGGGCCGCTCCGGTTACGCGGCCTCAGGGCGTTGACGTGGCCAGTCGTGCCGCATCCGGATCCGGCTCCTGCGTCGCGGCGGGGGGCCTGCACCCGGGCTGACCGTTCTGACCACCAGCCAGGAACCTTTGGCACTAGCCCGAGAGGCGGGTGCCCACGCGCCGCACCGGCCGCCGAGGTCGCGCGACACAGCCGCCGGTGGGCTCGGCCCGCCTACGGCCTCCGGTCGCGACGTGCGCCTCGAGCCGGGCCGCTCACCGCCGGCCGGTGTGCCGCGGTTCGGGTACCTCCGGGCGCAGCCGGGCCAGCAGACGCTGCCGTTCCTCGGCGAAGGCCGGGTCGGCCTGGTAGTCGGAGTGGCCCAGGATCGGCGCGGGCAGTGGGTGGAGTTCGGTACGGCCGTAGGTGAGCGGGTCCTTGAGGGGTGCGCGGTCCACCGCGGGGCCCGAGTCGCCGGGCAGCCGCATCGGACCGCCGATGGGGTCGGTGCGCCGGTACAGGTTGCGCCAGCAGTCGACCTCCTCGTGCAGCGAGCCGAGTGCGGCCGGGCCGAAGTGGGCCGGGAACCAGCGGCCGTACAGCCGCTCCAGCGGGGATCCGTAGGTGAGCAGGGCGACCCGTTTGCGGGCCGACGGCTCCAGCTGCCAGGCCGCCGAGGCGGCGAGGACGCTGCCCTGCGAGTGCCCGGAGATGACCAGCCGCCCGCCGGTGGCACGGGTCCAGGTCGCCATCCGCCAGGTGAGGTCGGGCACCGCGCGCTCGGCGTAGCAGGGCGGTGCGAAGGGGTGGGCGGCGCGCGGCCAGAAAGTGCCGACGTCCCACAGGATGCCGATGGTGCGCCGTGCGGAGGCGTCCTTGTAGGCACGCCTGCCCCAGGTGACGAACAGTATGAAACCGAGGCCGATGAGCCAGGAGCCCAGCGCCTGCGCCGTCTGTGCGGCACCGTGCACGACGGCGTACGTCCCGCGCGCGGCGTCGCCGGGCACCTGGTCGGTCGTCAGGGCGCCCACCAGGGCTCCGGCGCCCAGCAGCAGGGTGGCGGCGGACGTGATGGCGACGAGGAGGGGGGCCCGGTCGGTGAGGGTGGCCAGGGCGCGGGTGAGCGCGATGCGCCGGGTGCGTCCCGGGTCCCCGGCCTCGCCGGGGTGGTCGCCCTCCACGGCGTCCCGTTCGGCGCGGGCGAGTCGCCAGGTGTGCCGGGCGAGCGCGGCGCAGAGCAGCAGGACGAGGACGAGCAGGGGCGGGATGACGGACGCCTGCCAGGTCAGCAGGACGGGTGGTCCGTCGATGGACGTTCCGGTGCCGTCCAGCCAGTCCGACACGCGCTGGGCGACGCCGCCGGACATCACGCCGCCCAGCGCGCAGGCGAGCATGGCGACGGCGGGGCCGCCGAGGCCACGGATCGCGATGCGGGCGTCGGGGAGGCTGCGGTACAGCACGTGGGCGACCACGGCGAGGGCGATGACCAGCAGGCCCTGCACCGTGACGATGCCGCCGAAGGCCATGTCCCCCGGCAGCCGGCCGGCCGACGACCACTGGGGACGGGACCAGCCGCCGTACAGCAGGGCGAGGACGAACAGGACGAGGGCGGCGAGCGGCAGGCGCCGCACGAGGCGCTCGTCGAGTTCCCGGTCGAGACGGTTCTCGCTGCGGCCCCGGCGGCAGACCACCGCGGCCACGGCGACCGCCCCGGTGACCAGCGCGGCTTCCAGGATCCATCCGAGCGCGTCGAGCAGCGCCGGCCCGCCCGGCCGGCGGTCGAAGCGGGCGGCCGGCACGCCGACGGCCGTGGCGACGGTCAGCAGGGCGGCGGCGGTGTGGGCGGCACGCAGCCGGGCCACCAGACGGCGCCCGTACCAGAACCCGGGCCGGCCGAGGGCGGTGCGGGCCGGGTCCTCCTCGTGGCCGGGCTCGCGGTCCATCGGCTGCTGGGACTCGTACGCCCGCCAGGTGCGCAGCGACAGGTACCACAGCAGGGCGGTGAGCGCGGCGGGCACCAAGGCCGCCAGGGCGAGCCTGCGGCCGGGCGTGCTCCACCAGCCTCCGTCCGACATCCCCGGGGACAGGAAGCCCAGCCAGGAGTGCTGCTCGGCACACGCACGTGTCCCCGCGCACTGCCAGGCGACGAGGTCGAGCGCGACCTCGCAGGCCGCGGCGACCAGCAGCACCGTCATGGTCAGGCCCACGAGCCGCACCAGCAGCCCGTAGAGGCGGACCGTCCGGGTCCGGCCGTGTGCGGTGGGCCGCATCCAGTGGGCGAGGTTGACCACCATGAACGGCAGGAGCAGCAGCCACAGGGCGCGGGAGCCGTTGCCGGAGGTGAGGTTGCACCAGACGTAGGCCTCGGGCACCGGCCGTCCCCGGTAGTCCTCGGGCCGGGACTCGGCGTCGGCGTCCTCGGTGCGCCGGAAGACGGCCGCGACGTGGTCGCCGGTGATCCGTACGGTCCGCGGGTCGTCCAGCATCTCGGCGGGGGTCGTGCCGCCCACTCCGTGCACCAGGAGTTCCAGGGCGGTGCCTGTTCTCCCGTCGTTCCCGTCACTCCCGTCTTTCCGGTAGCTCCCGTCTCTCCGGTAGCTCGGGTCTCCCAGGTCACTCCCGTCGCACGGTCCGGGGGCGTCCTGTCCGCCCGTCCCGGTCCGTTCCTTCGCCTGTCCCACTGTCCGCACTCCCCCGTGACGCGCCGTCGGCTCTGCCCGTGCGGGCACAAGGATCTCCGCTGAGGGAACGTCGTACACCCCTCGGCACGGAATCTCCCCGAACCGTGTCACAGGTGACACCGGGACGAGCCTGGAATGACATGAGCGCGGCAGGCAGGTGGTGGCGCGGCTCATGGCCGGGCGTGCGAGGATGGGACGTCCGCGCACCGGGAGCCGGGAGGGTTCCCAGTCGGAGCGAGTGCGCCGGGCGTGTCGGGCGGTTTCGCGGCGAAAGGACCGAAGCGTACGTGAGTGAGAATCCGAACCTCCTCGCGGAGCAGCGGCGCGCCCTGATCCTCGACGAGGTACGCCGCCGGGGCGGAGTCCGGGTCAACGAGCTGACCCGGAAGCTCGGCGTGTCGGACATGACGGTCCGTCGCGATCTCGACGCGCTGGCCCGGCAGGGCGTGCTGGAGAAGGTGCACGGCGGCGCGGTTCCGGTGGTCGAGGCGAGCACGCACGAGCCCGGGTTCGAGGCCAAGTCGGGCCTGGAGCCGACCGCCAAGGAGGACATCGCGCGGGCCGCGGCGGAACTGGTCGCGCCGGGTGCGGCGATCGCCTTGTCGGGCGGTACGACCACGTACGCGCTGGCGCACCGGCTGGTGGACGTGCCGGATCTGACGGTGGTCACCAACTCGGTGCGGGTGGCCGACGTGTTCCACGTGGCGCAGCGCACTTCGGGGGCCCGGCAGGGTGCGGCCACGGTGGTGCTCACCGGCGGTGTACGCACTCCCTCGGACTCGCTGGTGGGGCCGGTCGCCGACCAGGCGATCGCGACGCTCCACTTCGACGTGCTGTTCCTCGGCGTGCACGGGATATCGGCCGAGGCCGGCCTGTCGACGCCGAACCTCGCGGAGGCCGAGACGAATCGGCGGCTGGTGCAGTCCGCACGGCGTGTCGTCGTGGTCGCCGACCACACCAAGTGGGGTGTCGTGGGCCTGAGTTCGTTCGCGACGCTGGAGCAGGTCGACACGCTGGTGACCGATGCGGGCCTGCCGGCGGACGCCCGCGCGGAGATCGCGGAACACCTGGGGCTGGTCGTGGCGGGCGAGCCGGAGACGACGGACTGACCTCGGCGGACGCCGCTGCCCGGCCCCTGGCCCCGCTGACACCCGGCGCGACCCCGGCTATCGTGGCGCCTCCCGACCGATCGTCCACGTACGCGGCCTCGTTCAAGGGGGTGGTGCCCATGGCTCACCGTCTGCGTCCGGTGGGTCTCGACTTCGTCGAGGCGGCTCCGGTCCGCCTGGTCTTCGCACGGGAGGTCTCCGCGGCTCCGGATGCGGTCTTCCGCGCGCTGGCCGAGGACGTGCCGGGGTGGACCGCCTGGTTCTCGGCGGTGACGTTCGCCCGGCCCATCGGCGAGCGGGCGGGGCGCGAGATCCGGCTGAAGGGCGGTACGCGCTTCGTGGAGACGGTGCTGACGGCCGAGCGGCCCGAGGTGTACGCCTACCGCGTGGACGTCACCAATGCGCCCGGCGCCCGGGCCATGGCCGAGGAATGGCGGCTCGCGCCGGCCGGGACCGGCACGCGCGTGCGGTGGACGTTCGCGGCGGACGGTACGGCGCCGTTCCGTTTCGTGCTGGGCCGCGCGCGTCCGGGCCTGGGGCGGGCCTTCCGGGACGCGGTCACCTCGCTGGACCGGCGGCTCACCCGCCCGTAGCGCGCGGCCCGCGCCTCTCCGCCCGAGGTCAGCCGGGCCAGGCGCCCGTGTGCAGCAGGGACTCGATCGCCGCCGCGTACGGCCCGATGTCGAGGCCCTGTTCGGCGAGCCAGGTGTCCGAGTAGTACTTGTCGAGGTACCGGTCCCCCGGGTCGCACAGCAGCGTCACCACACTGCCCCGGCGCCCCTCGGCCACCATCTCGGCGACGATCTTCAACGCGCTCCACAGTCCGGTGCCCGTGGAGCCGCCCGCCTTGCGGCCGACGGCCCCTTCCAGGGCCCGGACGGCCGCCACGCTCGCCGCGTCCGGCACCTTCATCATGCGGTCGATCGCGCCGGGCACGAAGCTCGGTTCCATACGGGGCCTGCCGATGCCCTCGATCCGGGAGCCGCAGTCGCAGGTGACGTCCGGATCGCCGGTGGTCCAGCCCTCGAAGAAGCAGGAGTTCTCCGGGTCGGCGACGCAGACGCGGGTGTCGTACTGCATGTAGTGGACGTAGCGCGCGAGGGTCGCCGAGGTGCCTCCGGTGCCGGCCGTGGCGACGATCCACGCCGGTTCGGGGAACCGCTCCAGCCGCAGCTGCCGGAAGATCGACTCGGCGATGTTGTTGTTGCCCCGCCAGTCCGTGGCCCGTTCCGCGTAGGTGAACTGGTCCATGTAGTGGCCGCCGGTCTCGACCGCGAGGCGGGCGGACTCCTCGTACATCCGGCGGGAATCGTCCACGAAGTGGCACCGCCCGCCGTGGAACTCGATCAGGCGGATCTTCTCGGCGCTGGTCGTGCGCGGCATGACGGCGATGAAGGGCACGCCGATCAGCTTCGCGAAGTACGCCTCGGAGACGGCCGTCGAGCCGCTGGACGCCTCGATCACCGGACGGTCCGGCCGGATCCAGCCGTTGCACAGACCGTAGAGGAAGAGCGAGCGGGCGAGCCGGTGCTTCAGGCTGCCCGTGGGGTGGGTCGACTCGTCCTTCAGGTACAGGTCGATGCCCCACCGCTCGGGCAGTGGAAAGAGGAGCAGGTGGGTGTCGGCCGAGCGGTTGGCGTCGGCCTGCACCTTGCGGACGGCCTCTTTCAGCCATGTGCGGTACGCGGTGTCACTGTGGTCGACGTCGAGGGTGGCGCCGGTGCGGGTCTGCTGGGGGGTGCTCACGACGGGGCTCCTTACGCTGCGCGCCGGCTGCGTGTCGCGCGGTCGGCGCCTCGATCATAAGCACCTTCCACACGCCTCTCACCTGCATAAACACACCTTTGGGCGCCCCAAAGGCACCCGTGGGGGCCGGCCCTCGGCCCGGTGGGGGCGCATTCGGGCGAGTGCTCCGGTCGCCTCCGGAAAGGGGCGGCGCGTACTGGTGCTCGGCGCGCGGTGCGGGCAGACTGCCAGCGGGCGGGACCGGGTTCCCGCCGCGGGCGCACACTGGAGCACGACACGAGCCGGTACCGGGAGCACCGAGGTGTACGGTCCCGGCAACCGACGGGCGCGAGGGGGCGACGGCATGGCGGAGCCGGAGTTCAGGGCCACAGGGGTGCGGATCGGCAAGCGGCTGCGCTCACTCACCCGGGCTGGAACGGTCCGGATCAGGGGTGGCAGGCTGGAGTTGCTCACCAGCTACGGCAGCGAGATCGACAGCGCTCCGGTGCAGGCGGTGCGCGCCTCCCGTCCCTGGTTCGCCCCTCAGGACCGCGCCCTCGCCGACCTCAACGGCAAGCGGTACCTGCTGACCCTCGGTGAGCGGGACCCCGCGCCGGGCGAGCCGGGTCCGCCCGCGGCTCGCCGTTTCATCGAAGCGGTGCGCAGGGCGGCCGGACACCGCGTATGAAATGTCCGTAAGTTGCGGTGCCCCACCCCTTGCGTCACGCTGGTCTCACGTCACTCTGGGTTTACCGGCGATAACGCTGCGAACCAGCCCGCCGGCCATGACAGCAGGCGGCGATGCGCCGCGTGCGCCCTGCTGGATCCGAACTCCGTGTTCTTCCGGACCTCTATGTCGGGGAGTCGCAGCCGTGATCAGTCACCCAAGCAGACACTGCACGGTGGAGCTCCAAGCCCTGCCGTCGCGGATCGGCCAGGTCCGCAGAATCGTATCTGCGCAATTGCGCTACTGGCATATGGATTCCCTGATCGACCGGGCCGCGCTCGGCGTGACGGAGTTGTTGACCAACGTCCACCTGCATGCCCGGCCCGACAAGACGTGCACCGTGGAGATAGAGCTGATCCTGGACCGGCTCACCGTCTCCGTGCGCGACCACGATCCGCGTCTGCCCGTGGTGGACGACGCCGAACCGCTCGCGACCTGCGGGCGTGGGCTCTCCATGGTGGCCGCGATGAGCGAGAGCTGGGGCGCCCGGCCCGACGGCGAGTCCGGCAAGGTCGTCTGGTTCACGCTCCCGACGGCCGTCACCGCCCCGCCGCCCGCCGCGTCCCCCGTCGCCACGCGCCCGCCGCGGCGCCTGGTCGAGGAGGTGCCGGCCGCCGCGTTCGCGGAAGTCGAGCACGCGGCCGACCTCGGCAGACCGCAACCTGCTCCCGCCCGGTCGGCCGTTGCCGGCTGACCGGGCGGTGACCCCTCGCTGCCGAGGGCCGTGCGCCCGGTGTCCGGCCGCCGCCGCACCGTGGGCCGGTCCGGTGGCGCCGGGTACCGCCCACAACCGCCGGGAGCAGGAAGGGCGCTGACGGTACGCCGCTCCCCCGGCCGGGCGAGGGCCGGGAGCGAAGCGGGGGCGCGGTCCACCGGTCGAGTGCACCGCACGAGCGCACCGTACGGCCGACGGCAGCAGGCGTATCTCGGGGGAGTACGCCGGCCGCCCGCCCGTGCTGCCCGCACTGCGACGGCTGCAACTACCGGCGTGCGCACCGTCCGTTTTCGTGACGGTCACCGGGTCACGGGTTCGTCCGGTATGTAGGCTCGGCCCATGCTGAGACTCGGTTTCCCCGTCATCGGCGTCGCGGACGTGCCCCGCGCGGTGGCGTTCTGGACGGCTGCTCTGAACCTGGTCGCCTCCGAGGAGCGGAAGAGCGAGACGTGGCGAACGCTCGACCACCCCGACGGCTCGGGGCGGGCCCTCGGCCTGCTGCGCAGCGAATCACCGGCCGAGCCGCACCCCCGGCTCCACCTGGACCTGTTCACGGACACGGCGGAGGAACAGCGGGCCGAGGTACGGCGGCTGATCGGTCTCGGTGCGCGGGCCGTCGACTGGGACCTCTACCCGCCCGACCCGGACTTCGTCGTCCTCGCCGACCCGGACGGCAACATCTTCTGCGTCGTCGACCTCAGCCACGCTCCGAGCGGCGGCGACCGGCCGGCGCCCTGACCGGCCCGGAACCGAAGGTCAGGGGGTGGAGGAGGGAGACAGGGCGGAGCCCTGGCAACCGACGACAACGCCGCTGGGGGCACCGCCCACGGCCTTCAGGCAGTGGAGGCGCGTGCCAGAACCCCGCGCCCCCGGCAAGCTCCGAAGACACCCCCTAAACCAGCGCTCCCAGCGGATCGTCCAGGACCGGCTGCCAGGCCAGTTCGGCCGCGCCGACCAGGCTGTTGTGGTCCAGGCCGCACGGCAGGATGGGTACGCCGCCGCTCTGGCCCCACAGGCTGCGGTCGGCGACGACCGCGCGCAGGCGCTCGGGGTCGGCGTCGAGGAGTGCGCGGTGGAGTCCCCCGAGGACGATGCGGTCGGGGTTGAGGATGTTGACGAGGCCGGCGAGTCCCAGACCGAGGCGGTCGATGAGGGTCTCGGTGGCCGTGCGGACGGCCGGGTCTGCGTAGTGGCAGCGGATCAGGTCGTTGGACTGCTGGAGCAGTGACACCTCGGGGCCGGGCTCGCGGCCTGCCGCCGTGAGGAAGGCCAGCGGGTCGGTCTCCACGTCCAGGCAGCCGTGGCCGCCGCAGTAGCAGGGTCGGCCCTCGGGGTTGACGGTGAGGTGGCCGACCTCCAGGGCGAGTCCCGAACTGCCCATGTGCAGGCGGCCGTCGAGGACCAGCGCGCCGCCGACGCCGCGGTGGCCGGTGGCCACGCACAGCAGGTCGCGGGCGCCGCGTCCGGCGCCGTGCCGGTGCTCGGCGAGCGCGGCGAGGTTGACGTCGTTCGCGGCGAACGCGGGGCCGTCGATACCGGCGGCGCGCACCTGCTCGGCGAAGATCCGCCGCACGGGCGCGCCCGCCGGCCAGGCCAGGTGGAGCGGGTTCAGGGCCAGCCCCTCCGGTTCGGCGACGGCGGACGGTACGGCGAGTCCCGCGCCGACGCAGCGGCGCCCGGTCTCCCTCAGGAGTTCCGCGCCCGCCTCCACGACGGAGCCGAGGACCTTCGCCGGATCGGCGTCGACGACCTCGCAGCCGGGCGCGGTGGCGACGATCCGGCCGCCGAGCCCGACCAGGGCGGCGCGGAATCCGTCGGCGTGGATCTGGGCGGCGAGGGCGACGGGCCCGTCCTCGGCGACCGCGAGGCGGTGCGAGGGGCGGCCCTGCGAGCCGGCCGCCGCGGCGGGACGGGCGTCGACCCGGATCAGGCCGAGCGCCTCCAGTTCGGCGGCGACCGCGCCGGCCGTGGCCCGGGTCACGCCGAGTTCGGCGGTGAGCACGGCCCGGGTGGGGGCGCGTCCGGTGTGCACGAGCTCCAACGCGGGTCCGAGCGCGCCGCGCCCCCGGTCCAGCCGCGTCCTCGAGGTGGTCCCTTCCCCCGACGCCCGGGGGTCCGCCTTGCCGCTCATGAGGGGGAGTCTCCCATGATCCGCGGGTACGGGGTGCCTAGAGGCCGCTGACCCGGAGCGTGATGTTCAGCCGCCCGGTGAGCCCCAACTCGGGCGGTGCGGTGCCCGCGTGCACCCGGGGCACCCCGTGGTACGCGAGCCGGGACGGCCCGCCGAAGACGAACAGGTCGCCGCTGCGCAGCTCGACGTCGGTGTAGGGGCGGGTCCGCGTCCCCGGGTTCCCGAAGCGGAAGACGCAGGTGTCGCCGAGGCTCAGGGACACCACGGGCGCGTCGGACCTCTCGTCGGCGTCGCGGTGCATGCCCATGCGGGCGTAGGAGCCGTAGAAGTTGATCAGCGCGATGTCGTACGGCGCGTCCGCCACCGCGTCGGCCCCCAGCGCGTCGCTCACCGCCCGGCGGCCGAGGTCGCCGAGCCAGTCCGGGAAGGCCTTCACGGGGGTGCCGTCGCCGTCGACGACGGTGCGGGCGTATGCGTACGGGTACCAGTGCCAGCCGAGGCAGACCTGCCGGGCGGTCATCGTGCCGCCGCCGGGGGTGCGCACCGTGCGCAGTCCCGCCGGCGGGCGGGCCCACTCGCGGCAGGCGTGCAGCAGCTCGCGCTGCCGCTGCGGGTCCAGCCAGTCCGGTACGTGGACGGCGCCGGGCGCGGTCTCGGTACGAGTCCTGGGGAACAGCTCGGCGTCCATGTGTCCCATCCTGCCCGCGTCGCCCTTCCCTCGCGCCCCCCTCCCTCGCCCCCTCGCGCCTGCCCGCCCCCCGCACCGCCGTCCGGCACGGTCCGAGCTGCGGCTCGGCTAGCCTGGACGCACGATGAACGACCGCGACGACCGTATGACGACTCCATGGGGCGAGCACGTGCTGGCCCGCTTCCCCGAGGATCCGCGCGACCGGCTCCGCGCCTGGGACGCCTCCGACGAGTATCTGCTCGGGCACCTCGCGGATCAGGAGGTCCCGCTCACGGGCACGGTCGTGGTCCTCGGGGACCGCTGGGGCGCGCTGGTGACGGCGCTGGCGGCACACCGGCCGGTGCAGATCACCGATTCCCACCTCACCCGGGAGGCGACGCGCGCGAACCTGGAGCGAAGCGGCGTGGAGCCGGACTCCGTACGCCTGCTCACCACGCAGGACCCGCCGCCGGACCGCGTCGACGTCCTGCTGGTGCGGGTGCCGAAGAGCCTGGCACTGCTGGAGGACCAGCTGCTGCGGCTGGCGCCCGCGCTGCACGAGGGCACGGTCGTCGTCGGCACGGGCATGGTCAAGGAGATCCACACCTCGACGCTCAGGCTGTTCGAGCGGATCGTCGGGCCGACCCGGACCTCGCTGGCGGAGAAGAAGGCCCGGCTCATCCTCGCCGCACCGGATCCCTCGCTGAGGCGCCCCGCCAACCCCTGGCCGCTCGGCTACCGGCTCCCCGACGACGTCGGGCCGCTCTCCGGCCGGTCCGTCGTCAACCACGCCGGTGTGTTCTGCGCCGACCGGCTCGACATCGGCACCCGGTTCTTCCTCCAGCATCTGCCGGAGACCGGCGGTGCCCGGCGGGTGGTGGACCTGGGCTGCGGCAACGGTGTGGTCGGTACGGCGGTGGCGCTGGCCGATCCCGCGGCCGAGGTGCTGTTCACCGACGAGTCCTTCCAGGCCGTCGCCTCCGCGGAGGCGACGTACAAGGCGAACGGTGCGGCGGGGCGGGCGGAGTTCCGGGTCGGTGACGGGCTGACCGGGGTGCCGGACGGCAGCGTCGACCTGGTGCTCAACAACCCGCCGTTCCACTCCCACCAGGCGACGACCGACGCCACGGCGTGGCGGATGTTCACCGGGGCGCGGCGCGTGCTGCGCCCCGGTGGCGAGCTGTGGGTGGTCGGCAACCGGCACCTGGGTTACCACGTCAAGCTGCGGCGCCTGTTCGGGAACAGTGAGCTGGTGGCGAGTGACCGGAAGTTCGTGGTGCTGAAGGCCGTCAGGAAGTAGTCGCCGTCAGGTGGCCGTCCGGGCCACCGCCTGGATGATCGTCGCCACCGCACGGGCCATGGCCTGCCGTCCGGCGGTGAGGTAACCGCGGGAATCGACCGCTTCGGGGTGTGCGGCGAGGAACTCCCTGATCGCGCCGGTCATGGCGAGGTTGAGCGCGGTGCCGACGTTGACCTTGGAGATGCCGCCGGCGACGGCCGCGGCGAGTTCGCCGTCCGGGACTCCGGAGGAGCCGTGCAGGACGAGGGGCACGTCCAGCGCGCCCGACAGCTCCTTGATCAGGTCGTGGTCGAGGGTGGCGGTGCGGGTGGTCATGGCGTGGGAGCTGCCGACGGCGACCGCCAGGGCGTCCACGCCGGAGTCGGCTACGAAGGCACGCGCCTCGACGGGGTCGGTGCGGGCTCCGGGCGCGTGGGCGTCGAGCGGCGGTGCGCCGTCCTTGCCGCCGACCTCCCCCAACTCGGCCTCGATCCACAGGCCCTGGGCGCGCGCCCAGTCGGCGGCGGCCCGGGTCGCCGCGAGATTCTCCGCGTACGGCAGCCGGGAGGCGTCGTACATCACGGAGCTGAAGCCGGCGTCCGCGGCCTGGCGCAGCAGGCCGTCGCTCCGGACGTGGTCGAGGTGCAGGGCGACGGGCACGACGGCGCCCTCGGCGGCGGTGACGGCCGCGCGGGCCAGGGGCAGCAGCCGGCCGTAGCGGTACTTCACGGCGTTCTCGCTGACCTGGAGGACGACGGGCGTGTGCACGGACTCGGCGCCGGTGACGACGGCCTCGACGTGCTCCAGGGTGATGACGTTGAAAGCGGCGACGGCGGTGCGTGCGGCCGCTGCGCGGCCGATCAGGTCGCCGGTGCTGGCGAGGGGCACGGTCTCTCCCTTCCCGGGCGTCGGAGCCCGGGTGTCGGAGGCGTCAAGGGGCGTCAGGGGACACCAGGGGGCATCAAGGGACGTCAGAGGGTGTCAAGGGACGTCAGAGGGCGTCAGGGGGCGAGGATCACCGAGCGGGTGAGGTGACGGGGCCGGTCCGGGTCGAGGCCGCGGGCGGCGGCGACGGCGACGGCGAGGCGCTGCGCACGGACCAGCTCGGCGAGCGGGTCGAGCTCACCGGGCACCCACAGCGCGCCGGTGTCCCGGACCTGGTCGGCCAGTCCGCCGGGGGCCTCGCCGAACATCCAGGTGGCCGTGCCCGCGGTGCTGATGCTGAGGGGGCCGTGCCGGTACTCCATGGCCGGGTATGCCTCGGTCCAGGACAGGGAGGCCTCGCGCATCTTCAGGCCGGCCTCGTTGGCGAGTCCGACGGTCCAGCCCCGGCCGAGGAAGGTGAACTCGGTGCACCCGACGAGCCCTTCGGGCAGCTCGGCCGCGAGGGCGGTGCGGGCGTCGGCGACGACGGCGTCGGTGTGCAGGCCCAGGTGGGCGCGGAGCAGGGTGAGGGCGGTGGTCGCGAACCGGGTCTGCACGACCGACCGTTCGTCGGCGAAGCCGAGGACCACCACGTCGTCGGCGGCGGCCATGACGGGCGTGTCCGGGTCGGCGGTGAGCGCGACCGTGCGGGTGCGGCCCCTCAACGCCGCGAGCAGTTCCAGTACTTCGGTGGTGGTGCCGGAGCGGGTGAGGGCGACGACACGGTCGTACGCGCGGCCCCGCGGGAACTCGGAGGCGGCGAAGGCGTCCGTCTCGCCCCGGCCCGCGTCCTCGCGCAGTGCCGCCGCCGACTGGGCCATGAAGTACGAGGTGCCGCAGCCGACGATCGCCACCCGCTCCCCCGCCGCGGGCAGCGCCGCCGTGTGCCGTGCCGCCTCCTCGGCGGCCCGTGTCCAGCACTCGGGCTGGCTGTTGAGCTCGTCCTCGACATACGTCATGCCGCACACTCCCCGATCACTGAGCTGATCTGATTGTTCTTGCAAGATATAGCGCGCTTTCGAGCAGAATCAAGCAATCCACGGAGGAAGGGAGGTGCGCTAGGGTCGGCGGGAGATCGAGGAACGGAGGCGCGGATGTCGCGCGACGCCCGCTGGAAGGCGCTGCTGGAGCTGCTCGTGGAGCGCGGCCGGCTGGACGTCGAGGAGGCGGCGACCGAGCTGGAGGTCTCGGCCGCGACGATCCGCCGTGACTTCGACCGGCTCGCCGAACAGCAGATGCTCGTGCGCACGCGCGGTGGCGCGGTCGTCCACGGGGTCTCGTACGAACTGCCGCTGCGCTACAAGACGGCCCGCCGCGCCTCGGAGAAGCAGCGCGTCGCGCAGGCCGTCGCCGCCCTGGTGGCACCCGGCGAGGCGGTGGGGCTGACCGGGGGCACGACCACGACCGAGGTGGCGCGTGCCCTGGCGGTCCGCGCCGACCTGGCCTCCGGCTCCCCCGCGCTGACCGTGGTCACCAACGCGCTCAACATCGCGAACGAGCTGGCCGTGCGGCCGCAGTTCAAGATCGTGGTGACCGGTGGGGTGGCCCGGGCCCAGTCGTACGAGCTGATCGGACCGCTCGCGGACGGGGTGCTGGGGCAGGTGACACTCGACGTCGCGGTGCTGGGCGTCGTCGCCTTCGACGTCGCGCACGGTGCCGCGGCCCACGACGAGGCGGAGGCCGCGATCAACCGGCTGCTGTGCGAGCGCGCCGAGCGCGTGGTCGTGGCGGCCGACTCCAGCAAGCTGGGCCGGCGGGCGTTCGCCCGGATCTGCGCGGCCGAAACGGTGGACACACTGGTCACGGACGGTGCGGCCGACCCGGAACTGGTGCGGCGGTTCGAGGAAGCGGGGGTCCGGGTCGTGACGGCCTAGTACTGCCGCAACGGTTGCGGTGCCAGGACGGTCCGGCCACGACCACGGCCTCGGCCCCGCGACCGTCAGTGCCCGTGACGTCAGTGCCCGCGACCGTCAGTGCCCGTGACCGTCGGCGTCCTGGCCGTCGGTGTGCTCCGTCGCGGGACTCGGCGCGGTCGGGGCGGAGTCCCGCGCGCCGGGCGCCGATCCGGCCCGTACGGTGAACGCCGCGGTGTGGACCTTGCCCCGGTGCTGGAAGTCCAGGAAGAGGCGGTACGTACCGGCACTGGGCACGCCGGCCGTGAAGGAGATCTCCGGGCCGGGCTCGGTCGTGCCGTCGCCGGGTTCGCCGTTCGGGTGGACGTGGAGGTGGGCGAGGTCGCCGGAGCGCAGGGCGACCAGGTGACCGTAGGCGCCGAGGTAGGGCTGGAGGTCGGTGACGGGTTCGCCGTCGCGGGAGACCTTCACCTTCAGCTCGCTCTCCCTGCCGGGGCGCAGGGAGCCGGCGAGGTCGACCCGGTAGCCGTCGACGCGGGCGGTGCCGTTCGGGGCCGGCAGGTGTGCGGGATCGTAGCGGCCGGAGGCGGCGAGGTCGGCACCGAGAGTGAGGTTCTCCGCGTTCTTCTTCGCCGGGGTGAAGTCGGCGAAGACGCGGTATCCGCCCGCGCGGGGCAGGTCGACGGGGGTGCTCCAGGTGCCGTCGGCGGCGCGGGTGGGGTGCAGGTGCCGGTAGGTGACCAGGTCGCGTGAGGCCAGGATGAGGTGGAGTTCCTTGCCGTGCTCGCGCTGGTACGCGGTGACGGCCTCGCCGTCGCCGTCCCGGACGGTGAAACGCAGTTCGGTGCGCCGGTCGGCGGTGACGCGCGGGGTGGCGAGGTCGAGGGTGTAGCCGTTCTCGGAGATCTGCAGCCCACCGGGCGGGGTGGCCCCGTGCCCCTCGCCGCCGACCCCTTCCCGGGCCTCCTCGGGTTGCGCGGACGCCTCGCCGTGCCCGTCGTGGGGCGCGGGCGCACTCTCCGCGACGACCGGGTCCACTCCCCTGCCCACGCCGTAGGCGGTGCCGAAGGTGGCGGCCAGCGCGGCGGCGAACGCGGTGATCCTCAGTCCGGTGTGCATGACGCTTCGTCTCCTCGAATTCCGGGTCTCCGGCTCGTACGGAGGCCTCTTCATGCACCTCACAATACCCCCAGGGGGTATTTAGTCAAAGAGGGTGAGGGAGTTGCGCCACCTACCCCCGGGGGGTATACATGGACTCGGCAGGGATACCCCCGCCCCGTATCCGACGAGATTCCGGAGGAAGCCATGGCTTCGACCGTCACCACCGCCGCCACCCAGCCCGTCAGCACCACCTACGCCGTCGCCGGGATGAGCTGCGGTCACTGCAAGGCGACCCTCACCCGGGTGATCGGTGAGCTGGACGGCGTCACCGGTGTCGACGTCCAGGTCAAGACCGGCCGGGTCACCGTCACCGGGCCCGCCGAGCCGGACGACGCCGTGATCGCCGAGGCCGTCGACGAGGCCGGCTACGAGCTGACCGGCCGCGTCTGACCCACCCGCCCTTCCCCGCCGCACCGCCGGGACCCGCGCGCCGGGTCCCGGCCGACGAACCCGCGTCAGGAGCAGCCATGACCACCAGTACGACCAGCGCACCGGCCGAGGTCGAACTCGCCATCGGCGGCATGACCTGTGCCTCGTGCGCCGCCCGGATCGAGAAGAAGCTCAACCGGATGGACGGGGTCACCGCCACCGTCAACTACGCGACGGAGAAGGCCAAGGTCCACTACTCCGGTGACGTGTCCGTCCCGGAACTGATCGCCACGGTGGAGGCGACCGGCTACACCGCCCGCGCGCCCGAGCCGGCGCGCACCGAGCCCGCGCCCGGCGCGGAGAGCGCCGAGCCCGCCGACGAACTGCGGCCGCTGCGGGAGCGGCTGGTCACCGCCGTGGTGCTGGCCGTCCCGGTCATCGCGATGGCGATGGTGCCGGCGCTGCAGTTCGAGTACTGGCAGTGGCTGTCGCTGACCCTGGCGGCGCCCGTCGTGACCTACGCCGCCTGGCCCTTCCACAGGGCCGCGCTCACCAACGCCCGGCACGGCGCGGCCACCATGGACACGCTGATCTCGGTCGGTACGTCGGCCGCGTTCCTCTGGTCGCTGTGGGCGCTGTTCTTCGGCACCGCCGGCACCCCCGGCATGACCCACCCCTTCGAGCTCACCATCGCCCGCACCGACGGCGCCGGGAACATCTACCTGGAGGCCGCCGCCGGAGTGACCGCCTTCATCCTCGCCGGCCGCTACTTCGAGGCCCGCTCCAAGCGCAAGGCCGGCGCCGCGCTGCGCGCCCTGCTCCAGCTGGGCGCCAAGGACGTCACCGTACTGACCCCGGACGGCGGGGAACGCACGATCCCCACCGCGGAACTGGCGGTCGGCGACCGCTTCCTGGTCCGCCCCGGCGAGAAGATCGCCACCGACGGCACGGTCGTCGAGGGCACCTCCGCGGTGGACGCCTCCATGCTCACCGGCGAGTCGGTGCCCGTCGAGGTCGGCGTGGGAGACCCGGTCACCGGCGCCACCTTGAACGCGGGTGGCCGTCTGGTGGTCGAGGCCACCCGGGTCGGCGCGGACACGCAGCTCGCGCGGATGGCGAAGCTGGTCGAGGACGCGCAGAACGGCAAGGCCGCCGCCCAGCGGCTCGCCGACCGCATCTCCGGGATCTTCGTCCCCGTCGTCATCGCCCTGGCCCTGGGCACCCTCGGGTTCTGGCTGGGCAACGGCGCCGGGCTGACCGCCGCGTTCACCGCCGCCGTCGCCGTACTGATCATCGCCTGCCCCTGCGCGCTGGGCCTCGCCACACCGACCGCGCTGATGGTCGGCACCGGGCGCGGCGCCCAGCTCGGCATCCTCATCAAGGGCCCCGAGGTTCTGGAGTCCACCCGCAAGGCCGACACCATCGTCCTCGACAAGACCGGCACCGTCACCACCGGCCGCATGACCCTGCTCGCCGTGCACACCGCCGACGGCACCGACGAGGCCGAAGTCCTGCGACTGGCCGGCGCCCTGGAGCACTCCTCCGAGCACCCGATCGCCCAGGCGGTGGCGGCGGGAGCGGCCGACCGCGTCGGCATACTGCCCGTCCCGGAGGACTTCGCCAACGTTCCCGGACTGGGCGTGCAGGGGATCGTCGAGGGGCACGCCGTCCTCGTCGGCCGCGAGCAGCTGCTCGCCGAGTGGGCCATGGACCTTCCGGCGGACCTGGCCCGGGGCAAGGCGGACGCGGAGACGGCCGGCCGGACCGCGATCGCCGTCGCCTGGGACGGCGAGGCCCGGGCGGTCCTCGAGGTCGCCGACGCCGTCAAGCACACCAGTGCCGAAGCCGTCAGCCGACTGCGTGCCCTGGGACTGACCCCGATCCTGCTGACCGGCGACAACCAGGCCGTCGCCGAGGCGGTGGCCGAGGAAGTCGGCATCGACCAGGTCATCGCCGAGGTCATGCCGCAGGACAAGGTCGACGTCGTCAAGCGCCTGCAGGCCCAGGGCCGTTCGGTGGCGATGGTCGGTGACGGCGTCAACGACGCCGCCGCCCTCGCCCAGGCCGACCTGGGACTGGCCATGGGCACCGGCACCGACGCCGCCATCGAGGCCGGCGACCTCACCCTGGTCCGCGGCGACCTGCGCACCGCCGCCGACGCCATCCGCCTGGCCCGCAAGACCCTGGGAACCATCAAGTCCAACCTGTTCTGGGCGTTCGCCTACAACATCGCCGCACTCCCGCTCGCCGCCGCCGGGCTCCTCAACCCGATGATCGCCGGAGCCGCCATGGCCTTCTCCTCCGTCTTCGTCGTCGGCAACTCCCTGCGCCTGCGCGGTTTCACGGCCGCGAGCTGACCAGGCACCACGCCGGTGAGCCGTCGGCCGTCCCCCACCGGGCGGCCGACGGCTCACCGGCGTTTCCGGCCGCTCACTGGTCCCGCCGGTGGGTGCCGACGACGGCCAGCGCGGCAGCCGCCAGGGCCCAGACTCCGTAGACGGTCCAGGCGCCGCCCGTGGTCCACGGGAAGTCGGTCGGGGCGGGGGCGACGGTGACCAGCCGGTTCCACGCCTCGAACGGCAGGGCGTGCGCGACGACGGCCGACCAGTACCGGCCGTCGGTGGCGACGAGCGGCAGCACCAACAGGACCGCCACGCACGCGGCCGTCGTGGCCGCGGTCTGCCGCACGAGGGTGCCGAGGGCCAGCCCCGTGAGGGCGCCCACGGGGGCGAGCAGCGCGGAGGCGACCACGACCCGCAGGGCGCCGGGGTGGTCGATCGGCACGCCCACGCCCCTGCCGTCGAGGATCGCCTGGGTCACTACGAAGGAGACCGCGGCGACGAGGCCGCCGAACACGGTCGCCGCGAGGGCGACGACGACCGCCTTGGCCGCCATCACCGCGCGGCGGTCCGGAACGGCCGCGAACGTCGTACGCACCGTGCCCGAGGCGTACTCGCCGACCATCACCAGTGCGCCGAGGACGCCCAGGGCGAGCAGCATGACCATCGCCGCGTTCGCGGTGAACGCGTCCAGCAGGGGAATGCCGTCCTGGACGAAGCCGGCCCGCCCCTCGGCACCCTGTTCCGCCCAGTGGCTGTAGGTGTCGTAGGCGGTGCCCGCGTTGAAGCCGACGACGGCCAGGGCGGTGGCGCCGTACGCGATCCAGGTGGAACGCAGGGACGTGAGCTTGATCCACTCCGCGGCGGCCAGGTCCCGGAAACGGGGGCGGGGTGGGGTGGCGGGCATGGATGTCGCCGTGGTGGTCATCGGACTTCTCCCGCGGGGTACTGGACGCTGTCGGCGGTGAGTTCCATGAACGCCTCCTCCAGGGAGGCGGACCTGGCACCGAGGTGGTGCAACGGGACGCGGTGCCGCTGGGCGATGTCGCCGACCCGGGCGGCGGACAGGCCGGTCACGGTCAGCAGGTCGCCCTCCACATGGACGGTCGCTCCCTCGGCCGTCAGCAGGTCCGCCAGGGCCGGCGCCGAGGGCGTGCCCACCGTGACGGCGGGCCGGGTGCCGCGGGCCGCGAACTCGGCGAGGGACTCCGCCGCGATCAGCTCGCCCCGGCCGATGACGACCAACTGGTCGGCGGTGTGCTCCATTTCCGACATCAGGTGGCTGGAGACGAACACGGTACGGCCCTCCGCGGCCAGCCGCCGGAACAGCTCGCGCACCCACTTCACGCCCTCGGGGTCGAGGCCGTTGAGCGGTTCGTCGAAGAGCAGGACCGGCGGGTCGCCGAGCAGGGCGGCGGCGATACCGAGCCGTTGCTTCATGCCGAGGGAGAACCCGCCGATGCGGCGCCCCGCCGCATCGGCGAGCCCCGCCTGCCCCAGGACCTCCGCCACCCTGCGGCGCGGGATGCGGTTGCTGCGGGCCAGGGCCGACAGATGCGCGTGGGCGCTGCGTCCGCCGTGCACGTCGTGCGCGTCCAACAGGGCGCCGACGTCGCGCAGGCCGCGCCGGCGGGCCCGAAACGGCCGGCCGTCGACGGTGACGCTGCCGCTCGTGGGCTCCTGGAGTCCCAGGACCAGCCGCAGCGTCGTGCTCTTTCCGGCGCCGTTGGGTCCGAGGAACCCGGTCACCCGGCCGGGAAGCACGCTGAAGGTCAGCGCCTGCACGGCCGTCGTGCCGCCGTATCGCTTGGTGAGCTCGTTGACTTCGATCACGGTCACGACGATGCCCGTCGGACCGGCCCCCCGTCGTCGGACCGTGGCCGACAACCGGGGGCCCCGGGTGTCGACCAGGGTTGTACAGCCAGGGACGGATGACCGGCCGCGGGCACGCGCCTACGATCTTCGTATGTCCGTCTCACCGCCGCTGCCGCTGCTCAAACGGGTGCCTTCGGGGCTGTGGACCGCGCTGGTGTGGTGCACGGCGGCGGTGGCGCCCGTCGTGGAGTACGTCATCATGCCGCCGCGGGCCGGCTACTCCCTCAGCTATCCGCGCGACGGCCTGGCGCCGCTGGGGGCCCGGCTGCTGCTGCTCCTGGCCTTCGGCCTCGTGCTGGCCGGCTGTGCGCTGCTGCGGCGCCGGACGACCGTGGCGTACGCGCTGGTGGTCGCGGGGACGGTCGTGTCGACGCTGGCCTGGCGGCAGGACGAGATCCCGCCGACCCAGTTCCTCGGCGTGTCCGTCGCCCTCGGTCATGTGGCGGCCGTCCGGCCCCGGCGCACCTCGCTCGCGTTGGCCGGCGGCACGCTGGCGGTGCTGGCCTGCTATCCGGTCCTGCGGTGGGTCTCGGGGCCGGACTCCGGTACCGCGCCCGAGCCGCTCGTGGCCCTCACACTCGCCGTCGCCTGGCTCGTCGGCCACTCCGTGCACCAGGCCCGCGCCCACACGGAGGAGCTCTACGCCCGGGCCGCCGCGCAGGCCGTCACGGCCGAACGGCTGCGCATCGCCCGGGAGATGCACGACACGGTCGCCCACAGCATCGGCATCATCGCCCTGCAGGCCGGTGCCGCCGCCCGGATCGTCGACACCCGGCCGGACGCGGCCAAGGAGGCGATGCGCACGGTCGAGCGGACGGGCCGTGAAACGCTGTCCGGTCTGCGGCGGCTGCTCGGCGCGCTGCGCCAGGCCGACCAGGACCGGGACCCGGACCAGGAACGGGAACGGGAACGGGACCGTGCGCGGCAGCCCGGCCCGGGCGGGTCCGCCCTGCGGCCGGCGGCGGGCCTGGCGGACCTGGAGCGGCTCGCCGCCACCACCACGGCCGCCGGCGTACGCGTGGAGGTGCGGTGGCGGGGCACACCCCGCCCGCTGCCCGCGGAGGTCGACCTGGCGGCGTTCCGGATCGTGCAGGAGGCGGTGACCAACGTCGTACGCCACTCCGGGGCCGGCTCCTGCCGGGTGAGCGTCGAACACCGCCAGGACGAACTCGCCGTCGAGGTCCGCGACCGCGGCAGCGGCGGCGCGGCAGGCACGGAGACGGGCTACGGACTGGCCGGCATGCGGGAGCGGGCCGCACTGCTGGGCGGCGACTTCCGGGCCGGCCCGTGCCCCGGCGGCGGGTTCCTGGTGACGGCCCGGCTGCCCCTGCCGGCGGACACGCACACCGAGACGGAGACGAGGGCGACGGCCGGATGACCATTCGTGTAGTACTCGCCGACGACCAGCCCCTGATCCGCACCGCGTTGCAGCTGGTCATGGCCGAGACCACCGACCTGGAGGTCGTGGGCGAGGCGGCGGACGGCGCCGAGGCGGTGCGGCTGACCGGTGAGCTGGCCCCCGACGTGGTGGTGATGGACCTTCGGATGCCCGGCACGGACGGCATCGAGGCCACCCGCCGGATCACCTCCGGACCCGGCACCGCACGCGTCCTGGTCCTGACGACGTTCGACGACGACGAGGACGTGTACGGAGCGCTGCACGCCGGCGCGTCCGGGTTCCTCGTCAAGGACATGGCGCTGGACGACATCCTCACCGCCGTACGGGTCGTCGCCGCCGGGGACGCACTGATCGCGCCGAGTGTCACCCGGCGCCTGATCAAGGAGTTCACCGGCCGCTCCCGGACGGCCCCACCGCGGCGTGCCGAGCTGGACCGCATCACCGACCGCGAGCGCGAGGTGCTCACCCTGGTCGGCCGGGGTCTGTCCAACGCCGAGATCGCCGACACCCTCTGCCTCAGCGTCGCCACCGCCAAGACCTATCTGACCCGTCTGCTGGCGAAGCTGGACGCCCGCGACCGGGTCCAGCTGGTCATCCTCGCCTACGAGACGGGCCTGGTGTCGGCCTCGGGATGAGCGGCCGGGGAGCGAGGTACGCGTCGTCGTCCCCCGGACGGGTTGCGCCGGCGCGCCGAGCGCCCGGAGACGGACCAGGCTGGTACGGCGCCGGAGCACAGGCGGTACGCCGACGGCCCCGGGCGTCGCCCGGCCCCCCTCGCCCGCGGAGCAGGAGCCCGATGACCGAACCGACCAACGCCGACGGGGACACCGGCGGCCCGCTCGCCCCGGGCCCCGGCCCGGCGCGTTCGCGCGGGCGGGCCCTGGCCGCCGTACTCGGTGATCTGCGTGCCGTGGACGGCGCCCTGTACGCGGCGGTGGCCGCCACGTCCACGCCCACGCTCGACCGGGCGCTGCGCCGGCTGTCCCACGCCGCCGACCACTCGAAGGTCTCGCTGGGCATCGCCGCCGCGCTCGCTATGACCGGTGCGCGTCCGCGCCGGGCGGCCCTGGCCGGAGTGGGGGCGGTCGCCGTGGCGTCGGCCTCCTCGAACCTGCTGGGCAAGCGGCTGGTGCGCAGGGCGCGGCCGGACCGGGAGGCGGCGCGGGTGACGGTGGACCGGTATGTTCCCATGCCCGCGTCGGCGTCGTTCCCGTCCGGGCACACGGCTTCGGCGGTCGCGTTCGCCACGGCGGTCGGCGTCGTCCTGCCCGCGGCCGCCGTCCCGCTCGGCGCGCTGGCGGGCGCCGTCGGCTACTCCCGGGTCCACACCGGCGTGCACTATCCGGGTGACGTGGCCGCGGGCGCCGTCCTGGGCATCGCCAGTGCGGCCGCCGCGCTGGCGATGGCGGCGGCCGCTCCGGTGCCGGGCCTGCGGTCGGTCTACTCGGCGGCACCGTCCCCGCCCGTGTAGGGGGACGCGACGCGGACCGTCGGGCCCGGGGCCGTCAGGGCCCGGCGGTCCGTCGGCCCAGAGGCTTCACGGCCTGGCAGCCCGTCGGCCCAGAGGCTTCACGGCCTGGCAGCCCGTCGGCCCAGAGCCCTCACGGCCTGGCGGCCCGTCAGCCGAAGGCCTTCACGGCCTGGTAGTACGTCCACGCCGTGCCGTTGCAGGTGGTCTTGGTGGCGCCGCTGTAGCGGGCGCAGACACGCTTGAGGTCCTCGTAGAAGGCGCTGTCGAGGCGGGCCTTGTTGGCGCTGAAGGAGCCGGCGTCCTTGTAGTTGCGGTATCCGAAGTCGTGCCGTGCGCAGGAGGTGCTGAACGGGAAGCCGAACGGGTTGTCCGGCGAGGAGGAGCAGTAGTCGGTGGTCCAGTCGAACCCGTAGGCGGCCCAGGAGGACTGGTTCGCGCGCGCGGCGGTCCAGGCGTTGTAGCTCGACGCGCTGGTTTGGGTCCAGCTCGCGAGTACCTGCGGTTTGTCGGCGGGAGCGGCTTCGGCGGTCGCGGCGGTGGCGAAGACGGTGGTCACGGCCATGGCCGAGGCGGCGAGTCCGGTGGCGAGTCTGCGGCGCATTCCACACCTCCATGAGGCTGCGACCCGCCCATCGGGTCGCAGGTTCATGCCAAGATGATGCGCATCCCGGCCACCCCTTCACACATCTGCCGCCCTAATGGACCGTTAACTCTTCGGCCCGGCAGGAGATTCGGACCTGAACATCCGCCGTCCCGTCCTGACTGCCACTCGACTTCCCTGCCAGGCCCGTGGGCTACTCCCCCCGGTACGGCAGCGTGGTTCCCGGCAGCGCGTACTCGTCGCGGCGGCCGCACATGCCGTAGCCGCCGCGCCGGGTGGGTGTCGCCTCGTACGCGGTGGCCTCGGCGAGGTACGCCGGGTCGCCGTCGGCGAGCGCGTCGAGCTGGGTTCCGGTGCGCTCGGCTGCGGCCAGCGCACCGGACCGCCACAGCTCCCGCCAGCCGGGCACCTTGTCGCGCACCAGGCGGACCGCGGTCCGCCAAAACTCCCGGTACGGCCCGTCGTCCCCGGCGACGAGGGCCTCGCGCAGTCCCAGATAGCCCTCGACGGCGAGGTCCCTGCGGCGCCGGGCCGCCGCCTCCGTCTCCGGGCCGGTACCGGGTGGCAGCGCGGCCGCCGAGGCGTACGCCTCCGGATCGGCCAGTACCTCGGGCGGGAAGGTGAAGACGGCGTCCCCGGCCTCGGGCAGGCCGCTGTTCTGCATCAGCACCGTGACGCGCAGATCACCGCCCTGCACCATGCGGTGCACCGTGCCCGGCGTGAACCAGGCGACCGTACCCGGCTCCAGCGGGATGTCCCGGTAGCCGTCGGCGCCCAGCGTCTGCACCGAGCCGCGCCCGCCGGTGACGACGTACGCCTCCGTGCACACCAGGTGCAGGTGCGGGCTGCCGCCGCAGACCCCGTCGGCGGACGCCCAGTCGTAGGCGCTCAGGTGGGACAGGCCGACCGCGCCGGGCAGGGGGTGGGGCGGTACGGGACCGGAGTCCCTCACCACGGCAGGCCCTCCAGGTACGTCGCCACCCGGTCGCCGTCCCAGGCTCCGTCGGCGACCACCACGCGGTAGCGGTAGGCGAAGGACTCGCCCGGCGGCAGCTCGAACTCCTCGAAGAACGCCCAGGAGAACGCCACGGACGGGATCGGCTCGGCGCGCACGAACCAGTGGGAGGGATGGATGGCGGTCTTCTCGTCGAGGTTCTCGGGTGCGTGCGCGAAGACGAGCGTGGAGTGGCCGTCGGCGTCGTCGCGCTCGGCGGTGAAGGCGAGCCACGGGCCCTGGGTGCCCATCAGCGAGCCGGCGCCCGCCGCACCGCCCGGGGCGAAGGCGGTGCCGCCGGTGAAGTCGCGGGGACCGCGCCACTGGAGGCCGGTGTAGCCGGCCATCTCGCGGCCCGCCGTGGTCGGGGAGCCGAACACCAGTGGCTCCGCCCGGATGTTGGTGAGCCGGATCGACCAGTCCAGGACCCATGCACCGGCCTCCTCGTCGACCGAGTGGACGGTCAGGCCGCGCTCCTCCCGGGCCCACTCGGCGCCGCCGTTCTCGATCCAGGTGAGGTTCTCGGTGATCGCGAGCCGGTCGTCCCCGACGGTGAAGCCGGGGAAACCGTCGTGCCGCATCGAACCGACGCGCTCGGGCTTGGGCAGGTAACCCTCGCCGTGGACGTAGGAGTTGCCGCCCCAGAAGTTCTGGCCGGAGAGGTGACTGGCCGTCATCTGCAGGCCCTTGTGCCAGCGGTGGTCGCTGGGGCGGTACCCGGTGACCGTGCGTCCGGCGAGGGTGCGCACCGGGTGGGCGTAGGGCTTGCGGGACTCGAAGGCCTCGGGGTCGGGGCGGTAGACGTAGCGGAGGATCTCGGTGCCGTTCGCCGCGGTGACCGCGACGTGGTCGCCGTGCGTGTGGCTGACGCGGAGGGTGCTCATGCGCGCTCCTCGGGGGTCCAGTCGGGGTGGTCGCCGTGCATGACGGAGTGGAAGGGGTCACCGGGCGCGATCTCGCCCGCGAGGACCGGCCGGCCGGTGAAGGCCGCCTTGTACAGGGCGGCGGCGAACTCCAGCGTGGTGCGGGCCTGAGGACCGCTGCCGGGCGGCCTCGCGCCGGCGTCCCAGGCGTCCAGTACCGCGCCGAGCTGGGCGGTGTGGGAGCTGGGCACGTCCGCCGCCGGGGTGCGCCAGGCGGCGGCGCGTTCGGGGGCGACGTGGCGGGCCGGGGTGTAGGTCCAGTCGTCGTTGCGGTGCCCGTACAGGTGGGTCAGCTCCACGGTCGCGTCGGCGCAGTCGACGCGGACGCGGCTCACCTCGTCCGGCGAGAGCACGCTGTTGACGACGGTGGCGAGGGCGCCGTTCGCGAACCGCACCAGGGCGGTGGAGACGTCCTCGCTCTCGGTGTCGTGGACCAGCCGTGACGCCATGGCCCGCACCTCCGCCCAGGGGCCCAGCAGGTGCAGCAGCAGGTCGTACTGGTGGATGCCGTGGCCCATGGTCGGGCCGCCGCCCTCGGTGGCCCAGCGTCCGCGCCACGGCACGGCGTAGTAGGCGGCGTCGCGGTGCCAGGTCGTCTGGCAGTGCGCGACCAGCGGGGCGCCCAGCTCGCCGCTCGCGATCAGGTCGCGGGCGTGCGCGGCGCCCGAGCCGTACCGATGCTGGAAGACCACGGACGCGTACGCGCCGGAGGCCTCCTCGGCCGCCGCGATGTCGTCGTACTCGGCGAGGGAGAGGCACAGCGGCTTCTCGCACAGCACCCAGGCGCCCGCCTCGAGCGCGGCCACCGCCTGCTCCCGGTGCAGGGACGGCGGCGTGCCGATCAGGACGAGGTCGGGGCGTACGGCGTCCAGCATGGCGCCCATCGACGTGTACCCGGCGATGTCCCCGCCCGCCTCGGCCCGGAAGGCGTCGAGCCGCCCCGGGTCCACGTCCACGGCGGCGACCAGTTCCGTCCGGTCGGCGTGGGCTCGGAGGGCGGGCAGGTGGCCGCCGGTGACGATGGCACCGGTACCGACCACGGCGACCCGGCGGCGGGCTGGGAGTGGGGACATGCGGTCCTCCTCGGACGCCGGCGCACGACAGGCACGCGCACCGCTAGAAAGCGCTTTCACTCCGGCAGACCATAGGTGGGGAGTGAATGTCTGGACAACCCCCCAGCGTTTGCGGGCCCGGCATGCGGCTGGTCGACTGTCGCCGGGGGGACCGGAGCCGGTCGCAGCGCGCCGGCGCACTCTTCAGTCGTCGTCCCGAAGGAGTTCAGGCGTGAGCAACCCGAAGTCGTCGTCCGTGGAGCACCGGTCCGACGGCAGCCAGCCCTGGCTGCACCAGAAGGGCCGGACCATCCAGGAGTTCGGCACCGTCAAGCAGTTCCCCGTGGCGCTGACCATGGAGACCCGCCTCTACTCCTGCCAGCGGCTCAACAAGGTCCTGGCGGACACCCGGATCCTGCACGACCTGTACAAGAAGTACCACTGGCTCATGCGCGGGGCGACGTTCTACCAGCTGCACCTGCTGCTGGACAAGCACGCGGGCGAGCAGCTGGAGCTGATCGACACCATCGCCGAGCGCGTCCAGACACTCGGCGGCGTCGCGATCGGCGACCCCCGGCACGTCGCCGAGATCACCACCGTGCCGCGTCCGCCGGACGGGGTGGAGGAGGTCCCGTCGATGCTGTCGCGGCTGCTGGAGGCGCACGAACTGATCCTGGCCGACTGCCACGACGCCGCGGCCCGCACCCAGGAGCTCGGCGACGACGGCACCAACGACCTCCTCGTCTCCGAGGTCGTGCGCACCAACGAGCTGCAGGCGTGGTTCGTGGCGGAGCATCTGGTGGACACTCCACTGGTGCACACCTGATCCCGTTCCGCACCACGTCCGCGGCCCCGTGAGGGGCCGCCGTCACGCTCCGTGCACCCCCGGGCGACGGCGCTCTTGATGCCCTTTCGCCCCGGCCGTGAAAGCGTCCGGGGCATGGCCCACATGTCCCACGGCGCCCATGCCCAGCCTCCGACGCGCGGGCAGCGGTGGTCCACGTTCCGGCAGTCGCCCTTCTGGCCGGCCACCGTGCTGGTGCTGATCCTCGCGGCGGCCGCGGGCCTCTTCGCGGGTTCGTACACCTACTCGATGGCGGACCCGACGCCGCACTCGATCCCCACGGCCGTGGTCGGCTCGTACGAAGAAGACCGTGGCCAGGCCTTTCTGGACGGTCTGGAGAAGGCGCTGAACGCCTCGGTCAGGGTGCGTCCCTACGGGAGCGAGGCCGAAGCCCGCGAGGCGATGCAGGAGCAGGAGGTCTTCGCGATCTTCGAGCTGCGCGACGACGGACGGACCGCCGTGCTCGACCTGTCCAGCGCGTCGGGCGCCTCGGTCGCCCAGGTGCTGGCCGACACGGCCCCGGTCGTCGCGGAGCAGACCGGCGTCGCGGTCACCGTGCGCGACGTCAACCCCCTGCAGGACGGCGACCCGCGCGGTCTGGCGATCTTCTACATCTCCCTGGCCGCGGTGATCATCGGCTTCGTCGGGGCGATCCAGCTGAGCGTGCACGCGCGCTCCCTGACCCCGGTCGAACGCATCCTCTTCACGGCTGCCTACGCGCTGCTCGGCGGCTTCGCGATCGCCGCGACGGTGGACTGGCTGCTGGAAGCGCTCGACCTGCCGTTCGTCGAGTCGTGGCTGATCCTGGCGCTCACGATGTTCGCGTCCGGCATGGTCTTCACCATGTTCAACACCCTGTTCGGACGCTGGGCGATGCTGCCGACCTGGGGACTGATGGTGCTCCTCGGCAATCCCTCCTCCGGCGGCGCGGTGTCCTGGCCGCTGCTGCCCTCCCCGCTGGGGACGATCGGCCAGTGGCTGCCGCCCGGGGCCTCGGTCAACGCGCAGCACACGGCCGTGTACTTCCAGGGCCACCAGCACGCTTTCCCGTTCCTGGTGCTGGGCGGGTGGGCTCTGCTGTCCTGTGCGGTCTTCTGGATCTGGCGGCACCGTCATCCCGGCGGCCGTGAGAAGCGGCCGGCGCACGCCGCCGACTCGTGACCCGTACGTCACGGGCGACCGGTCCGAACCCGTCCGTCACCCGCGTCTGTTCCGATCGCCGCCCTGCTGCGATCATGACGCGGGAGTCCCCGCCTTCGGTTGGAGTGCACATGGCCCTCGACGTCGACGCGATCCGCGCGCAGATACCCGCCCTGAAGTCCGGCTCCGCCCGCTTCGACGCACCGGGCGGCACCCAGACCCCGCAGCCCGTCATCGACGCCATCGGCGACGCGCTGGCCAACCCGCTGGCCAACCGGGGCCGGACCACCGAGGGCGAACGCAACGCGGACGGCATCGTCGCGGACGCCCGGAGCGCGCTGGCCGACCTGCTGGGCACCGAGCCGCGGGGCGTCGTCCTCGGCCGCAGCGCCACACAGCTCTCCTACGACCTGTCCCGGACGCTCGCCAAGACCTGGGGACCGGGCGACGAGGTGGTCGTCACCCGCCTCGACCACGACTCCAACATCCGGCCCTGGACGCAGGCGGCGGAGGCGGCCGGCGCGAGCGTGCGCTGGGCGGACTTCGACCCGGCCACCGGGGAACTGCTGCCCGAGCACATCGAGGCGGTGCTCTCGCCGCGCACCCGGCTGGTCGCGGTGACGGCCGCGTCCAACCTGATCGGCACCATGCCCGACCTGCCGGCCATCGCCCGCGCGGTGCACGACGTCGGCGCGCTGCTCCACGTCGACGCGGTGCACTACGCCTCGCACGCCGTCGTCGACCTGGCCGCGCTCGGCGCGGACACGCTGGTGTGCTCGCCGTACAAGTTCCTCGGTCCGCACCTCGGGGTGCTGGCGGCCCGGCCCGAGTTCCTGGAGACACTGCGGCCCGACAAGCTGCTGCCCTCCAGTGACGCCGTCCCGGAGCGTTTCGAGCTGGGCACGCTGCCGTACGAACTGCTGGCCGGCGCCCGTGCCGCGGTGGACTTCCTCGCGGGCCTGGACCCGGACGCGCGGGGCAGCCGCCGGGACCGGCTGGTCGCCTCCTTCGCGGCACTGGAAGCCCACGAGGACGCGCTGCGCGGGCGGATCGAGCGGGGGCTGGCGGACCTCGGCGGGATCACCGTGTACGCGCGGGCCGCGCGGCGCACGCCGACCCTGCTGTTCACCGTGGCGGGCCTGCGCCCGGCCGACGTCCACCGGCGGTTGGCCGAGCGGGCGGTGGACGCGCCCGCCGGATCCTTCTACGCCGTGGAGGCCTCGCGCCGGCTGGGTCTCGGCGACGAGGGCGGCGTGCGGGTCGGGCTCGCGCCGTACAGCAGTGCGGACGACGTGGACCGCCTGCTGACGGCGCTGGCCGGCCTCGACCGCTGACCCCGCTCCCGCCGGGGCCCGACCACACCGCCCACGGCCCACACCGGCGCCGACCCACCGGCCTCCCGCCGACGCCCCGCGCCTTGCGGAGGCCGCGCACCGGCCGCGGCCGGGCGGCAGCCAGGCTGCGGCTGGGGCCGGGCGGCAGCC
>NZ_JBNGGE010000039.1:0-81148 GCF_049975785.1 Streptomyces sp. WG7
TGCTTTCCAGGTTCCCGCTTTCGCGTTTCCCTTTCCGGCGGTTCCGACTCTATCAGATCCTTTCGGCCCTGATTCCCCGTCAGAGGGGGTTGTCTTCGCGGCTGTTGGGCCGTTCCGACGAGTGAGACTCTAGCGGATTCCCGGCTCCCGAGCTAATCGGGGGCCGCGTCCTGACGGACGTGGATTCCTCATTCCATAAATACGCGCACCGACAATGCGACGACGCCGACAGCGCGACTGTTCGTCGTGAAGTGGTTGGTACTTGCGGAATGGCTGTCCGGGGACCGACCGGGGTCGGCGCTCACGTCGGACAACTCGGAGAACATTACGAGTGCGGTACCGGCGTGTCAAATCCTGGGCGGTGCGGCCTCTGCGGGCGTACCGTGGCGGGCGTGATGACGCGTACGTGCACTCAGCTCTGGCGGGCCGCCTGACGGCGGCCGTAGTCACGTATGCACTCAACGGCCGCCGCTTCGGCGGCCGTTCCCGTATCTCCCTCCGGGAGGGGCGGCCGACGGGTGGCGGCGGCCCTGACCAGGAGGTGGAGAGATGACACGGGTCTTCAGTGGGGTCAAGCCGACCGGGCACCTGACGCTGGGGAACTACCTGGGAGCCATGCGGCAGTGGGCCGCGGAGGACCAGCACCGGTCGGACGCGCTGTTCTGCGTCGTCGACCTGCACGCGCTGACCGTGGACCACGATCCGGCGCGGGTGCGCAGACTGAGCCGGCAGGCGGCGTCCCTGTTGCTGGCGGCGGGGCTGGATCCGGAGCTGTGCACCGTCTTCGTGCAGAGCCACGTGGACGAGCATGCCCGGCTGTCGTACGTACTGGAGTGCGTCGCCACCGACGGGGAGATGCGGCGGATGATCCAGTACAAGGAGAAGGCCGCGCGGGAGCGGCAGCGGGGCGGGAGTGTGCGGCTGTCGCTGCTGACGTATCCCGTGCTGATGGCGGCCGACATCCTGGCGTACGGGACGGACGAGGTGCCGGTCGGGAACGACCAGACTCAGCACGTGGAGCTCGCGCGGGATCTGGCGGTGCGGTTCAACCAGCGGTACGGGCACACGTTCGTGGTGCCGCGGGCCACGAGTCCGGCGGTCGCCGCTCGGGTGATGAATCTGCAGGAACCCGCGTCGAAGATGGGGAAGAGCGACGACGTCGGGCCGGGGATCGTCTATCTGCTGGACGAGCCGGGCGTGGTGCGGAAGAAGGTCATGCGGGCCGTGACCGACAGTGGGCGCGAGGTCGTGTACGACCGGGAGGGGCGGCCGGGGCTCGCCAACCTGCTGGAGATCCTCGCCGCCTGCACGGGTGCGGGGCCGGCTGAGCTGGCGGGTGGGTACGACTCGTACGGCGCCTTGAAGAAGGACACCGCGGAGGCGGTCGTGGAGGTGCTGCGGCCCGTGCAGGAGCGGCACAAGGAGCTGTGCGCGGATCCCGGGTATGTGGAGGGTGTGCTGAGGGAGGGGGCGGGCAAGGCCCGGGCCATGGCTCGGCCGACCGTGGATGCCGCTTATCGCGCGATCGGGCTGCTGCCGCCCGTGAACGCTGCGCGGTAGGCGCGCGCGGTGGCCGGTGGCGAGGCGCGATGCGAAGTGCCGGCGCATCGCGCCTCGCTGCCGGAGCCGGCCGGGGGGCGATCTCACTCGCTCACGCCGGAACACACCCATGCGCAGTCGAAGCGGGCCTGGCGGGAGGGTCAGTCCTTGGTGCCGGAGGCGAGTTCGCGGCTGCGGTCGCGGGCGGCTTCCAGGGCGGCGATGAGGGCGGCGCGGACGCCGTGGTTCTCCAGTTCGCGGATCGCGTTGATGGTGGTGCCTGCGGGGGACGTGACGTTCTCGCGGAGCCTGACCGGGTGTTCGCCGCTGTCGCGGAGCATCTTCGCGGCGCCGATCGCTGACTGGACGATCAGGTCGTGGGCCTTGTCGCGGGGCAGGCCCAGGAGGATGCCGGCGTCGGTCATGGCTTCGACCAGGTAGAAGAAGTACGCCGGGCCGGAGCCGGAGAGGGCGGTGCAGGCGTCCTGCTGGGACTCGGGGACGCGGAGGGTCTTGCCGACGGCGCCGAAGATCTCCTCGGTGTGGGTCAGGTGGTCGGCGGTGGCGTGGGTGCCGGCCGAGATGACGGACATGGCCTCGTCGACGAGGGCCGGGGTGTTCGTCATGACGCGGACGACCGGGGTGCCGGGGGCGAGGTGCTCCTCGAAGAAGGCGGTCGGGATGCCCGCGGCGCCGCTGATGACCAGGCGGTCGGCGGGGACGTGCGGGGCGAGTTCGTCGAGGAGCGTGCCCATGTCCTGCGGCTTGACCGTGAGGATCAGGGTGTCGGCGGTCTTGGCGGCCTCGGCGTTGGTGACCGGGGTGACTCCGTGGCGGGCGCGGAGTTCTTCGGCCCGTTCCCGGCGGCGGGCGGTGACCAGGAGGTCGGCGGGTGCCCAGCCGGCTCCGATCATGCCGCTGAGCAGGGCTTCGCCGATCTTGCCGGTGCCGAGGACTGCGACTTTCTGGGTCATGGCTTTCGGTGCCCTCCGAGTGCCCTCTGGGGGTGCGTCGTCCGTCGTCGTCATCCTCGCATCCCGGGGGCGGGCGGGGCCGGGATGTCCGGTGGGCGGGATTCCGGTCGGCGGGATTCCGATGGGCGCGCTAGGGCGTCCGGCGTTTGAGGGTGGCCGCGCCCAGGGCCAGGACGAGGAGGGCGCAGCCCGCGACGATCAGGACGTCCCGTACGAAGGCGGCGGTCGTGTCGGTGTGGTGCAGGACCTCGTTCATGCCGTCCACCGCGTAGGACATGGGCAGTACGTCGGAGACCGCCTCCAGCGCCGGGTGCATCCGGTCGCGCGGGGTGAACAGGCCGCAAAGGAGGAGCTGGGGGAAGATCACGGCCGGCATGAACTGGACCGCCTGGAACTCCGAGGCCGCGAAGGCCGAGACGAAGAGACCGAGGGCGGTGCCGAGGAGGGCGTCGAGCAGCGCGACCAGGAGGAGGAGCCAGGGGCTGCCCGTCACGTCCAGGCCGAGGAACCAGACAGCCAGGCCGGTCGCCAGGGCCGACTGGACGATGGCGAGGGCCCCGAAGGCGAGGGCGTACCCGGCGATGAGGTCGCCTTTGCCCAGCGGCATGGCGAGGAGGCGCTCGAGGGTGCCGGAGGTGCGCTCGCGCAGGGTCGCGATGGAGGTGACCAGGAACATCGTGATCAGCGGGAAGATCCCGAGGAGCGAGGCACCGATGTTGTCGAAGGTGCGCGGGCTGCCGTCGAAGACGTAGCGCAGCAGGACCAGCATCACGCAGGGGATCAGCATCAGGAGCGCGATGGTGCGGGGGTCGTGGCTCAGCTGGCGCAGGACGCGGGTCGCGGTGGCTGTGGTGCGGGAGAGGGTCAGGGGGTGGGTGGGGGCAGTCGGGTGCAGGGGTGTGGTGGGGGTGGTGGGGGTGGTGGGGGTAGTCATGGGGTTGGCTCCTTCGTGCGGGCCGCCTTCGCTTCGTCGACCAGGTGCAGGAAGGCCTCCTCGACCGTGCCGGAGCCGGTGCGGGTGCGCAGGGCGTCGGGGGTGCCCTCGGCGAGGATCCCGCCCTCGCGCATGAGGAGGAGGCGGTGGCAGCGCTCGGCCTCGTCCATGACGTGGGAGGAGACGAGGAGGGTGGTGCCGCGGTCGGCGGCGAGGGAGTGGAAGAGGGTCCAGAGGTCTCGGCGGAGTACGGGGTCCAGGCCGACCGTCGGTTCGTCGAGGACCAGGAGTTCGGGGGCGCCGAGGAGGGCCACGGCGAGGGAGACGCGGCTGCGCTGGCCTCCGGAAAGGTCGCCGGCCAGGGCGTCGGCGTGGGTGGTGAGGTCTACCTCGGCGAGGACGCGGGTGACGTTCTCGTGGCGGGCCCCGGCGGCTGCGCGGCCGGGGGCGAGGACCGCGGCGAAGTAGGCGAGGTTCTGGCGGACGGTCAGGTCGTCGAAGACGGACGGGGCCTGGGTGACGTAGCCGATGCGGGTGCGGAGGGTGGGGTGGCCGGCGGGGTGGCCGAGGACGTCCAGGGTGCCGGTGACCTTGGCCTGGGTGCCGGTGATCGCGCGCATCAGGGTCGACTTGCCGCAGCCGGAGGGGCCGAGGAGGCCGGTGATCCGGCCGCGCGGGACGGTGAAACCCAGGGCGCGCAGGACGGTGCGGGGGCCGCGGGTGACGGTGAGGTTCTCGGCGTGGACGGCGGGTGGGGCGGGGGTACCGCCTCGTCCGTCGGGGGGCGGCGGTTCTTCGGGGGGCGGGGAGGGGTAATTCATCATGTGATGAATACTCCTCCCGGGTGAGGGTCGCGTCAAGCGGTCCAGGTCGTCGCCGGGGCCGCCGGGGTCGTCGGGGTCGTCGCGAGCAGGAGGCGGACGTCGTACGTCTCCTCGACGATTCCGTCCGGGAAGGCGGTCAGGAGGTGCCGGCACTCCTCGGCCAGGAAGGCCGCGCGGCGTTCCTCGGTGTCGGTCAGGAAGACCGAGTGGCTGCCGAGGTTGGCCAGGTGGGTGGCGAGGGGTACGCGGCGGCTCCAGCGGATGTCGCGGCGGGTGAAGCCGAGGCGGCCTGCGGGGTCGGCGACGCGTGCGTCGAGGTTCCGCTTCTCGGCGGCGAGGTCCAGCCCGAAGTGCCGGTCGGCGCGGTCGGCGGCCGCCGCGATCCACGGCACGTCGTGGGCGCCGGTGTTCCACCACAGCGCGAGCGCGCCGCCCGGACGCAGCACGCGCAGCGCCTCCGGGACGGCCAGGGCGGGGTCGGTCCAGTGCCAGGCCTGGGCGTAGGTGAGGAAGTCGGCGCAGTGGTCGGCGAGGGGGAGGGCGTTGCCGTCGCCCCGCACTATCGGCACGCCGGGGAGGGCCCGGCGGAACTCGGCGGCCATGCCGGCGCCGGGCTCGACGGCGATCACGTCGGCACCGCGCGCGTGCAGGCGGGCGGTGGCGATGCCCGTACCGGCGCCGGCGTCCACGACGCGGGCGCCGGCCAGCGGACGGCCGGCCAACTCCTCCAGCGCCTCGAAGAGAGCGGGCGGGTAGGAGGGGCGGTTGGCGGCGTACTGGGCGGCGGCGGCGTTGAAGGAGTGGGCGCGGGCACTGTGCGTGGGCCCGGAGGGCGCGGGTGTCGTCATACGGCCATGGTGGCCGGGTGGCTTCGGGGCGCAGGAAGGTTTCGGGAAGGACGGGTGGCCGCCGCACTCGCCGGGGTCGGCCAGCTAGCGGCGGCGCTTCTTCGACGGGTTGCCCGAGCGGCGGGTGGTGCGCTTCTCGTACTCCTCGCGGGCCTTGTCGTACTCGGCGCGGTGCAGTTTCTCGCCCGGGGCTTCGGTGAAGGTGCGGAAGAAGTAGGCGAGGAGCGAGCCGACGAAGCCGATGGCCAGCAGGCCGCGGAGGGAGGCCTGGCGGTCGGGGTCGGGGCGGCTGGTGAAGGCGGACCAGGTGTGGCGGAAGGCCAGGGCACTGCAGATCGCGAACATCACCGTCATCAGCAGCGAGACGAAGCCGCCGACGTCGGCGATCTGGAGGCCCTGGTAGGCGATGCGGAGCACGAAGCAGGCGGCGGCCGCCACGGCGAGGGAGCCGACGGCGAGGCCGGCCCGGCGGGCGGCGTACCCGTTGTCGTGGTGCACCCAGGTGGTGCCGTAGAACCGGATGGGCTCGGGGCGGGGGCCTGCGGGCGGGGTGGAGCTCGCGGGGGTGTCCGGGATGCCGTTCGTGCCGTTCTCTGCGCTCACGGGTCGATTATGGCGCCGGGGTGTCGCGGACCCGGCGCCGGGCGGGCCCGCCGCGCGGAACGTGCGGGTCAGCCGCCCTGGCCGGCACTGCCGATCGGGCCGACCTTCACCGCGGAGCCGGAGCCGTCCGTGACGGGCAGCGAGGCGCCGCCCGGCCAGGCGAGCGTGACCGACTTCGTCTCGTCCGGCGGGGTCACCACCAGGCCCGTGATGCGGACGCCGGAGCCGCCCGAGTCGTTGATCGGGTAGCTGATGCCGAAGGACACCGTCTCGCCGTCCTTGAGGGTGACCGGGTCGGCCGGCTCGCCCGTGCGCGTCGCGGACAACGAGCCCGCGTTGGTCTTCAGGTCGACACCCGCGTGGCCCGAGAGCGTGCAGTCCCGGCCGCCGCCGTTCTTCAGGTCGACCGCCACGGTGCCGTCGGGGTCGCCGCCGATGGTGCTGTCCATCGCCGTGATCTCCAGCTCGTCGGTGCGGCACTTGCCGGTCTTGCCGGCCTCGCTGGAACCGGTCCCGGCGGCCGGGCCCTGCCCGGCGGTGCTCTTCCCCGAGTCCGTCCCGCTGCCCTGGTCCGAGCCGGCCGACCCCGAGCCCGCCGCTTCCGAGCCGCCGTTCGAGGAGGACGAGGAGGACGAGGTGGAGGTGGCCGACGGGGCGCTCTGGCCCGTGCCGTCGTCGTCGTTCTGGCAGGCGGTGAGCGAGAGACCCGCGACGACGGCCACGGCTGCGAGGGTGATCTTGCGAACGCGCATCGTTTTCCTCGGTATCGGTTGGGGTGCCGGCCCGTCGGCACGAGCGAGCGTTTCTGATCACCAGGACCCGCCCGGCCGGCACCCCGTTCCGCCCGGCACCTCCCTAATACGGCGCCAGGACAGCTCTGTTACACACCCACCTGCCGGGCACTCAGCAGCGAGGGGCCACGTAGCCGTCGCTGCCGGTGCGGATGTACGCGTCGGCGACGTACTGGCCGCTGCCGATGTTGTCCCAGATGTTCGAGGTGCCGTACGGGCCCGACACCCGGGTGCCCGGCGTCTGGCAGTTGATCTGGACCCTGGCGCCCTCGGGCAGGGCCCGGACGACGGAGTAGCCGGTGCCGGGGCCGCTGCGGACGTTCAGCCGGTAGCCCGGAGCGACCGGGTAGGAGCGGGCTGCCGTGGCCGCCGCCGTGGTGACGGCCTCCGCGGTCGTCTTCTCGTCCCCGCCCTCGATGTCCGAGATCTGGTCGACAGACATGAAAAACCTCCCCCGTTGTACCCACGGCTGTCGTGGGTCGCGTGATTTCCATGGAACCAGTGCAAAACAAGCCACGGAGCCACGGAACACGAGTTCGCAACTCGCACGCGGAGGCTAGCAAGCCGCCTCGGTCCCGTACGACCCATCGACTAGGCTCCGAGCGTCGCGCGCGCGAACGAACAGCACGGGGGAGGTTCCATGGCGCCGCAGAGGAACGCCGGAGCGGGCGCGGAAGCGGAACTTCCGGAATACGCCGGCCACTACCGCCTGGAGTCCTGTCTGGGCTCGGGTGGCATGGGCGTCGTCCATCTGGCCCGGAGCACCTCCGGGATGCGGGTCGCGGTGAAGGTCGTGCACGCCCGGTACGCCATGGACCCCGAGTTCAGAGGGCGGTTCCGGCAGGAGGTGGCCGCCGCGCGGCGGGTGAGCGGGGCGTTCACCGCGCCCGTCGTCGACGCCGACCCGGATGGCGGACGGCCCTGGATGGCCACGCTGTACATCCCCGGACCGACCCTCGCCGAGCAGGTGAAGCGGAACGGGCCGATGGACCCGGACCAGGCGCGCCGGCTGATGGCCGGGCTCGCGGAGGCACTGCGCGACATCCACCGGGTCGGGGTCGTGCACCGGGACCTGAAACCGAGCAACGTGCTGCTGGCCGAGGACGGACCCAAGGTCATCGACTTCGGCATTTCCCGGCCGAAGGACAGCGAACTGCGCACCGAGACCGGGAAGCTGATCGGTACGCCGCCGTTCATGGCGCCGGAGCAGTTCCGGCGGCCCCGGGAAGTGGGTCCCGCGGCCGACGTCTTCGCCCTCGGCTCGCTCATGGTGCACGCGGCGACCGGGCGCGGGCCCTTCGACTCCGACAGCCCGTACGTCGTCGCCTACCAGGTCGTGCACGACGAACCCGACCTCACCGGCGTACCGGAGACGCTCGCGCCGCTGGTGCTGCGGTGTCTCGCGAAGGAGCCCGCCGACCGGCCCACGCCGGACGAGCTGATGCGGCAGCTGCGGTCGGTGGCGGCGGGGTACGACACACAGGTGTTCGTACCGGCCCCGTGGACGCAGGCGCAGGAGACGCGGGAGACACGGGAGACACAGGGGGCGCGGGAGAGCGGGGAGGCGAAAGAGGCCCAGGAAGTTCTGGAGGCCCACGAGGTCCATGAGGTCCAGGAAGTCCATGAGGTCCAGGAGTGCCAGGAGGCGGACGCGCCCGCGGAGCGGTCCGCGCGGCGCCTCGGCGGGCGGACGGTTCTGATGGCCGGGGCGCTCTGCCTCGCCGTGCTCGGCGGGCTGACCTCGCTCCAGCTGATCGACGGCACGGAACCGGCGCGGAAGACCACCGCCGCGCAGAGCGCGCAGGGCGGCTTCGGCGTGTGGGAGACGACGCCCGCCTCGGAGGGCGCCGGCATGCCCCTGTGCTCGTACGGGGCCCAAAGGCTGCTGTGCGCGCGGCCGGGGCTGGTCTTCGCCCTCGATCCTGCCGACGGCGGCACACTGTGGCGGCACGACGTCGCGGGCACGGCCCGCAGCGAACCGCCGGTCGTGTCGGGCGGCCTCGTCCAGCCCTCCCTCCACCGGATCGGTGACCTGGAGGCGCTCGACCCGGCCACGGGCAAGCCCGTGTGGCAGGAGGAGATGCCCGAGTACGACGGAGTGCGGGCGGTCGGCGACATGCTCCTGCTCACCCGTTCCGACGGAACGGTCACGGGTGTGGACAGCGCCTCCGGCGAGACCAGGTGGTCCGGACGGATTCCGGGCCAGGCCGTGCCGTACTTCTCCTCGTTCACCGGAGAGCCGGACGAACCGTCGGCGTACGCGACGAGCCTGTCCGAGGACGGGAACACGACCCGGGTCACCGCGGTGGACCCCGCGACGGGGGACGTGCGGTGGGACGCGGAGCTGGAGGGGTCGCTGACGCCCGTGGGGGCGGCGGACGGGTCCGTGTACCTCGTCGTCGGGGGCGCCGTCTACGGGGACGTGAAGGCGGTGGTCCGCTACACGCCCGCCACGGGGGCCACCCGCCGGGTGACGCTGCCCGTGCCGGTCGCGCAGGCGGAGGCCGGCGTGCGCGGGGACACCGTGCACCTCATGGGCGCGGGCGGCTCGCTGGTGGCCGTGGACATGGCGGCGGGCAGGCAGCGATGGCGGCTGGAGACGGGCGTGAGCCGGGGCTCGGTACCCGTCTCCGACGGACGGCACGTGTACGTCACCGCTCCCGACGGCCGGCTGCTGGGCGTCGACGCCCGCACGGGGAGGCTCCTCGGGCAGACCCGGCCGCGGCTCGGCGCCGACTCCGACCGGGTCCCCGCCACGCTGCCCGCGCCGGTGCTCGCGGGCGGCCACGTCTACGCCGGTGCGCCCGACGGGACCGTGTTCGGCGTGACGGGGCGGGACCCGGGCGCCTGGTGACCCTGCCGGGCCGCGTCAGGTTCGTGTCGGGGCCGCGTCGGGCTTCCGGCCGGGGGCCGCGCCGGACAGTCGTCGGGCCGGGGCGTGTGGGAGCCGCGCCGGGCGTCGGACCGGGTGGTCAGCCCAGCTTGCTGACGTCGCGCACCGCGCCCTTGTCCGCGCTCGTCGCCATCGCGGCGTACGCCTTCAGGGCCGCGGAGACCTTGCGCTCGCGGTTCTTCGGGGCGTACACGCCGTTCATGGCCTGCTCGCGGCGGGCCAGCTCGGCGTCGTCCACGAGCAGCTCGATGGAGCGGTTGGGGATGTCGATGCGGATGCGGTCGCCGTCCTCGACCAGGGCGATGGTGCCGCCGGCCGCCGCCTCCGGTGAGGCGTGGCCGATGGACAGGCCCGAGGTGCCGCCGGAGAAGCGGCCGTCGGTGACCAGGGCGCAGGCCTTTCCGAGGCCGCGGCCCTTCAGGTACGAGGTCGGGTAGAGCATCTCCTGCATGCCGGGGCCGCCCTTGGGGCCCTCGTAGCGGATGACGACGACGTCGCCCTCCTCGACCTGCTGGGTGAGGATCTTCTGGACGGCCTCCTCCTGCGACTCGCAGACGACGGCCGGGCCCTCGAAGGTCCAGATGGACTCGTCCACGCCGGCGGTCTTGACGACGCAGCCGTCCACGGCGAGGTTGCCGCGCAGGACCGCGAGGCCGCCGTCCTTGGAGTAGGCGTGCTCGACGGAGCGGATGCAGCCGTTCTCGGCGTCGTCGTCCAGGGAGTCCCAGCGCTCGGACTGGGAGAAGGCCTCGGCGGAGCGGACGCAGCCGGGGGCCGCGTGCCACAGCTCGACGGCCTCCTGGGAGGGCGAGCCGCCGCGGATGTCCCAGGTCTTCAGCCAGTCGGCCAGGGACGGGCTGTGGACGGAGTGCACGTCCTCGTTGAGCAGGCCCCCGCGGTGCAGTTCGCCGAGGAGGGCGGGGATGCCGCCCGCGCGGTGCACGTCCTCCATGTAGTACGTGCGGTCCTTGGCGACGTTCGGCGCGACCTTGGCGAGGCACGGGACGCGGCGCGAGAGGGCGTCCATCTCGGTGAGGCCGTAGGCGACCTCCGCCTCCTGGGCGGCGGCCAGCAGGTGCAGGATCGTGTTGGTGGAACCGCCCATCGCGATGTCCAGCGCCATGGCGTTGGCGAAGGCCGCGGGGGTGGCGATGTTGCGGGGCAGGACCGAGTCGTCGTCCTGCTCGTAGTAGCGGCGGGTCAGGTCCAGCACCGTGCGGGCGGCGTTCTCGTAGAGCGCCTTGCGGGCGGTGTGGGTGGCCAGCACCGAGCCGTTGCCGGGCAGGGAGAGGCCGATCGCCTCGGTCAGGCAGTTCATCGAGTTGGCGGTGAACATGCCGGAACAGGAGCCGCAGGTGGGGCAGGCGTTCTCCTCGATGCGGAGGATGTCCGCGTCGGAGATCTTGTCGTTGACCGCCTCCGACATCGCGTCGACCAGGTCCAGCGTGCGGACCGTGCCGTCGACCAGGGTGGCGCGGCCGGACTCCATCGGGCCGCCGGAGACGAAGACCGTCGGGATGTTCAGCCGCAGGGCCGCGTTGAGCATGCCCGGGGTGATCTTGTCGCAGTTGGAGATGCAGATCAGGGCGTCGGCGCAGTGCGCTTCGACCATGTACTCCACGCTGTCCGCGATCAGGTCGCGGGAGGGGAGGGAGTAGAGCATGCCGCCGTGGCCCATCGCGATGCCGTCGTCGACGGCGATCGTGTTGAACTCGCGCGGGATGCCGCCGGCCGCGGTGACCGCCTCGCTGACGATGCGGCCGACCGGGGCGAGGTGCGTGTGGCCCGGCACGAACTCCGTGAAGCTGTTGGCGACGGCGATGATCGGCTTCCGCCCGATGTCCGCGCCGGGTACACCGGAGGCACGCATAAGGGCGCGGGCGCCCGCCATGTTGCGGCCGTGGGTGACTGTGCGGGACCTCAGTTCGGGCATCGTCGCTCGCTCCTTCGGAGAGTAATGACTGTCGTCGAGCGTACGCCGGTCATCCAGGGGCCGGGACAAGGTGTCCGTAATGCGGGATGCGCGTCTCGCCCACGACACCGCAGGGGCGCCCGGAGCGCGGCCTCAGGGCCCGGTGAGATGCCCCTGTACGACCGGTGCCACGCGGGCGATGATCCGCTCCGGGTCGGCCGAGGCCAACGGCTCCACCTTGATCACGTACCGCAGCATCGCGCACCCCACCAGCTGCGCCGCCGCCAGCTCGGCACGAAGTTCCGCGTCGGGCAGGTCCAGCTGGGCGGCGATCCGCCGCAGCAGCTGGGCGGCGATCAGGCGGCGGAAGACGGCGGCGGCGGTGTCGTTGTTGACGGCGGAGCGGACGATGGCCAGCAGCGGCGTACGGGTGGCGGGGTTCTCCCAGAGGCCGAAGACGAAGCGGGTGAGCCGCTCGCCCACCCCGTCGAGGGGGCCGTCGCCGATGGCCTCGGGGGCTTTCAGGGCGGGCGCGAAGGCGACCTCGACGGCCGCCTCGAAGACCTGTTCCTTGGTGCCGAAGTAGTGGTGCACCAGTGCCGGGTCCACGCCCGCCGCCTTGGCGATGCCGCGTACGGACGTCTTCTCGTAGCCGCGCTCGGAGAACTCCTCGCGGGCCGTGGTGAGGATGCGGTCGCGGGTGCCGGCGGACTCCGTACGCGGAGGCCTGCCGCGGCGGCGGGTTCCCCCGGCGGTGTCGCTCACCGCCGGTGCGCCTTCGCCGCCGAGCCCGTCGAGCCCGCCGATCCGGACGGGCCCGCTGATCCGGACGGGGCCGACGAACCGGGCAGGCCGGACGGGCCGGACGCCGCCAGGTGCAGGCGGGTGAAGGCCAGGGCCTCGGCGAGATCGGCCTCACGTTCGGCGCTGGACATCGCGCGACGGGTGTTGACCTCGATGACGACGTGCCCGTCGAAGCCGGTGTGCGCGAGGCGTTCCAGCACCTCGGCGCAGGGCTGGTCGCCACGGCCGGGAACGAGGTGCTCGTCCTTGGCGGAGCCCTTGCCGTCGGCGAGGTGGACGTGGCCGAGGCGGTCGCCCATGCGGTCGAGCATGTCGAGGGCGTCGGTGCGGGACGTGGCGGCGTGGCTGAGGTCGATCGTGAAGTGCCGGTAGTCGTCCTTCGTCACGTCCCAGTCGGGGGCGTACGCCTGCATCTCGCGGTCGCGGTAGCGCCAGGGGTACATGTTCTCGACGGCGAACCGCACGTCCGTCTCGTCCGCCATCCGCCAGATGCCGCTGACGAAGTCCCTGGCGTACTGCCGCTGCCAGCGGAACGGCGGGTGGACGACGACGGCGGACGCGCCGAGCTTCTCGGCGGCGGCGCGGGCGCGCTGCAGCTTGACCCAGGGGTCGGTGGACCACACGCGCTGGGTGATGAGCAGGCACGGGGCGTGCACGGCGAGTATCGGCATGCGGTGGTAGTCGCTGAGTCTGCGCAGCGCGTCGATGTCCTGGCTGACCGGATCGGTCCACACCATGACCTCGACCCCGTCGTATCCGAGGCGTGCGGCGATCTCGAAGGCCGTCGCCGTCGACTCCGGGTAGACGGAAGCCGTCGACAGGGCGACCTTCGCGTCCGGGATCCGGACGGCGTCCGTTGGTTCTGCCACGAGGGTCAGGTTACGGGGTGGGGCTGGGTGGGTGCGGGGTGCCCGCTCGCCGTTGTGGTGCGTGCCATAGGGCGGGTGCGGCATGCGCCGCGGCTGCTCGCGCCCGTACGGCACACACCGCCGACACCGCCCCGTGCCCGTACGGCACGCCGCCCCGTGCCCGTACGGCGAACCGCCGACACCGCCCCGTGCCCGTACGGCACGCCGCCGACGCCGCCCCGTGCCCGTACGGCGAACCGCACACACGGTCCCGCGCCCCTTCCGCCGGCACCGACCCGCGTCCCCCTCGTCGGCACCGCCCCGCGTCCCTCGCGGGTGCGTCATCCCTGGCCCATGTGGTCGAGGCGGCGGAGGATCACGCCCTCCCTGAGCGCCCACGGGCAGATCTCCAGGCTTTCCACGCGGAAGAGGTCCATCGCGGCCTCGGCCACCAGCGCGCCGGCCAGGAGCTGGCCCGCGCGGCCCTCGGACACGCCCGGGAGCTCGGCCCGCTCGGCGCTCGTCATGGCGGCCAGGCGCGGCACCCAGGCCTCCAGGGAGGCCCGCTTCAGCTCGCGCTGGACGTAGAGGCCCTCGGCGGAGCGGGCGGCGCCGGTGATGCGGGCCAGCTGCCGGAAGGTCTTGGAGGTGGCGACCACGTGGTCGGGGGCTCCGAAGCGGCTGAAGTCGCCGACCGTGCGGGCGATCTCCGTACGGACGTGGCGGCGCAGCGCCCTGACGTCGTCCGGGTGGGGCGGGTCGCCGGGCAGCCGGGCGGCGGTCAGCCGGCCCGCGCCGAGCGGCAGCGACACGGCGGTGTCGGGTTCCTCGTCGAGGCCGTAGGCGATCTCCAGGGAGCCGCCGCCGATGTCGAGGACCAGCAGCTTGCCGGCGGACCAGCCGAACCAGCGGCGGACGGCGAGGAAGGTGAGCCGGGCCTCCTCGGCGCCGCTGAGCACCGACAGCTCGACGCCGGTCTCGGCCCGTACGCGCGCGAGGACGTCGTCGGCGTTGCTCGCCTCGCGCACGGCGGAGGTGGCGAACGGCAGGAGGTCCTCGACGCCCTTGTCCTCGGCGGCCTGGAGCGCGTCCCGGACGACCGCGATCAGGCGGTCGACGCCGTCGGGGCCGATCGCGCCGTCCTCGTCGAGGAGCTGGGCGAGGCGCAGTTCCGCCTTGTGCGAGTGGGCGGGCAGCGGGCATGCGCCCGGGTGCGCGTCCACCACCAGCAGATGCACCGTGTTCGAACCCACGTCGAGGACACCGAGTCTCATGTACCGAACGCTACTGCCAGCGGACCGGGCGGCGGTGCCGTCATCCGGCGCGGGCGTCTTACCCTGGAGCCGTGCCAAAGACGAAAAAGGCGAAGGACGAAAAGTCGGCCAAGAAGGACAAGAAGAACAAGAAGGACGTGCTGATCGGGTTGTCGTCCCCTGCGCCGTCGGGGACCTCCGCGGGTTCGCCGTCGGAGGCCTCCGCGGGTTCGCCGTCGGGGACCTCCGGGGGTTCTACGGCGGGCGACGAGAAGGGCCTCGACTTCGCGCGCGCGTGGGTGGAGTTTCCGGATCCGGCCGACGACGAACAGGTCTTCCGGTGCGATCTGACCTGGCTGACCTCCCGCTGGAACTGCATCTTCGGCAGCGGCTGCCAGGGCATCCAGGCGGGCCGCGCGGACGACGGGTGCTGCTCGCTGGGCGCCCACTTCTCCGACGAGGACGACGAGAAGCGGGTCGCCGAGCACGTGGCGAGGCTCACGCCGGACGTCTGGCAGCACCACGCCGAGGGCACCGAGCACGGCTGGGTCTCCGAGGACGACGAGGGCTCCCGCCAGACCCGCCCCTTCCAGGGCTCGTGCATCTTCCAGAACCGGCCCGGGTTCGCCGGGGGTGCGGGCTGCTCGCTGCACATCCTGGCCCTGAAGGAGGGCCGGGAGCCGCTGGAGACCAAGCCCGACGTGTGCTGGCAGCTCCCGGTCCGGCGGACGTACGAGTGGATCGACCGGCCCGACGACACGCGTGTGCTGCAGGTCTCGATCGGTGAGTACGACCGGCGCGGCTGGGGTCCGGGCGGGCACGACCTGCACTGGTGGTGCACCTCGGCGACCTCGGCGCACGGCGCGGGCGACCCGGTGTACGTCTCCTACCGGCCGGAGCTGGTCGAGCTGATGGGCAAGGCGGGCTACGACCGGCTGGTCGAGCTGTGTGAGGAGCGGCTGGCCTCGCAGCTGCCGCTGCTGGCCCCGCATCCGGCGGATCCCGCCCGCTGAGGCCGGTGTCCGAGGCGTTCTACGGGCTGGTCGGGCTCGGGGTGCCGCTGTCGCTCGGCAGCGGTGGTGAGCCGCCGGTGCCGCCGGTGCCGCCGGTCGGGGGTGGTCCGGTGGGCGTCGGGTCCGGGGCGGGCGACGTGGGTGACGGGTCGTCGGTGGGTGTCGGGTCGACGGGTGCCGAGGTGGACGGGCCCGGGTCGGGGTCAGGTCCCGGGCCGGACGGGGGCGGCGAGTCGTCGGGGGTGCCGGGGCGCGGGCCCGGGTGCGGCGGGCTGGGCGCGGTGCCGTAGCCCTCGATGGAGACGACGGCGCCGGTGGGCGAGACGGCCACCCGTGCGCTCCAGTGGCCGGACGGTTCGCGCAGATGATCGACGTACACCCTGATGGTCAGCGTCTCGCCGGGCCGCAGGATGCCCGACGACCGGCTCAGGTACAGCCAGGAGGCGCTGGTGGACGCGGCCCAGCGCACCGGTGCGCCGCCGGTCGCGGTGAGGGTGATCAGCGTGGTGTCGCCGTCGTGGCCGGCCGTCACCGCCAGGTGGCCGGCGTCCTTCTCGCCGCCTCCGGCGCCGGCGACGCTGACGACCTCGACGGAGACGTCGGCCTTGCCGTTCTTGCCGAAGCGGGGGCCGGGGGTGGTCCGCGTGTTGCCGGTGTTCTCGTAGCCGTGGGTGCCGTCCGCGGACTCTCCGTCCAGGCCGTCGGGGCTCTGCCCCTCGCTGGCGGTGGCCGAGCGGCCGTCGTCGCCCTCGACGACCGGGGTGCCGCGGTAGGCCGCCCACAGGGCGAGCACGGGCGCGGCGACGACGGTGGCGACGACGGTCGTGGTGACGGCACGCGCGCGGAGGCGCTCCCGTCGGGCCGCCCGGTCCTTGGGGTCCATCGGGAAGCCACGCCGGTCGAAGCGGGGGGTCGCACCCCGCGCGCGCGGGGGATGCGCCATGGCGACGTGCAACGCCGCGCGGGGCGCCTCCAGGACGGGCAGCTCGGCGGGCGTCACGCTCGTGCCGGGCCAGTGGCCGGGGACCGCGCGCTCGGCGGTACGGCGGCAGCGCGGGCAGTCGTCGACGTGCCGGACCAGCTCGCGACGCAGGGCGGCGCTCAGCACGTACCGGTTGTCACCGGCCAGGCGGGCGACGCCCGGGCAGGTGCCGGTCTCGACGACGGCGAGGGCCGCGCGGGTGCGCTCGACCTCGCAGGCGGCGGAGGCGAGCAGCTCCCGGGCGGCGGCCGGGCCCAGGCCGAGGACGGCGGCGACCTCGTGGGCGGTGAGGTGGTGGCGCACGGCGAGTTCGAGGGCCTCGCGCTGCTCCGGGGTGGTGCCGGCGGCCTCCGGCCAGGCGAGGAGGGCGAGTTCACGGCGGTGCCGCTGCCGCTCATCGCCGTGTGCGTCGTATGCGCTGTGCGCGTCGTGCGCGTCGTGCGCGTCGTGCGCGTCGTGCGCGTCGTGCGCGGCATACGGTGCGGTGCGGTGCCGGCCGGTGTCGGAGCGGACCGCCGCGTGACTGCCAGGACGTTTCTGCTTGGTCTCGGCCAGCCTGCGCAGGCAGGCCCAGCGGGCCAGCGCGTACAGCCAGGCCCTGCGGTCTCCGGCGGCCCCGGGACCGCGGTGGCCGCGGCGCTCGGCGAGCGCGAGCACGTCGCCCAGGGCGTCGGTCGCGGCGGCATGGTCGCAGAGCACGGACAGGCAGTACGTGAACAGGCCGTCCAGATGAGCGTCGTAACGCGCGGGCGGCCGCTGCGCCAGCGTGCGCGCCGCGGCGCGGTCACGCGCTTCCCGGTGCGTCCGGTGTGCACCGGTCGTGCGGGTCGTCGTCTCCGGACTGCTCCTCATCACTCGGCGACCGTAGGGGGCTATGGGTGGCGCGAAGTGGCGCGTTGGGCACTTTTAACCCGTACGGGTGAAACGATCCCTCATAAGGGGACAGGAGGCTGGTGTTCCGCGACTGCTGAGGGGTGGCTGGCGGCCCGTTCGGGGTCGATGTGGTCGATGTGGTGGGCGTGCTGAATGTGGTGAGCGTGGTGGGCGTGGTGGGCGTGGTGGGCGTGGTGGAGGTGGCCGGTCGGGGATGAGAGTGGAGTGAAGGCCTCTCCCTCCGCCCATGCGGTGGGCGGTCCGGCCCGGGCGGAACGGGTGACGGCGGCGGGCAGGGCGGCGGGCGGGTTTCGTGGGGCTCTGCTCTCGTGGCAGGTGTTGTCAGTGGTGGCGGTTACGGTTCGTGCATGGCTGCCCGTGCGAAGACCACCAAGGACCGGCCGTCCTACCGCTGCACCGAGTGCGGCTGGCAGACGGCCAAGTGGCTCGGCCGCTGCCCCGAATGCCAGGCCTGGGGCACGGTCGAGGAGTACGGCGCGCCCGCGGTCCGTACGACGACGCCGGGGCGCGTCACCACCTCCGCGCTGCCCATCGGCCAGGTCGACGGCCGGCAGGCCACCGCCCGCTCCACCGGCGTGCCCGAGCTGGACCGGGTGCTCGGCGGCGGCCTGGTGCCCGGCGCCGTGGTGCTCGTCGCGGGCGAGCCCGGCGTCGGCAAGTCCACACTGCTGCTGGACGTGGCGGCCAAGGCGGCGAGCGACGAGCACAGGACCCTCTATGTCACGGGTGAGGAGTCGGCGAGCCAGGTGCGGCTGCGCGCCGACCGCATCAAGGCCATCGACGACCATCTCTACCTCGCCGCCGAGACCGACCTCGCGGCGGTCCTCGGCCACCTGGACGCGGTCAAGCCGTCCCTGCTGATCCTCGACTCCGTGCAGACCGTGGCCTCCCCCGAGATCGACGGCGCCCCCGGTGGCATGGCGCAGGTGCGGGAGGTGGCGGGCGCCCTGATCCGCGCCTCCAAGGACCGCGGCATGTCCACGCTCCTCGTGGGCCACGTCACCAAGGACGGCGCCATCGCCGGCCCCCGCCTGCTCGAACACCTCGTGGACGTCGTCCTGCACTTCGAGGGCGACCGTCACGCCCGCCTGCGGCTGGTGCGCGGCGTCAAGAACCGCTACGGCACCACCGACGAGGTCGGCTGCTTCGAGCTGCACGACGAGGGCATCACCGGCCTGACCGACCCCAGCGGCCTGTTCCTCACCCGCCGCGCGGAGCCCGTGCCCGGCACCTGCCTGACCGTCACCCTGGAGGGCCGCCGCCCGCTGGTGGCCGAGGTGCAGGCGCTCACGGTCGACTCCCAGATCCCGTCCCCCCGGCGCACGACCTCCGGACTGGAGACGTCCCGCGTGTCCATGATGCTGGCCGTCCTGGAGCAGCGCGGCCGCATCAGCGCCCTGGGCAAAAGGGACATCTACTCCGCGACGGTCGGCGGTGTGAAGCTCTCCGAGCCGGCCGCCGACCTGGCCGTCGCGCTCGCCCTCGCCTCGGCCGCCAGTGACACCCCGCTGCCCAAGAACCTCGTCGCGATCGGCGAGGTCGGCCTCGCCGGAGAGGTGAGACGGGTCACGGGCGTGCAGCGCAGGCTCTCCGAGGCGCACCGCCTGGGCTTCACGCACGCCCTGGTACCGACCGATCCCGGCAGGGTCCCTGACGGCATGAAGGTCCTGGAAGTCGCGGACATAGGGGACGCCCTGCGGGTGCTTCCGCGCTCCCGTCGGCGAGAGGCCCCACGGGAGGAGGAGGACCGCCGGTAGACTTTGCCCTGGTCTCGCCCGTCCGTACGACCACGTGTGCGACAGGGGAGCACCTGAAGAACCTGCGACCGGAGGAGTGCAGTGGCAGCCAACGACCGGGCAGCAGCCCCCGGAAGGTCCGGTGGGAGTGCCGGTACCGATGGCCTGATGCGCGCCTCGCTGAGCGCGGTGGCGCCCGGCACACTGCTGCGGGACGGCCTGGAGCGGGTCCTGCGCGGCAACACCGGCGGCCTGATGGTGCTGGGCTCCGACAAGACCGTCGAGTCGATGTGCACGGGCGGTTTCGTGCTGGACGTCGAGTTCACCGCGACCCGGCTGCGCGAGCTGTGCAAGCTCGACGGCGGCATCGTGCTGTCCTCGGACCTGTCCAAGATCCTGCGGGCGGGCGTGCAGCTGCTTCCGGACCCGACGATCCCCACGGAGGAGACGGGCACCCGCCACCGCACGGCGGACCGGGTCAGCAAGCAGGTCGGCTACCCCGTCGTCTCCGTCTCCCAGTCCATGCGGCTCATCGCCCTCTACGTCGACGGCCAGCGCCGCGTCCTGGAGGACTCCGCGGCGATCCTGTCCCGCGCCAACCAGGCCCTGGCGACCCTGGAGCGCTACAAGCTCCGCCTCGACGAGGTCGCGGGCACGCTGTCGGCGCTGGAGATCGAGGACCTGGTCACCGTCCGGGACGTGTCGGCGGTCGCCCAGCGTCTCGAGATGGTGCGCCTCATCGCGACCGAGATCGCCGAGTACGTGGTGGAGCTGGGCACGGACGGGCGGCTGCTGGCGCTCCAGCTGGACGAGTTGATCGCCGGCGTGGAACCCGAGCGCGAGCTGGTCGTGCGGGACTACGTGCCCGAGCCGACCGCCAAGCGGTCCCGCACGGTCGACGAGGCGCTCGCCGAGCTGGACAAGCTCAGCCACGCCGAACTGCTCGAACTGTCCACAGTCGCCCGTGCGTTGGGCTACACCGGCTCTCCCGAGGCCTTGGACTCCGCCGTGTCGCCGCGCGGCTTCCGGCTGCTGGCGAAGGTCCCGCGGCTGCCGGGCGCGATCATCGACCGGCTGGTGGAGCACTTCGGCGGCCTGCAGAAGCTGCTCGCCGCCAGCGTCGACGACCTCCAGACCGTGGACGGCGTCGGCGAGGCACGGGCGCGCAGCGTAAGGGAAGGCCTGTCGCGGCTGGCGGAGTCGTCGATCCTGGAGCGGTACGTCTGAGCCGTGTGCCTGGGCGGTACCTCTGAGCCGTGTGCCCGGACGGTACGTGTGGGCCATACGCCTGGGTCGTACGTCTGGGCCTATGTCCGGGCCGTATGTCCGGGCCTTACGTCTGGGCGTCGGCGTGGCCGGAGCCGCGCCGACGTCGGGCTGTGGTCAGTCGTTCTTCAGCACGAACGACGTCCGCACCTTCTCGAACCCGGCCGCCTGGGCCTCCACCAGGTACGTCCCCGCCTTGGCCGACCCCGCCGGAGGCGTCCCGCACTCGGGGGCGCTCGGCTTGCGGTCCCACTTCGCGGTGTAGGTGATTCCGCTGCCGGCGGCCACCCGGTACTGCAGGCTGCCCGTGCCCTTGACGCAGTCGTCGGAGGACCAGTAGGCGTCGTCGCCGCTGGCCGGCGTGATCGTCAACACCGCGTGCTTCGGGCCGAGATCGACCTTGCAGTCGCTTCCGGAGGTGTTCCGTGCGGTCAGTTCGAAGGTGGGTGTCTGGCCGGGGGCGTAGTTGTTGCGGACGCTGCGCAGGCTCAACTTGACCGCTCCCGGGGTGCAGTTGGGCAGGCCCGACCCACCCGGCAGGACGTCACCCGCGCCGACGCCGGTCGCCGTACCGTCCCCGGAACCGCCACCGCCGGCACTGCCCGACCCGTCGGACCCTGCGCCGCCACCGGACTCACTGCCACCGGAACCGGAACCGGAACCGGATCCAGACCCGGAACCGTCGCCGCTCCCGGACCCCGCACCCGACCCGCTGGAGTCCCCGCTCCCCGACTCGTCGCGCCCGCCCGGCGCCTGACTGATCGCCGGCCCGGAACCCGAGGGCCCCGGAGTGATCGAAGGCGCCGGGTTCTTGCCGTTGGCGCTGTCCTCCCGGTCCTTGCCGCCGCCCCCGCCGCCGGCGACCACGACCCACGTGATCAGCAGGGCCAACAGGGCGAACACGGACAGCAGTACGGCCCTCCGTCGCCAGTAGATGGTGGAGGGAAGCGGACCGACCGGATTGCGCAGAGATCCCACGGCGCAAACTGTACGAGAGATCGGTGCGTTCCCTTGTCCCACCCGCCGTTCAGACCCGCAACTTTTACGGATCATCATTCCGGAGACCGCCTCGGACCCCCTGCCGATCGACAGGTTCCCCACCTGTCGATCGCAGGGTGTGACCGAATTGCGGTTCCCCTTACGGTCCGTGAGTATGACCTTCAAGGACGACGAGCTCTACCGCGACATCACCGGCTTCGCCCAGGACACCCCAACGTGGGTTCAGCACACGGCGGAAGTGTGGACGGAGGGCGGAATCCTGTTGTTCGGCGCGCTGTTCGTCATCGCCTGGTGGCGGTCGCGCCGCGGCGACCCCCACGCATTCGCGATCGCGGCCCTTGCACCCGTGGCCACGGCTGTGGCGTACGTGTGCAGTGAGCTGCTCAAGTCCGGCTTCACGCAAGAGCGTCCGTGCCGGGCGGTCGCCGCGGCGGTGCCGTCCCTGGCGGAGTGCCCGCCGACCGGCGACTGGTCCTTCCCGAGCAACCACGCGACGATAGCGGGAGCTTCCGCCGTCGCCCTGGCCCTGGTCCGGCGGGCGGTCATCTGGCTGACGGCGCCGCTCGCCCTGCTGATGGCCTTCTCCCGGGTCTTCGTCGGCGTCCACTACCCACACGACGTCGCCGCCGGACTGCTGCTCGGTGCCGTCGTCGCCGCCGCGGCCGTACGCCTCGGTATACGCCCGGCGACGCGGCTGGCCGAGGCGATGCGTGCGTCGTCGGCGCCGGCGGTGCGGTGGCTGACCGGTCCGGGGCCGGCCGCTGTTCCACCCGCCGCCGCGTACGCCGCCACCTCGCACCGGCGCCGCTGAGACGCGTCAGACGTCCGTCTCGACCAGCCCCGCCTCGTACGCCACGATCGCCGCCTGCACCCGGTTGCGGACCTCCAGCCGCTCCAGGACCGCGCTCACGTACGCCTTCACCGTGCCCTCGACGAGGTGCAACCGGGCGGCGATCTCCGGGTTGGACAGGCCGGCGCCGACGAGGCCGAGGACCTCGCGTTCGCGGGGACTGAGCCGCGCCACACGCGCGCGAGCGTGTTCCTCGCGGGCGAGCCGGCCGCCGCCACCACCCCTGCCGAGGTCCTCGATGACGTACCGGGCGACCTTCGGGGACAGGAAGGCGGCGCCCTCGGCCACGGCCCGTACGCCCGCCATCAGTTCGTAGGGGTCCCCGGACTTGAGCAGGAATCCGGTGGCGCCCCCGGCCAGGGCGCGGGCCACGTAGGACTGTTCGGAGAAGGTGGTCAGCATGGCGACTGCCGTGCCGGGGACGGCTCGTACGATCTCCTGCGCGGCGGCGAGCCCGTCCAGGCGGGGCATGCGGATGTCCAGCAGGGCCACGTCGGGGCGGTGGGCGAGGGCCAGTTCGACCGCCGCGCGGCCGTCGCCCGCCTCGGCGACGACCTCGCTGTCGCCGCCGCTCGCCAGGATGGCGCGCACCCCGGCCCGCACCATCGCCTCGTCGTCGGCCAGCAGTACCCGGATCACCGTACGGACTCCTCCTGTTGCTGTGTTGCTTCTGTTGCTTGCGTTGCTTCTGCTGCTTTTGGTGCTTCGGCTGCTTCTGGTGCTTCTGGTGCTTTCGGTGCTTCTGCTACTCGTGCTGCTTCTGTTGCTCTTGCCGGTCGTGTCGCCCCCGTCCCTCGCCGGACAGGCCTACTCGGGGAACGACGTCCTTGGCGACCAGGCGTCCCTCGTCGTCGAAGCAGAGGCGGAAGTGATCGACGGAGACCAGGAGTTCACCACTCGCCCGGTAGTAGAGGCAGTCGGTGTCGTCCGGAGACGCGGGGGCACGGTCGACGGGAGGGTCGTGGACCGCGCGGTCCGGCAGTACGGGGGCGACCTCGTCGTACGACGTGCCCGGGCGCAGCTCCGCGTAGGCGGCGGGGCTGAGCACCGAGTGCGTCTCGGTGTACGCGTACCAGCCGAAGGCCGCGCCGACCAGCAGGACGCCCGCACCGGCGGCGGCGCCCAGGCCCAGGGCGACGCGGCGGCGGGCGTGGGCGAAGGGTGCCGAGGGCACGGACCGGGTGGTGGGCGCGGGAGCGGGGGCCTGCTGCTCGGGGAGGTACGCGCGGACGCGGAACCCCGCCCCGTGCGGGCCGGCCCGGAAGTCGCCGCCGACCGAGGCGACGGCGGCGCGCAGTCCGAGCAGGCCCGAGCCGCCCGACGAAGGGGGGCCGGGCTCGGCGGCCCGTCCGTTGGTGACGGTGACGGTCGTACCGCGGTTCTGCCCGGTGACCGCTACGACGACGGGGGCGCCGGGCGCGTGCCGTGCCGCGTTGGTCAGCGCCTCGCGCACCACCCGGTGCAGCAGGCGTTCGACGATGCCGCCGGGCTCCAGGGCCGGGCCGGCGGTGTCCCGCGGTGCCCAGCGGACGGGGAGCCCCGACTCGGCGGCCCGGGCGACGAGTTCCTCGACGCTCTCGCCCGCCGGGGTCAGCGGGGCGGGCTCGTCGTTGACGGACACATCGCGCAGTACGCCGATGATGCGGTGCAGGTGGTCGGTGGCGTCGGCGGCGGCGGCGCGCAGGTCCGCCGCGGCGGCACGGTGGTCGGCGGCGAGTCCGGGGGCGACCTGGAGGGCCGCGGCGCGCAGGGCGAGCAGGCTCAGCTCGTGCCCGAGGGAGTCGTGCATGTCCTGGGCGATCCGGGCCCGTTCACGCAGCCTGGCCCGTTCCTCGGCGTGCCGCTGCTCGTCCTCCAGCCGGGCCGCCCTGAGCCAGCCGGCCTCGGCGAGCGCCCGGCTCTGCCGCCAGTAGCGTCCACCGAGCCAGGGGAAGACGCAGCCGAAGAGCAGGGTGCCCGTCAGTACCAGCCACTCGGGTGCCGGATCGACTCCGACCAGCGCGATCCGCACCGTACCGACGACGCCGGCACCGACGAAGCCGGCCACCGCCGGGCGCGCCCGCTCCGCGCGCAGGCCGAGCAGCAGGGCGAAGACGCCGAGGGCGGGGCCGTAGGAGACGCTGAACAGGGCAGGGGCGGCGGTCAGGCCGAGGCCCGCCGTCAACACGAACGCGACGAGCGGCCACCGCCGGGAGAGGGCGGCGGCCACGGCGAGCACGCCCAGGCCGGCCAGCTGCTGCCAGAGGGGACGCGGCTCGTTCATCCCGAGCCGGTCCGCGGTGACGGCGGGGAGCGCGAGGGCCGCCCAGAGGAGGGCACCTCTGCCGAGGAGGGCGAGGCGGGCGGGGCGGGCGGGGCGGGCGGGGGCGCGGCCAGGACCCCTACCGCCCCCAGACGCCCTGACGCCACCAGACGCCCTGACGCCCCCAGACGCCTTGACGCCCCCAGACACCTCAGCTCCTCCAGACGCCTTGGCTGCACCGGACGCCTTGGTTCCACCAGGTCGGACACCGCTGTCAGAACCCGTACCGCCACCAGGTCCGACACCACCGATCCCGGCGTCGTCGGCCGGACGGATACCTTCCATGGGGCGACGCTACAAGCGGCGGGCGGGGCGGCGCCCCTGCCGATCGTCAGGTGTCATGGCCGCCACCGGGTGGCGGTGCGCCCGTGCGGTGGTCCTCCCGTGGCAGGATCGGAGGGTCATGACTGCGCCCACGAAGCCCCCGAACAACGGCTCCTCCGACCCCGCCGCGACCCCGGCCCCGGCCACCGTCCCCGGCACCCCGGCCCCCGCCCCCGTCGCCGTCTCCGCGACCGGTGCCCGTGCCGGTACCGGTACCGCGACCGGTGCCCGTGCCCAGGTGTCCGCCGCGGATGGCGAGCGGGCCGCGTCCGGTGTGTCGCTGCACGCACCCGTCATCGACTGGTTCGACGAGCACGCCCGCGATCTGCCGTGGCGGCGCCCCGAAGCCGGCGCATGGGGTGTGATGGTCAGTGAGTTCATGCTCCAGCAGACGCCGGTGAACCGCGTCCTGCCCGTCTACGAGCAGTGGCTGGCCCGCTGGCCGCGCCCCGCCGACCTCGCCGCGGAAGCGCCCGGCGAGGCGGTCCGCGCCTGGGGCCGGCTCGGTTACCCGCGCCGCGCCCTGCGCCTGCACGGCGCCGCCGCGGCCATAACGGAACGGCACGGCGGCGACGTACCGGCGGACCACGCCCAGCTGCTGGCGCTGCCCGGCATCGGCGAGTACACGGCCGCCGCGGTCGCGTCCTTCGCCTACGGCCAGCGGCACGCCGTACTGGACACCAACGTCCGCCGGGTGTTCGCCCGGGCGGTCACCGGTGCGCAGTACCCGCCGAACGCCACCACCGCCGCCGAGCGGAAACTGGCGCGTGCGCTGTTGCCGGACGACGAGGCGAGCGCCGCCCGCTGGGCGGCCGCCTCCATGGAGCTGGGCGCACTCGTCTGCACGGCGAAGAACGAGGCGTGTCACCGCTGTCCGATCGCGGACCGGTGCGCCTGGCGGCTGGCCGGCAAACCCGCGCACGACGGGCCGCCGCGGCGCGGCCAGACGTACGCGGGTACCGACCGGCAGGTGCGCGGCCGACTGCTCGCGGTGCTGCGGGAGGCGCCCGGGCCGGTGCGGCAGGCGGCCCTCGACCAGGTGTGGCACGAACCGGTCCAGCGCGCCCGCGCCCTGGACGGCCTCGTCGCCGACGGACTGGTGGAGCCGCTGGCGGACGGGATGTACCGGCTGCCGCTGAGCTGACGTACAACCGCGACGCAGAGGTGGCGTACAGCCGCGGCACTGAGCTGACGTACAGCCGCGACGCTGAGCTGACGTACAGCCGCGGCACAGTGGTGGAGCAATGCCGCGGCGCCTTCCGTGACGGCGGCGCCGCAGGGCGAATCACCCTTTACCGCCATCAAGCAGCCCACTGCTCCACCCCGTCCCGATTTCCGTTACACAACCGACGGACAGCCGAGGGTTTGCCGAAGGCTGCTTCGCACAGCGCCGTGACAACGCTTCCCTACCTTCGTTCCTGTGCCCCCGGGCACAGGAACGACTACGGACCACAGGCAGTGGGCCGGCGGGTGACCAGACCGCCGGAAAACGGGGATCGGAAGGCGGTTGACCATGACGCAGGGCAAGGTGCTCGGGTTCGAGGAGTACGTCCGCACCCGGCAGGACGCGCTGCTGCGCAGCGCCCGTCGTCTGGTCCCGGACCCCGTAGACGCCCAGGACCTGCTGCAGACCGCGCTGGCGCGGACGTACCGCCGCTGGGAGACCATCGAGGACAAGCGGCTGGCGGACGCCTACCTGCGCCGGGTGATGATCAACACGCGGACCGAGTGGTGGCGGGCGCGGAAGCTGGAGGAGGTGCCGACCGAGCAGCTCCCGGAGGCCTGCGTGGACGACTCCACCGAGCAGCACGCGGACCGCGCCCTGCTGATGGACGTCATGAAGGTGCTCGCCCCGAAGCAGCGCAGCGTCGTGGTGCTGCGACACTGGGAGCAGATGTCAACGGAGGAGACGGCCGCCGCCCTCGGTATGTCGGCCGGGACCGTCAAGAGCACGCTGCACCGGGCGCTCGCCCGGCTCCGCGAGGAGCTGGTCGCCCGCGATCTGGACGCACGGGCGCTGGAGCGTGAGGAGCGGGAGCGTTGCGCGGCCTGACCATCGGCCGGCCCCCCGGGGAGGCCCGCAGGAGCGTACAGGCGGCGAGTACGGCGGTGGCCGTGTTCGTCGCCCTCGGCGTTTCCCTCTCCGGCTGCGGGGCCGGCGGCACCGGCGCCCGCGACGAGGGCCCGGCCCACGCGGACGCGGTGGGCGGGGCCGCCGCCGTCTCGTCCTCCTCGCCCACGGCCTCCCCTTCGAGGGGCCCCGACCGCGTGGACGCGGTGCGGCTCGTCAAGGACGACCCCGAGGTCTCCGCGGAGGTCAAGCGCGAGCTGAAGCCGTGCGTCGGCGATCAGTACGCCGTCGACGTGTCGTACGGGCAGCTGACCGGGGGCTCGGCGGAGGACGTCCTGGTCAACGTGCTGACGTGCGGTGACGCGGTGGGTGTGGGCACTTACGTGTACCGCGAGGAGGGCGACGCGTACCAGAATGTGTTCAAGGCCGAGGAGCCTCCGGTCTACGCGGAGATCGACCGCGGCGACCTGGTGGTGACCAAGCAGGTGTACGAGAAGGACGACCCGGTGTCCGGTCCGTCCAGCGACAACGTGATCACGTACCGCTGGGCGGCTGGCCGGTTCACCGAGGAGTACCGCACGCACAACGACTACAGCAACGCCGTGGGGGCCGCCCCGACCGAGGTCCCGGAACCGGAGCCGGACAGCTGACGCACACGGCGCGTGAACCGATCGGCCCGCTCGAACCGATGGCCGAGTGAACGCGGTGCGCGATCCCGGCGTCTGCCCGAGTGACCTCACGTGACGCACGTGCCCGCACACGCTTCCGGCGACCGCATCCAGCGGGGCCGGCCCGCCCCGACCCGACCCGACCATCACATCGAGGACTGAGAGCACCGGGATGGCAGACCAGACCCACGTCCTGTTCGTCGAGGACGACGACGTCATCCGCGAGGCCACCCAGCTCGCCCTGGAGCGGGACGGCTTCGCGGTCACCGCGATGCCCGACGGGCTGTCCGGCCTGGAGGCGTTCCGGGCCGACCGCCCCGACATCGCGCTCCTCGACGTCATGGTCCCCGGCCTCGACGGGGTCAGCCTGTGCCGGCGGATCCGGGACGAGTCCACCGTGCCGGTGATCATGCTGTCGGCGCGCGCGGACTCCATCGACGTCGTACTGGGCCTGGAGGCCGGCGCGGACGACTACGTCACCAAGCCGTTCGACGGAGCCGTGCTGGTCGCCCGGATCCGCGCGGTACTGCGCCGCTTCGGCCACGCCGGCGGGGGCGACCGGGCGGAGGCGGGAGGCGCCGCGGACACCGGGGGCGTGCTCACCTTCGGCGAGCTGGAGGTCGACACGGACGGCATGGAGGTGCGCCGGGCCGGGCGGCCGGTGGCGCTCACCCCGACCGAGATGCGGCTCCTGCTGGAGTTCTCCTCCGCGCCGGGCACGGTGCTCTCGCGCGACAAGCTCCTGGAACGCGTGTGGGACTACGGCTGGGGCGGTGACACCCGCGTCGTCGACGTCCATGTGCAGCGGCTGCGCACCAAGATCGGCCAGGACCGTATCGAGACGGTCCGTGGCTTCGGCTACAAGTTGAAGGCCTGAGCGGGGACACAGGGATATGCGGGGGTTCTTCCGACGCCGGACCGCCTCGCCGCCGGGGTGCCCGGGCATCCACAGGGGCGCCCCGGGGGCGAACACGCACACGGTGCCGAGCACGCGCACGGGGCAGAGCACGCCCGCGGGGGCGAGTACGGCTGCGGGGCCGAACAGGCGCACGGGGCAGAGCACGCCTGCAGGGCTGAGCACGCCCGCGAGGCCGAGCATCCGCACGGGGCTGCGCGTCCGCACGGGGCCGAGGACTCGTAGCGGGCTGGGGACTCGCAGCGGGGTGAGTATCCGCAGCGGGCTGCGCTGGAAGCTCAGCGCGGCCATCGCGCTGGTCGGCGCGCTGGTGGCGGTCGCGCTGAGCCTGGTCGTGCACAACGCGGCCCGGGTGTCGATGCTGGACAACGCCCGCGACCTCGCGGACGAACGCGTCCTGATCGCCCAGCGCAACTACGAGCTGTCCGGACGGCTGAACTTCCCCAACGCCCGGATCGACGACCCGGCGCTGCCGTCGGAACTGCGCCGCAAGGTCGAGAACGGGCGGCGCGCGACGTACGTTTCCGACCGGCCGAGCGGCGTCACGGACATCTGGGCGGCCGTACCGCTCAAGGACGGGCACGTGATGTCCCTGCACACCGGGTTCACCGACCGCAGCGCGGACATCCTCCAGGACCTCGACCAGGCCCTGGTCATCGGCTCCATCGCCGTCGTCCTCGGCGGCAGCGCGCTCGGCGTGCTCATCGGCGGTCAGCTGTCGCGCCGGCTGCGCAAGGCCGCCACCGCCGCGAACCAGGTCGCCAACGGCGAGCCGGACGTCCGCGTGCGGGACGCCATCGGCGGTGTCGTCCGGGACGAGACCGACGACCTCGCCAGTGCCGTGGACGCGATGGCGGACGCGTTGCAGCAGCGGCTGGAGGCCGAGCGCCGGGTCACCGCGGACATCGCGCACGAACTGCGCACCCCGGTCACCGGGCTGCTGACGGCCGCCGAGCTGCTGCCGCCGGGCCGGCCGACCGAGCTGGTGCTGGACCGGGCGAAGGCGATGCGCACGCTCGTCGAGGACGTCCTGGAGGTGGCCCGGCTCGACGGCGCCTCGGAGCGGGCCGAACTGCAGGACATCATGCTGGGCGACTTCGTGACCCGGCGGGTGGCGGCCAAGGACCCGGACGTCACCGTCCACGTGGTGCACGAGTCGGAGGTCACCACCGACCCCCGCCGCCTGGAGCGCGTGCTGTTCAACCTGCTCGCCAACGCCGCCCGGCACGGCCGGCCCCCCGTCGAGGTCAGCGTCGAGGGCCGGGTGATCCGGGTCCGCGACCACGGACCGGGCTTCCCCGAGAACCTCCTCGCCGAGGGTCCGAGCCGTTTCCGCACCGGCAGTACGGACCGGGCGGGCCGCGGACACGGGCTCGGCCTGACCATCGCGGCCGGCCAGGCCCGGGTGCTGGGCGCCCGGCTCACCTTCCGCAACGTGCGGCCGGCGGGGGCTCCGGAACACGTACCGGCCGAGGGCGCGGTCGCCGTGCTGTGGCTGCCGGAGCACGCGCCGACGAACACCGGGAGCTACCCGATGCTGCCGGACCGGTCTTCTCAGGGCGTATCGGACCGGTCGTCCCAGGGCGTATCGGAGCGGTCTTCGCAGGGCGTGCCGGACCGGCCGTCCCGGAACGCCCCGCCCCGGGGCTCGTCCTAGCGGGCGGGGTCCCGGCCCGTGCCGAGGCCGCCCCCTCGTGCGGCCGGGTGAAGCAGAGCCGGTCGCCTGTCCCACCTGTCTCGCCCGTACGGCGGTACGACGAAGGGTCTCCGGGCGGGCGCAAGGCGCGACCACCCGGAGACCAGCGGAGACACCGGAGACACCAGAGACACCGGAGACCAGCGGAGACACCGGAGACCACCCGGAAACAAACCTCCGGCAAGCGGCGGAGCGTCTCGCCATCAGACGGAGCCGTCAGGCGGAGCCATCAGACGGAGCCGTCAGACGGACTCGGCAACCGGCGGCTTCGCCGTGCCCCCGGCGCCGCCGTCCCCGTCGGCCGGCCCCTCCGCCGCCTTCGGTCCCGCCCCCTTCAGCGGCACCTCCTTCACGAAGACCGCGGCGACCAGCGCGATCACCGCCACCGCGGCGCCGAGCAGGAACGCGCCGTGCGTACCGGAGGACACCGCGTCCTGGTACGCCACGCGCGCCGCCTCCGGCAGCTCGGCCAGGCTCGCCGCGTCCAGCTGCGCCGACTGCTCCGTCACCTTGGAGCCGAGCGCGCCCGCCTTCTCGGCCATGACGTCCTGGACGCGGTGGTTGAACAGGGCACCCATGATCGCGACGCCGAAGGAGGAGCCGAGGGTACGGAAGAGGGTGGTGGAGGACGACGCGACGCCCATGTCCTTCATCTCCACGCTGTTCTGCGCCACCAGCATGGTGATCTGCATCAGGCAGCCCATTCCGAGACCGACGACGGCCATGTAGACCCCGGAGGTGAGGCGGCTGGTGTCGGTGTCCATCAGGGAGAGCAGGTACAGCCCCACCGTCATCAGTGCGCCGCCGGCCACCGGGAAGATCTTGTAGCGGCCGGTGTTGGTGGTGACCCGGCCCGCGACCATCGACGTGACCAGCATCGCGCCCAGCATGGGCAGGAGCAGCAGCCCGGAGTTGGTGGCGGACGCGCCCTGCACCGCCTGCTGGTACAGCGGGAGGAAGAGGGTGGCGCCGAACATCACGAAGCCGACGATGAAACCGATGACGGACATCAGCGTGAAGTTGCGGCTGCGGAAGATGTGCAGCGGCATGATCGGCTCGGCGGCCCGGGTCTGCCAGAACGCGAACCCGACCAGCGCGGCGACGCCGATGCCGATCAGCTCCATGATCCGCGCGGAGGTCCAGGCGTACTCGGTGCCGCCCCAGGTGGTGACGAGCACGATGGCGGTGATGCCGATGGTCAGCAGCGCGGCGCCCAGGTAGTCGATCCGCGCCTGGCTGCGCTTCTTCGGCAGGTGCAGTACGGCGCTGACGGCGACCAGCGCGACCGCGCCGAGCGGCAGGTTGATGTAGAAGGACCAGCGCCAGCCCCAGTGGTCGGTGATGGTGCCGCCGACCAGCGGTCCGCCGATCATCGCCAGCGCCATGACGCCGGCCATCATGCCCTGGTACTTGCCGCGTTCCCGGGGCGGTATGAGGTCGCCGATGATGGCCATGACGCCGACCATCAGACCGCCGGCGCCGAGGCCCTGGACGGCGCGGAATCCGATGAGCTGGCCCATGTCCTGGGCCATGCCGCTGAGCGCGGAGCCGATCAGGAAGATCACGATCGAGGTCATGAAGGCGCCCTTGCGCCCGTACATGTCGCCGAGCTTGCCCCACAGCGGGGTGGAGGCCGCGGTCGCGAGGGTGTAGGCGGTGACCACCCAGGAGAGGTGTTCCAGGCCGCCGAGCTCGCCCACGATCGTCGGCATCGCCGTGCCGATGATCATGTTGTCGAGCATCGCGAGCATCATCGCGATCATGAGCGCGAGCAGGACCACCCGCACGCTCCTCGGCTGTTTGCCGCCGTCGGTGACGCCGGCTCCTGCCTCCGCTGCGTCCGCCATCGCTCCCACTCCCCCAGCTGCCGCTGTACATCCGCTTACTTACTTACTTGCCGACCGGCAAGTTGACTACAGTCGGGAAGGTAGACGCGCAACTAGCCGGGCGTCAAGTAAGTTTTTCCCGGGAGTGCGCAGTGCGGTCCGGGAAGTGCGCGGAACAGGAGGTGCGTAGGAGGATGGGCGGCACGATGGACAGCACCAGGCAGCAGCGACGCCGCGGGGACACCCGCCAGCGCATCCAGGACGTGGCACTCGAGCTCTTCGCCGAGCAGGGGTACGAGAAGACCTCGCTGCGCGAGATCGCCGAGCGCCTCGACGTCACCAAGGCGGCGCTGTACTACCACTTCAAGACCAAGGAAGAGATCCTCGTCGGCATCTTCGAGGATCTGACCCGGCCGATCGGGGACCTGATCGCGTGGGGGCGGGAGCAGCCGCACACCCTGGAGACGAAGCAGGAGATCGTCCGCCGCTACGGCGAGGTGCTGGCGGGCGCGGCGCCGCTGTTCCGCTTCATGCAGGAGAACCAGGCGACGGTGCGGGACCTGCGCATCGGCGAGATGTTCAAGACCCGCATGCTCGGCCTGCGCGACATCCTCATCGACCCGGAAGCGGACCTGGTCGACCAGGTCCGCTGCGTCAGTGCGATGTTCACCCTGCACGCCGGGATGTTCGTCCTCCAGGATCTGGAGGACGACCCCGAGAAGAGGCGTGCGGCCGTTCTCGAGGTCGCCACCGACCTGGTGGCCCAGGCACACCGGAGCGCGGGGGGCGCGTAGCCCCCCGCGCCCCGGCCCCTGGCCCTCTGGCCGGGCCTGTGACCTCTGGGGTTGCCCCTTAGACGGTCACGCCCTTGGCGCGCAGGAAGGCGACCGGGTCGACGGCCGAGCCGTAGTTCGGGGTCGTACGGATCTCGAAGTGCAGGTGCGGGCCGCTGGAGTTGCCCGTGTTACCGGACTTGGCGATGGACTGGCCGGTCTTCACGACCTGGCCGGCGTTCACGTTGATCTTGGACAGGTGCGCGTACTGGGAGTACGTGCCGTTGCCGTGCTTGATCACGATCGCGTTGCCGTAGGCGGGGCCGTCACCGGCGCCGTTGCCGCCGGCCTTGACGACGGTGCCGCCGTGCGCGGCGACGACGTTGGTGCCGATCGGCACGGCGAAGTCCTGGCCGCTGTGCTTGCTCGCCCACATGCCGCCGTTCTGGGCGAAGCTCGCGGTGAGCTTGTAGTTCTTCACCGGGTCCACCCAGGAGGCGGCCTTCTTCTTGGTGGCCGTCTTCTTGGCGTTGACGGTCTTCGCGCTCGTGGCCTTGCCGGCCTTCGCCGCCTCGGCCTGCGCCGCGGCCTGGGCCTCGACGGCGCTCGCGGCGGTGGAGGTGCTGGCCGCCGTGGTGCCGGTGGCGGCCGCGACCCCGGCTCCCAGTGCGACCGAGGCTCCGAGGCCGGCGGCCATCACCGCGGCGCGGGTGCGGATGGTCGTACGGGAAGAACGGGACGTGACACGCGGAAACATTCGAACCTCATGGGGACGGGAACAGAGGGATGCCCCTCCGGCGTGACGCGAAGGCGCTCACCGGGCGGGCTCCACATTGGTAACCCGAGGGGCCCGAACCGCACAAAGGTGTGACCTACGACGTTATTTAGTACTTCAGCACGATACTTCTCGACCCTCGACAGAGCCCTCATAACGGACAGAACCAGCTCAGAGGCCTGCAAATCGACCGCCCGAGCACTCCGATATGCCCGTTTTCGTAGTTCTTGCGGCTTCCACTATTCCCCGTAGTACAGGGCGAACGGCCTGTGCGGCACATCACCGGCGGCCATGATCGAAGGGCCGGTGAATGTGACGGGGGCTACGCCGAAGCGGCCTTTCGGACGGCTCGTGGGCGGCGTGGGGGGCGTGGATCCGGCAGCGTTCGGGACCAGGCTCGCGGCGGGCCCGGTCGGTCCGCCGGCGAAGCAGCCGCTCGTGCGGGAGGGCCCGGGCGCCGGGCCGGCCGCCAGGCCGGTACGGCTGTCCGCGCCGGTCTCCTTCCGGGGCGAGAGGCGGACCCCGGCGAGCGGCGGTAGCCGCGCAAGCTGGTCCGTGAGCTGGCGGAGCGGGGCGCACGCCAGCCGCCCCGCGGCAGAGACCGAGCTGGACGCCGTGACCGACGCGCTCCACCGGACGCCGCACGCCCTGGGTGACCTGGACCCCGACGACGTACAGGCCGTACGGCTGGGCCGCGAGGAACGCGCCGCCCGACTGCACGAGGCGGCGGGCGGTGACGCGGACCTGCGGCGCCTCGACGCGGACGCGGAGGCCCTGCGCACCCTGGCCCGGTCCGGCGCAGCCTCGCCCGGCCCGGGCGCCCGGGCGCCCGGCTGCCCGTCCCCGGCGACTCCCTGACCGCGGTCGGCTGCCCGCTCGCCGGCGACTTCCTGACCGCGGCCGGCTGCCCGCTCGCCGGCCGGCTGCCCGCTCGCCGGCCCCCAGCCGCCCATATGGGCGGAGCGCGTGCTCTCCGCCGGACGCGGGGTGCTGCTGATGGACGGCGTGGACGAGGTGCCGGCCCGGGGAACGCGCCCGCACCCGGCGCCGGCTGGGCGACCTGTCCGCCGCCATCCCGGTGAACCCGCGCTCCCCGCACTGGCCTCAAAGCAGAAATCGGTCATCTTCTGCAAGGCCCTGGCGACTTACCGGCCAGTAACCCTACGGTTCCTCTCACGTCACCCTCGCCATCGAGCATGCACTCGAAAACAAGCAGCGCGTACGGACGAGAGAGGTACTCCATGAACAGACGCCCCTGGCTGCGTCGCGCATCGGTGAGCGCGGTCTCCGCCGCCGCCCTCGTCGCCCTCGCCTCCCCGGCGGATGCCGCGGCCCCCACGCACTCCTCCGCGCCCGCCGCCGTGGCGGCCGCGGCGGCCGACGTCGACTACGACACCTGGCAGCGCGACTGCCGGGCGGTGATGGACCAGGCGCTGCCCTACCTCAAGGAGCGCATCGCCGACGCCGCACCCGGCGAGAAGCAGGCGATCGTCCTCGACATCGACAACACCTCGCTGGAGACCGACTTCGGCTTCAGCTACCCGCAGCCCGCCAACCGGCCGGTCCTGGAGGCCGCCCAGTACGCCCAGGAGCGCGGCGTCGCCCTGTTCTTCGTGACCGCCCGCCCGGGCATCATCGAGGCGCCCACCGAGTGGAACCTCGCCCACGCCGGCTACAAGTCCTCCGGCGTCCACGTCCGCGGCTTCCTCGACCTGTTCCGGAACGTCGCCGAGTACAAGACCGAACAGCGCGCCGAGATCGAGTCGAAGGGCTACACGATCATCGCGAACATCGGCAACAGCGCCACCGACCTGTCGGGCGGCCACGCCGAGAAGACCTTCAAGCTCCCCGACTACGACGGCCAGTTGTCCTGACACCGACCGATAGGCTCCACCCCTGGTCGAACGATCACGGGGGTGGCACATGGAACCGGCGGTGCTCGGCGGGAAGTTGGCGTCCAGCCTGGTCGCCCCGCTGGTGAAGAAGCTCTTCGTCACGGGCGGTCCCGGCGCCGGACTGGTCGACCGGCCGGTCCGGCTGACCCGCCTGGTCTCCTTCCGGGGCGAACAGCGCCACCTCGGTGAGGCGGAGGTGCGCAGGCTCGCCGGGCGGCTCGTCGGGGCGTCCCTGGACTCCCCCGGCGAGCCGCCCTTCCCGCGCGACGAGGAGACGGCCGTCGCCGACGCCCTCGCCGCCCGGCTGCTCGCCCTCGGCGACCTGGACATGGACGACGTCCAGGCCGTGCGGCTGGGGCACCGGGAACTGGCGGACCGGCTGCGCCGGCAGGCTTCGAGGCCCGGGTCGGGCGCCGACCTGTCCGCCGACGCCGGCTACTTCCTCGACTCCGCGACCGAGTGGGCCTGCCTGCACATCCTGGAGTTCTTCACCCGGCGCTCCACCTTCGTCGCCCGGACCCTGGTGGCCCAGACCCGCGGCCAGGCCGAGCTGATCGCCAAGGTCGACGAGCTGATCACCCGCATGCCCAGGCCGGACGCCCGGGACACGGCGTTCGAGCGCCGCTACCTGCCGTACGTCGCCGAGCAGTGCAACCGCATCACCATCTACGGCATCGACCTGCGCGACTCCCCCGACCGCTGGCCCCTCGAAGTCGCCTATCTGAGCCTGGAGGCGACCGGCACCGAGGAGCGGGCCACCCTCCCCGGGGAACCCCCCGAGCCGGAACGCACCGTCCACCTCTCCGCCGAGGAGGCCCTGCGCGGCGACGACCGCGTGCTGCTGCGCGGCGACGCGGGCTCCGGCAAGACGACCCTGGTGCAATGGCTGGCGGTGACCGCCGCGCGGGAGAGTTCCCGGGTCCCCTACGTCCTGCCGCTGCGCACCCTGATCCGTGCGGGCGCGCTTCCTGCTCCGGCGGCCTTCCTCACCGCGGTGAGCTGCCCGCTCACCCCGCCGGACGGCTGGGCGGAGCGGGTGCTGAGCGCCGGCCGGGGCCTGGTCCTCGTCGACGGCCTGGACGAGATCCCCGCCGCCGACCGGAACCGCACCCGCGACTGGCTCCTCGCCCTCATCCGCGCCTTTCCGGGCAACCGCTGGCTGCTCACCTCCCGCCCCACCGCCGTACGCCCCGACTGGCTGGCCGCGGAGGGCTTCCGGGAACTGGCCCTCACCCCGATGCGCCAGGACGACGTCACCACCTTCGTGCGGCGCTGGCACGCGGCGGCCGACGCCCCCGAGTACGAGGCGAAGCTGCTGGACGCCCTGCGCACCAAGCGGGACCTCGCCCGGCTCGCCACCAACCCGCTGATGTGCGGCCTGATCTGCGCCCTGCACCGGGAGCGACGCGGCTACCTCCCCACGGGCCGCAAGGAGCTGTACGACGCCGCCCTGACGATGCTGCTGGCCCGCCGGGACCGGGAGCGGGGCATGGAGGCCGTCGACCTGGGCGAGGAGGCACAGCTGGAGCTGCTCCAGCGGCTGGCGTACGCGCTGGTGCTGAGCGGGCGTACGGAGATGGACCTCGCCACGGCCGAGGGCATCGTGGAGCGTGCCCTGCCGTCGGTCGCCTCGGCGGCGGGGCAGGGGGACGCGGCGACGGTACTGCGGACGCTGGTCCTGCGCAGCGGGCTGCTCCGGCGCCCCGGCGAGGGATCCCTCGACTTCGTCCACCGCACCTTCCAGGACTACCTGGGCGCGCGGTACGCGGTCGAGGAGGGCCACCTCGACGTCATCGCGGGCCACGCGGGCGACACGCAGTGGGAGGACGTGATCCGCATGGCGGTGGCCCACGCCCGGCCCGGGGAGCGGGCGGTCCTGCTGCGGCGGCTGCTGGCGGAGGACACCCCACGGCTGACGCTGCTGGCCCTGGCCTGCCTGGAGCACGCCACAGCGCTCGATCCGGCGGTGCGGGCGGAGGTGGAGGCGCGGGCGGGGGCGCTGATCCCCCCACGGTCGACGGCGGACGCGAAGGCGCTGGCGGAGGCGGGACCGCTGGTGCTGGAGCTGCTTCCGGGGCCTGAGGGGCTGACGGATGTGGAGGCGCACGGGGTCACGGTGACGGCTTCGCTGCTGGGCGGGCAGGAGCCGGTCGGCGCGCTCGCGGTACTGCAGCGGTTCCGAGCGCATCCGGCGCTCGATGTACGGCGCCAACTGGTGGGGACGTGGGAACGGTTCGACGCGCAGGAGTACGCAGCGGAGATCTTGAACCACCTGGATCGGGCGGACCTGATCCTCACCTGCGCGACCGACGTTCAGCGCGCCGCCATCACCGGAATGCGTCCGTGGAGTCGACTTGCGTTCAGCGGAGCGCACAGCCTGTCCGACGTTCTTACGGGCATGGGTGCCCCGCGGCCGTTGGAAGAGCTCTATCTCCTCAAGAACCCGGTCCTGACCGACCTGGGCGGGCTCGCCGCCTTTGGTTCCCTGCGCCGCCTGACGCTGGACGCCTGCCCTTCGGTTCGCGAACTCGGGCAGCTCGCGCCGCTCTCACTCAAGGAGCTGGTGATCGGCCCGATCGCCGATCTCACGGGTCTTCGCGAGCTGGCCTCGCTCGACCTGCTGTCCGTGGCCCAGTGGCTCCCCGGGACCCGGCTGACCGAGTCCCTACCTCTGCCGGCGCCGCTGGAGATCCTCTTCCTGGGCCCCGGAACCACCGCCACGACGGGCCTCCGCGGCTTGTCGCACTGGAGCGGCCTGAAGGTACTCAGTCTGGCCCTCACCACTTCGCTCACCGCGGATGACTGGGAGGAGGTCTCTCTGCTGCCCCTGCTGACCAGCCTGCATCTGCATGCCTCGCTTTTCCCCTACGGTCTCGGGCCCATGCCCGTGCTCCCCTGCGTCACCCACCTGCGTCTGCCGACCCTCAGCGGGCACGAGGACGTATCGGTCCTGGCGACCCGCCTTCCCGGTGTCCGTACGGTCGTCGTCGAGCCCGCCCCCGGCGCGCACGTCGACATCACCCGGTTCGCCTCCCTCTTCCCCGACGCCGAGGTGACGCTGAAGGATCGCTGACGCGGCAAGAAGAGAGGGGCTGCGCCGGGACCGAAGTCCCGGGGCAGCCCCTTACTCGACGCACCCCCGGAGGGCTACGCCTCCTTGCTCAGGTTCGGCCCGGCACCGCCGGCCGCCTGCTCGATCGGCGGGACGTCGGGCAGCGCCGACTTCTCCTCACCCCGGAAGGTGAAGGTCTTGGCGTCGCCCTCGCCCTCGGTGTCCACGACCACGATGTGGCCGGGGCGCAGCTCGCCGAAGAGGATCTTCTCCGACAGGGTGTCCTCGACCTCGCGCTGGATCGTGCGGCGCAGCGGACGCGCGCCCAGCACCGGGTCGTAGCCCTTCTTGGACAGCAGCTCCTTGGCGGACTGGGAGAGCTCGATGCCCATGTCCCGGTCCTTGAGGCGCTCGTCGACCTTGTCGATCATCAGGTCGACGATCCGCAGGATGTCGTCCTGGCTGAGCTGCGGGAAGACGACCACGTCGTCGACGCGGTTGAGGAACTCGGGCCGGAAGTGCTGCTTGAGCTCGTCCTGGACCTTGTTCTTCATGCGCTCGTAGTTGGTCTTCGTGTCGCCCGCGGCGGCGAAGCCGAGGTTGAAGCCCTTGGAGATGTCCCGGGTGCCGAGGTTGGTCGTCATGATGATGACCGTGTTCTTGAAGTCCACGACCCGGCCCTGGGAGTCGGTCAGACGACCGTCCTCCAGGATCTGCAGCAGCGAGTTGAAGATGTCCGGGTGGGCCTTCTCGACCTCGTCGAAGAGGACGACCGAGAACGGCTTGCGGCGGACCTTCTCCGTCAGCTGGCCGCCCTCCTCGTAGCCCACGTAGCCGGGGGGCGAACCGAAGAGACGCGACACCGTGTGCTTCTCGCTGAACTCCGACATGTCGAGGGAGATCAGCGCGTCCTCGTCACCGAAGAGGAACTCGGCGAGCGCCTTGGACAGCTCGGTCTTACCGACACCGGACGGACCGGCGAAGATGAATGAGCCACCGGGACGCTTCGGGTCCTTCAGGCCGGCACGGGTACGGCGGATCGCCTTGGACAGCGCCTTGACGGCGTCGACCTGGCCGATGACCCGCTTGTGGAGCTCGTCCTCCATGCGCAGCAGGCGGGACGACTCCTCCTCGGTCAGCTTGAAGACCGGGATGCCGGTCGCCGTGGCGAGGACCTCGGCGATCAGCTCGCCGTCGACCTCGGCGACGACGTCCATGTCGCCGGCCTTCCACTCCTTCTCCCGCTTGGCCTTGGCGGCCAGGAGCTGCTTCTCCTTGTCGCGGAGGGAGGCGGCCTTCTCGAAGTCCTGCGAGTCGATCGCGGACTCCTTGTCGCGGCGGACGCCGGCGATCTTCTCGTCGAACTCGCGCAGGTCCGGCGGCGCGGTCATCCGGCGGATGCGCATCCGGGAGCCGGCCTCGTCGATCAGGTCGATCGCCTTGTCCGGCAGGAAGCGGTCCGAGATGTAGCGGTCGGCGAGCGTGGCCGCCTGGACCAGGGCCTCGTCCGTGATGGAGACGCGGTGATGCGCCTCGTAGCGGTCGCGCAGGCCCTTGAGGATCTCGATCGTGTGCGGCAGCGACGGCTCCGCGACCTGGATCGGCTGGAAGCGGCGCTCGAGGGCCGCGTCCTTCTCCAGGTGCTTGCGGTACTCGTCCAGCGTGGTGGCGCCGATGGTCTGCAGCTCACCGCGGGCCAGCATCGGCTTCAGGATCGAAGCGGCGTCGATGGCGCCCTCGGCGGCACCCGCACCGACCAGCGTGTGCAGCTCGTCGATGAACAGGATGATGTCGCCGCGGGTGCGGATCTCCTTGAGGACCTTCTTCAGGCGCTCCTCGAAGTCACCGCGGTAGCGGGAGCCGGCGACCAGCGCGCCGAGGTCCAGGGTGTAGAGGTGCTTGTCCTTGAGGGTCTCGGGCACCTCGCCCTTGACGATGGCCTGCGCGAGGCCCTCGACGACGGCGGTCTTGCCGACGCCGGGCTCACCGATCAGGACCGGGTTGTTCTTGGTACGGCGGGACAGCACCTGCATGACCCGCTCGATCTCCTTCTCGCGCCCGATGACCGGGTCGAGCTTGGACTCACGAGCGGCCTGGGTGAGGTTCCGGCCGAACTGGTCGAGGACCAGGGACGTGGAGGGCGTGCCCTCGGCAGGACCGCCGGCGGTGGCGGTCTCCTTGCCCTGGTATCCGGAGAGCAGCTGGATGACCTGCTGCCGCACCCGGTTGAGGTCGGCACCCAGCTTGACCAGGACCTGGGCGGCGACGCCCTCGCCCTCACGGATCAGGCCGAGCAGGATGTGCTCCGTGCCGATGTAGTTGTGACCCAGCTGGAGGGCCTCGCGGAGCGACAGCTCCAGGACCTTCTTGGCACGGGGGGTGAAGGGGATGTGACCCGACGGGGCCTGCTGGCCCTGCCCGATGATCTCCTCCACCTGCTGGCGGACCGCCTCGAGCGAAATCCCGAGGCTCTCAAGGGCCTTGGCGGCGACACCCTCACCCTCGTGGATCAGGCCCAGGAGGATGTGCTCGGTGCCGATGTAGTTGTGGTTGAGCATCCGGGCTTCTTCCTGAGCCAGGACGACAACCCGCCGCGCGCGGTCGGTGAACCTCTCGAACATCGTTAATCGCTCCTCAGAGCGGTCAGGCAGTAAGGGGAACTTCCCCTCCCTGTCCTTCCGCAGCTTAGTCCCGCAAGCGGGGACCGCTCATTCCAACTGCCGACACCGTCGATGGCCTCCTGACCCCTGACGCCGACATCTGCCACAACCCGATGGTGCGAGACGATGTTCCCGCAGGCCAAGCACTTACCCCACTCGCCAGTACGCCGATGGCGAACGTGAGACGGCCCAATCTGCGTGTCGCCCCCTCCCACTAGGGATGTCTTACCCGCACGCACTGGCACTCCATGCCGCGCGCATCGATTCCCTCCGCTACGGGCGAACAACCTTGCGCCTCCCCGCACCCCCGCACGCCCCCACTTCCGGCACTCTGCGCATTCGTCCCGGTACCCAGCGTAACCCGCGCGCCTTTCCGGCTGTTGCACTTGGCATGGCCGGCGCCCCGCCCTCGGTTCCCACACCCTCGCTTCCCACGCACCCCGCAGCCCCCACGCTTCCGTTCCCTCGCCGACCGCTCGAAGCGGGCGGCCCGGGCTCGGCCCCGTCCCCCTGGGAGCGGGTGCGGTGGTGGTACGAGAACGTGCTCGGCTGGCCGACGGTGCCCGGGGTGCCGGTACGGCTCCGCACGGGCGTCCGCTTCGACGTCCTGGACGTCCCCGCCGAGGCCGGTCACGCGGCACTGGAACGGCTCGGGCGAGCCGGTCCGGTCCTGCGGCGCCCCGGCTTTCCGGTGGCCGTGCGGGGCGGGCGGATGTCGCTGCTCGTGGCGGCGGGAAGCGCGGAGGAACTGCCCGGGCTGCTGGAATGGCTGGAATGGGGCGCGCTGCCGCTCGACCTGAGAGCGGTCGGTGCGGGCGGCTTCATGGAGGCGCCCATGGCACCCGGGCCCGGGCCGTCCGGGCTGCCGCCGCGCCCCCCGGGCCGCGACGGCCCGCAGGGGGCCGCCGTCTGGCTGCGACCCCCGGAACCGGGGTGCGGGGGCGAGGCCTCGCTGCCGACGCTGTCGGCCATGGGGGGCACTGGACCGGCCCCCGATCTCGCACGGCTGGTCCACACGCTGGCGACTCAGTGCCACCGGGTCCGGCTCTTCCCGCCCTCCCGGACCTGCCGGCCGACGCGCTGAGGCCGTCCGGGACGGGTCCTGTGGCGCGGGTCGGGTGCGGTGGTCAGCCGTTGGCCTGCTCGTACGCCTCGCGAACCTTCGCGGGAACACGGCCGCGGTCGTTGACGTCCCAGCCGTTCTCCTTCGCCCAGGCGCGGATGGCCGCGGTGTCCTGGCTGCCACCGGAAGACGCGCGTGCCTTGCCGCGGCCGCCCGAAGCACGGCCCCCGGTACGGCGGCCGCCCTTCAGGTAAGGGTCGAGAAGACTGCGGAGCTTGTCCGCATTGGCGGTGGTGAGATCGATCTCGTACGTCTTGCCGTCCAGCGCGAACGTCACGGTCTCGTCTGCCTCGCCACCGTCGAGGTCATCGACAAGAAGGACCTGAACCTTCTGTGCCACCGGATTTCCTTTCATCGATAACTTGAGGGCCGGAGGTCCGCCGGCATCCGCCGTATCGCCGCCCCTTGTTATATGCAGTACTGCACTACGTCGGAAAGCAAACCGCTTTTGCCGGAAAAACACAAACCCCCGGCGGAGACCGGTAGCCTGCCCCGGGGCCGAAAAGATACGCGTTTCGGACATAGGGAACCCGCGAACGGTCCGTCGGCGGAATAAACTGCGACGAAGGACTGCGCAGGAGTGCGGATGCCGGACGATGCCCGGTGATCACAGATGCAGAAGCATCCGGCTGTTGCCCAAGGTGTTCGGTTTCACTCGTTCGAGACCCAGGAACTCCGCTACGCCCTCGTCATAGGAACGTAGCAGCTCCGCGTAGACATCCGCGTCGACGGGCGTCTCACCGATCTCCACGAAGCCGTGCTTGACGAAGAAGTCCACTTCGAAGGTCAGGCAGAAAACGCGGCGAACACCGAGCCGGCGCGCGGTCTCCAGCAACTTCTCCAGCAACTGATGGCCGACGCCGACGCCCTTCAGACCGGGCTTCACCGCGAGAGTCCGCACTTCAGCGAGGTCTTCCCACATCACGTGCAGGGCACCGCAGCCGACCACCTCGGCGTTGTCGTCCCGTTCCGCGATCCAGAACTCCTGGATGCTCTCGTAAAGCGTCACCATCGCTTTGTCGAGCAGGATGCGGTCACGGACGTACGCGTCGAGGAGCCGGCGCACGTCGGGGACATCACTGGTGCGGGCCCGCCGGACGGTGATGGCTTTTGACATGTGGGGACGCTATCGCTCGCCGGCGTCCGGTGCCGAGCCGGGGCCCGGTGCGGGGGTTTCGGGGCCTGGCGCGCGGGTTTCGGGGCCCGGCGCGCGGGTTTCGGGGCCCTGCACGATGCGGATGGCATCTCTGAGCGCCTCGCGCTGTTCCTCGCTCATCATGCCGAAGAAGGCGATGAGGGCGGCGGTGGGGTTGTCACTCTGGGACCATGCGTCGTTCATCAGCGCGGCGGCGTACGCGGCGCGGGTGGAGACCGCCTCATATCGATAGGCCCGGCCTTCCGCCTCACGGCGCACCCAGCCCTTCTGATGGAGATTGTCCAGAACGGTCATCACGGTGGTGTACGCGATGGACCGTTCCTGTTGGAGGTCTTCCAGGACTTCTCGAACGGTCACGGGGCGGTTCCACTTCCACACCCTCGTCATGACCGCGTCTTCGAGTTCTCCCAATGGGCGAGGCACGCTCTGAACGATAGTGGGAGATCCCGGCGATCGCGTGCCGGACGTGCATCTCTGCAGGCACATGGGCACAAAAAGGGCGTACGGCTCCTCGCGGTGGGTGCGGGGAGTCGTACGCGGGTGAGGTGCCAGCCCCGCCGGGGGGGGAGGTGGCGGGCCGGTCAGGCCTCGGGGTGTGCGGGTGCCTGGCGGGCGCCCTCCGCCCGTGCGAGGGCGGCGTCGACGGCCGCGTCCTCCTTGGCCTTGTTGGCGCCGCCCTGGGTCTTCACGATCACCCTGATCACGCCGATGAAGAACACGGCCATGACGGCCGGGGGCAGGAGCGCGGAGACGTAGTCCATGGATCCAGGGTAGCCAGCCCGGGTCAGCCGGCGACGAGGTGGTGCCGGGAGCCGGGGGCGGGCGGGGCCGGCCTGCGGCGGGGGAAGACCTCGCCGGGGGTGGGGACGGGACGTTTGGGGGTGGCGGGGGTGGGCTGGGGGGCGGGTTTCCGGGCGGGCTTCTGTGCGGGTTTCCCGTCCGGCTGCTGGCCGCCGGGAAGGGCGTGGAGGCGGGAGCGCGCGGCGGGGAGGGAGATGGTGACCCCCGGGGCCGCCATGGCCCCCGTGGTGGCCGTGACTGCGGAGACTGAGGCCGCCCTGGCGGCCGTGGGCCCGCAGCGGGCCAGGAGGGCGGCCGCGGCAGGGTTGCCGCGCAGGGCTCCCAGGGCGGCGAGATCGTCCGTGTCCGGGCGGTGTCCGGCGCCCAGAGCCTCGTCCAGGAGCGCCAGGTAGCCGGTGGCGGTACCGGGGAGCGCGGCGCGGTACCGGGCGAGGTCGGCCACCAGGAAGGCGCGCAGCCGGGCGCCCTCCCGCATCGCCTCGTCGAGCGACTCCGCGAGGCGTAGGCAGTCCTGGGCCTCCTCCGTCGAGACGGGGCTGGGGTGCAGGGCGAGGGCGAGGGCGCGCCGGAGCACACGCAGCTCCTGAGCACCGAACGCCATACCGCCGCGGGATCCGTAGGGCGTGGGCATGCGGCGACGATACGCGCTAATCAGACAAACCCGGCATAGGGTGCGGGTGTGGCGTGGGGGGCCACTCGGATGCGGGCGCCCGCGTCGCCCTGTGCGCGTTCGGTGGGGGGGCGGGTGGCGCGTTCCGTGCGGGGTAGGTGGCGCGTTCCGTCGTCGGAACAGCGCGGCGGAGCGGGGGCGCCTGCGGGGGTGGCGGGGTTCTGACGCGCCACCCGGTGCGAGCGGCCTGCCTTCCGGACCACGCCCCCGGGCCGCGTCTCCGCCGGTCCACGCCCCGGGTCCACGCCCCCGGGGCCGGTCCCCACCCCGGGGCCGCACACTCGGGCCGGGAGTCCCCGGGCCCACACCCCCGATCCGCGCCCGCGCCCGCGCCGTCGGCTACATACGGGACACGTTCCGCTCGTACACCAGCCGCAGCCCCATCAGCGTCAGCCACGGCTCGTGTTCGTCGATGACCGAGGACTCCCCCAGCACCATCGGCGCGAGCCCGCCCGTCGCGATGACCGTGACGTCGTCCGGGTCGTCGGCCAGCTCGCGGGCCATGCGGTGGACGACGCCGTCGACCTGGCCGGCGAAGCCGTAGATGATCCCGGACTGCATGGCCTCGACCGTGTTCTTGCCGATCACGCTGCGGGGACGCGCCACCTCGATCTTGCGGAGCTGTGCGCCCTTGACGCCGAGCGCCTCGACCGAGATCTCGATGCCGGGGGCGATGACCCCGCCGATGTACTCCCCGCGCGCGCTGACCGCGTCGAACGTCGTCGCCGTGCCGAAGTCCACGACGATCGCCGGGCCGCCGTAGAGCTCCACGGCGGCGACCGCGTTGATGATGCGGTCCGCGCCGACCTCCTTGGGGTGGTCGGTGAGGATCGGGACGCCCGTCTTCACGCCCGGTTCGACGAGGACCGCGGGGACGTCGCCGTAGTAGCGGCGGGTGACCTCGCGCAGTTCGTGCAGGACCGAGGGGACCGTCGCGCAGATGGCGATGCCGTCGATGCCGTCGCCCAGTTCGTCGCCGAGGAGCGGGTGCATGCCCATCAGGCCCTGGAGGAGGACCGCCAGCTCGTCGGCCGTGCGGCGCGAGTCCGTGGAGATGCGCCAGTGCTCGACGATGTCCTCGCCGTCGAAGAGGCCGAGGACGGTGTGTGTGTTGCCTACGTCGATCGTCAGCAGCATGGGCTCTACTCCGCCGCTCGAAGGTCCAGGCCGATGTCCAGGATGGGGGAGCTGTGGGTGAGGGCTCCCACGGCCAGGTAGTCGACACCCGTCGCCGCGTACGCCTTGGCGTTGTGCAGGGTGAGGCGGCCGGACGCCTCCAGGGTGGCGCGGCCGGCGACCAGGGCCACCGCCTCCTCGCACTCTTCCGGGGTGAAGTTGTCCAGGAGGATCAGGTCGGCGCCCGCGTCCACGACCTCGCGGAGCTGGTGCAGGGTGTCGACCTCGACCTCGATGGGGACGTCGGGGAAGCGTTCGCGCACTGCCTGGAAGGCCGCCGCCACGCCGCCCGCGGCCACCACGTGGTTGTCCTTGACCAGGGCCGCGTCCGAGAGGGACATGCGGTGGTTGACGCCGCCGCCGCAGCGGACCGCGAACTTCTCGAGGGAGCGCAGGCCCGGGGTGGTCTTGCGGGTGTCGCGGACCTTGGCCTTCGTCCCCTCCAGGGCGTCCGCCCACGCGCGTGTGGCCGTCGCGATGCCCGACAGGCGGCACAGGAGGTTCAGCGCGCTGCGCTCGGCGGTGAGGATGTCACGGGTGCGGGTGGTGACGGAGAGGAGCTTCTGGCCGGCGTCGACGCGGTCGCCGTCCTCGACGTGGCGCTCCACCTCGAACTCGTCCGTGCAGACGACCGACATGACCGCCTCGGCGACCCTGAGGCCCGCCACCACGCCCGCCTCCCGCGCGGTGAAGTCGGCGGTGGCCACGGCCTCCTCGGGAATCGTCGCGACCGTCGTCACGTCCACGCCGCCCGCCAGGTCCTCCTGGATGGCGACGTTCGCGAGGTCCTCGACCTCCACGGGGTCGAGTCCGGAGTCCAGCATGAGGGCCGCGAGCGCGGGGTCGAGACCGCACTCCATGTAGGCCTCTTCGTCGGTGTCCGCGCCGCAGGCGCAGCCGTCGCCGCAGCCTCCGGTGGAGGCGAGGGGAAGATCGGGGGTGTTCACTGCTGTCACTGCTCCTGGGGACGCTGCGCCGGCTGGGGGCTGTGGGTGGTCGGGGGGAATTCTGGCGTGTCCGTGGTGTGCACGGCGAGGGACCGGTCCGGGTTCAGGCGTACGACGATGTGGCGGCGCCACGTCGTGTCGTCGCGGTCCGCGTGGTCCTCGCGCCAGTGGCAGCCGCGGGTCTCCTCGCGCTGTGCCGCCGCGGCCACCAGGACGCGGGCCACGCACAGGAGGTTGGTGGCCTCCCAGGTGTCGACGCCCGGCTCGGACGTCTTTCCGTTCTCGTGCAGGGCCTCGCGGGCCTCGGTGTGGAGGTGGTGCAGCCGGTCGGCGGCCCGGGTGAGGGAGCCGGCCGAGCGCAGGACGCCGGCGCCCGCGGTCATGATCCGCTGGATCGTGAGGCGGGCCTCGGGCGGGAGGAGGGGGTGCGCCGGGAGGCCGGGGTGCGGGACGGGGGCGGGCACGCGCGCGTGGAGGGTGCCGTCCGCGTGGCTCGCCGCGATGTCGGCGGCGATGCGCTCGGCGTAGACCAGGCCCTCCAGGAGGGAGTTGGAGGCCAGGCGGTTGGCACCGTGCACGCCCGTGCAGGCGACCTCGCCGCACGCGTACAGGCCGGGGACCGTGGTGCGGCCCGAGGCGTCGGTGCGGACGCCGCCGGAGGCGTAGTGGGCGGCCGGGGCGACCGGGACCGGCTCGGTGACCGGGTCGATGCCGTGCGCGCGGCAGGCGGCGAGGATCGTCGGGAAGCGGTGCTCCCACATGTCGGCGCCGAAGTGCCGGGCGTCGAGGTACATGTGCTCGGCGTCCTGCTCCCGCATGCGGCGCATGATGCCCTTGGCGACGATGTCGCGGGGGGCGAGTTCGGCCAGCTCGTGCTGTCCCGCCATGAAGCGCACGCCGTCCGCGTCCACCAGGTGGGCGCCCTCGCCGCGTACCGCCTCGGAGACCAGGGGCTGCTGGCCCTCGGCGTCCGGACCGAGGAAGAGGACCGTGGGGTGGAACTGGACGAACTCGAGGTCGCTCACCTCGGCGCCCGCGCGCAGGGCGAGCGCGACGCCGTCGCCCGTCGAGACGGACGGGTTCGTCGTGGCCGAGAAGACCTGGCCCATGCCGCCGGTGGCGAGGACGACGGCGGGGGCGTGGACCGCCCCGACGCCGTCGTGCTGTCCCTCGCCCATGACGTGCAGGGTGACGCCGGCGGTCCGGCCGTCCGCGTCCGTGAGGAGGTCCAGGACGAGGGCGTTCTCGATCGTGCGCATCCCGCGCGCGCGTACCGCCTCCACCAGGGCCCGGGAGATCTCCGCGCCCGTGGCGTCGCCGCCGGCGTGCGCGATGCGGCGGCGGTGGTGGCCGCCCTCGCGGGTGAGGGCCAGGCCGCCCTCGGCGGACTCGTCGAAGTGCGCGCCGGTGGCGATGAGGCGGCGTACGGCGTCGGGGCCCTCGGTGACCAGGAGGCGGACCGCTTCCTCGTCACACAGGCCCGCGCCGGCGACTAGGGTGTCGTCCAGGTGTTCCTCGGGGGTGTCGCCCTCGCCCAGGGCCGCGGCGATGCCGCCCTGCGCCCAGCGGGTGGAGCCGTCGTCGAGGCGGGCCTTGGTGACGACGACCGTCCGCAGGCCCGCCGCCTCGCAGCGCAGGGCGGCGGTGAGGCCGGCGACGCCGGAGCCGACGACCACCACGTCCGCGGCGATGGCCCAGCCGGGCGCGGGCGCGTGCAGTCGTATGCCTGTGCTGGTCACGAGGCGGCTCCGAAGGTGAGGGTGACGTTGTCGATCAGCCGGGTCGCGCCGACCCGGGCGGCGACGGCGAGGACGGCCTCGCCGGTGTGGTCGTCACCGATCTCGGTGAAGTCGGACGGATCGACCAGGGCGAGGTAGTCCAGCTCCAGCGGCGGATCGGCGCGGGCCGCGTCGTCCAGCACGAGGCGCGCGGCGGCCCGGACGGCCGTGGCGCTGCCCGGCGCGGACGTGGCCACGGCATGGGCGTCGGCCGCCGCGCGGGACTCGCCCAGGGCGCTGAGGGCCTCGGCGCGCGCCTGTGTGGCGGGCACTTCGCGGGCCCGCGCGCGCAGCGCCTCCTGGGCGGCGTGCCGGTCCAGGCCGGCGAAGAGCGCCTGGGAGAGCGCGAGGGCGGTGCGGCGCTCCCGGGTCGAGAGGTAGCGGTTGCGGCTGGACAGTGCCAGGCCGTCCTCTTCGCGCACGGTGGGGACGCCGACGATCTCCATGCCGAAGTTCAGGTCGCGGACCATGCGGCGGATCAGGGCGAGCTGCTGGGCGTCCTTCTGGCCGTAGAGGGCCAGGTCCGGGCGGGTGAGGTGGAGCAGCTTGGCGACGACGGTGAGCATGCCGTCGAAGTGGCCGGGTCGGGAGGCGCCCTCCAGGCGTTCACCCATGGGGCCCGCGGTGACGCGCACCTGGGGCTCGCCTCCCGGGTACACCTCGTCGACGGCGGGGGCGAAAACGGCGTCCGCGCCCGCCTCCCCGGCGATCGCCAGGTCGGCGTCCAGGGTGCGCGGGTAGCGGTCGAGGTCCTCGCCGGCACCGAACTGCAGCGGGTTGACGAAGACGGTGACGACGACCTCGCCGTCCGGGCCCACGAGGTCACGGGCCGTACGGATCAGGGTGGCGTGGCCCTCGTGCAGGGCACCCATGGTCATCACGACGGCCCGGCGGCCGTGCCGTACGCGCGCGTGCAGCTCGTCGGCGGTGCGCAGCAGGACGGGCGGGGTGGGGGTCATCGGGCGTCTCCCTCGGTGCCGTCGGAGCTGTCGGTGCCGTCGGTGTTTTCGGTGCTGTCGGTGCCTGTGGTGCCCGTGCCGGTGCCGGTGCCGCTGTTCCCGGCGGCCCCGGCGGCCCCGGCGGCCCCGTCGGCGAGTACCCCGAGCAGGTCCTCGGCGAGTTCGGCTTTCAGCAAGCCGTGGTCCAGCGCCCGGTCGGCGGTCGCGCGCGCCATCGCCAGATAGCCGGCGACGGCCTGCGGGGCGTGTGCGCGCAGCTCCACGATGTGCGCGGCGACCGTGCCCGCGTCCCCGCGCGCGACGGGGCCGGTGAGGGCCGCGTCGCCGGAGCGCAGGGCGTTGTCGAGGGAGGCGCCCAGCAGCGGGCCGAGCATGCGGTCGGGCGCCTCGACGCCCGCGGTGCGCAGCAGCTCCATCGACTGCGCGACCAGGGTGACGAGGTGGTTGGCCCCCAGGGCGAGCGCGGCGTGGTACAGCGGGCGCTTGTCCTCGGCGATCCACTCCGGCTCGCCGCCCATCTCGATGACCAGGGCCTCGGCGACCAGCCGCAGCTCCTCGGGCGCGGTGATGCCGAAGGAGCAGCCCGCCAGGCGCTGGACGTCCACGGGGGTGCCGGTGAAGGTCATCGCCGGGTGCAGGGCCAGCGGCAGGGCACCGGCGCGCAACGCCGGGTCCAGGACCCTCGCGCCGTACCGCCCGGAGGTGTGCACGAGCAGCTGGCCCGGCCGCACCGCCCCGGTCTCGGCGAGTCCGGTCACCAGGCCGGGCAGAGCGTCGTCGGGGACCGTCAGCAGGACCAGCTCGGCGCGCTGGAGGACCTCGGCGGGCGGCACGAGCGGCACGTCCGGGAGCAGCGCCGCGGCGCGTCGTCTGGAGGCGTCGGAGACCCCGGAGACGGCCACCGGGCGGTGCCCGGCGAGCGCGAGGGACGCGGCCAGCGCGGGGCCCACGCGTCCGGCGCCGACGACGCCTACGGTGAGCCGCGCGGGGCGGTCCTTGGGGTCTGGCTGTGGGGTTGTGTTCACGCGACGGCGGCCTTCCCGTTCCAGTCCGCTCGGGGTACCGGACGATTTCTCGTCATGTTAACGCGATTGGTTCGGCGTACGTCCGGTTGTCCACAGGCTGTGGGTTTCCGCGCGACGGCGGGACACACCCCAGCACTCCCACGCGCGCACACGGGGACGCGCGGCGGGACGTACGGGAAACCCGGATGCCCGCACCGACGTCCGCGCGGCATGATCACGGCATGAGCGATACGGCGGAACAGGACGAGCGAGCGGAACAGGACGAGCGGCGGCCCGGGGAGACGGCCGGGGAGGCGGCCGGGGCGGAGCCGGCGGAGGGACCGACGGAGGGATCCGCGGAGGAACGGAGCCGGCGACTGCGGGAACGGCGCGTGGCCGCCCACCGCAACGCCCGGCGGATGCTCGCCGGGCCGGGGTTCAGCACGACCCTGCGCGAGCGGCTCGCCCTGCTCGACGACGCCGCCGAGCTGTACGACCTCGACGAGCCGTCCGACATGTACGGCAACGGTGTCGTGGAGGCCCTGGAGGAGAAGGTCGCCGCCCTGCTCGGCACCGAGGCTGCGGCCTTCTTCCCCACCGGCACCATGGCCCAGCAGGTGGCGATGCGCTGCTGGGCGGGCCGCACCGGCAGTCCGGTCGTCGCCCTGCACGGGCTCAGCCATCCCGAGATGCACGAGCGCAACGCCTTCAGCCTGGTCAGCGGCTTGCGCCCGGTACGGGTGACCAGCGCGCCCCGGCTGCCGACCGCCGACGAGGTACGCGACTTCGAGGAGCCGTTCGGGGCCCTGATGCTGGAACTGCCGCTCAGGGAGCCCGGTTTCGTACTGCCCACCTGGGAGGAGCTCACCGACGTCGTCGAGGCCGCGCGGGAGCGCGACGCGGTGGTCCACTTCGACGGGGCCCGTCTGTGGGAGACCACCGTCCACTTCGGCCGCCCCCTGGCCGAGATCGCGGGCCTCGCGGACAGCGTGTACGTCTCGTTCTACAAGTCCCTCAAGGGCTACGGAGGCGCCGCCCTGGCAGGCCCCCGGACGCTGATCGAGGAGGCGAAGGCCTGGCGGCACCGGTACGGCGGCGCGGTGTTCCAGCAGTTCCCGACGGTGCTGTCGGCACTGGCCGGCCTGGAGCGCGAGCTGCCCCGGCTGCCGGAGTACGTGACCCACGCGCGCGTGGTGGCCGCCGCACTGCGGGAGGGCTTCGCGGCAGCCGGGCTGCCGTGGGCGCGGGTACAACCCGAGGAGCCGCACACCCACGAGTTCCAGGTCTTGCTGCCGTACGACGCCGATGTCGTCGGCGAGGCCGCGGTCCGGCAGGGCGAGGAGACGGGGACCATGCTCTTCTCCCAGGGGTGGCTCACACCGGTCCCGGGACTCGCCGTCACGGAGGTCAGTGTGGAAGAGGAGGGCCTCCGGTGGACGGCGGACGACGTGAAGGCGGCGGTCGCCGACTTCGCGGCCAGGCTGGAGGGCTGACTCGACCTGACTCGACCTGACTCGACCTGGCTCGACCTGGCTCGACCTGGCTCGAGTAACGACCGGTCAGGCCGGTACTACTGACCGGTCAGGCCGGGAGTCCTGGCCAGTCGGACCGGGAGCTCCGACCGGTCGGACCGGGAGGACCGGGAGGACCGGCCGGACCGGGAGGACTGACCGGCCGGACCGGAGTGCTGCCCGGCCCCGCGCCGGCCACGCGGGTCAGCCGAGGGCACGCGGCCACAGGGACCACCACCGGCGCAGGGCCAGCCGTACCCGGCCGTGCGCCGGGCGGCCGGCGAGGACGGCGTGGAACTGACGGCGGTCGTGCCACTCGCGCACGACCTGCCAGTCGTGCGCGCCGGGCGCGGGCGGCGCGGGCTCGCCGAGCTGCCGGGCCCGGTAGGAGTCGAGGAGGTACTGCTGGGTGATGCTCATGGGGGTCGCCTTCTCGAAGGAACGTGTGGTGGGAATCGGGCTCCGCGGCTGCCCCGGTGCCTCCAGGTTGCTCCGGTACGGCCCTCCCGTCGCGCCGATTGACGGCGGGCGTCAATCGGCGGTGGCGTTGTCAGTGGTGGGGTGCACCATGAGGGCATGAGCGTGCGTATCGACATCGCGGGGCTGCGGCCGGAGAGGGTCGCCGTCGTGCCCTCGCCCCTGGCCGAGCTGGGCATGGCGCTGCACGCCCTGTCCGAGCCGGGGCACCACCCGGGTCTGCAGGGCTGGGCGACGGGCGTGACCGCCCGGCTCGACTCGCCTCTGGCCGACCGGATGTGCGAGGCCGACTTCCTGTGGCGGACGACGTTCTCGGACCTGTTCATGCCGTTCGCCGGCGTGCCGGGACGCAGCACACTGCCCGGCGCCACCCTCGCCGAGGACCTGGACCTGCTCGACAAGCTGTCCGACGAGCAGTTCGTGGACGCGGCGCTGGAGTTCACCTGCGCCCTGCCCTACAGCACCGGCGGGGCCTCCGCGCTCGCGGACGCCGAGACGCGCCGGCGCGCGCTGGACCTGGCCGCCGCGCGCGGACCGCAGCAGCTGCGCTTCAGCGAGCGCCTGCTGGCCGATCCGCCGCGGATCCGGGGATGGCTGCGGCAGTTCGCGCAGGACTGCGACGAGGCGTTCTTCGCGGATGCCTGGTCGCGGCTGCGCCACCAACTCGCGGCGGACGCCCGCCACAAGACGGACCTGCTGCGCCGCAAGGGGCTCGCCGAGGCGCTGGCCGCCGTGTCCCCGGCGGTGACGCTGGACGAGTCCGCCGCGCGGATCACGGTCGACAAGCTGGGCGACGGCCGTTCGGCGACGGCGGACGGCGGACTGCTGCTCGTCCCGACGAGCCTGGGCTGGCCGCACCTGATGGTCCTCCACCGGCACGACTGGCAGCCGGTGCTGCACTATCCCGTCGGCTCCCCCGAGCTGGCCTCGCCGCCGTCGGTCGAGCAGCTGACACTGCGGATGTCCGCGCTGTCCCACCCGGTCCGGATGCGGATCTGCCGCCATCTGGCCCGCAGCGCGTACACCACGAGCGAGCTGGCGCAGGCGCACGGCATGACGGCCCCGGAGATATCCCGGCACCTCGGGGTGCTGAAGAAGGCGGGCCTGATCACCACCCGCCGCCGCGGGCGGTACGTACTGCACCAGCTGGACGTGACGGTGGTGGCCCGGCTGGGCAGCGACTTCCTGGAGGGAATACTCCGGTAACCGCCGTCCCACGGCGGTTACCGGCAGGTCGGGGCGCCGACGGGCCCGGTCCACCGGCAGGTCCGTCGAACCGGATGTGGCGGATTCAGTCGAACCGGATGTGGCGGATTCCGACCCCCGCCTGCCTCAGACGCGTACGCAGCGCGCCCTCGTTGTTGGGCTTCAGGGTGAGTCCCGCCAGCACGGCGATCCGGTCCGCGGTCTTCGGGACGGTCGCGTGGTCCGTCCACAGGTGCTCGGCGAACTCCGGCTCCCGCAGCCGTTCCAGGCAGCGGTCGAGCTGCTCCACGGCCCAGCTCTCGCGGCGCAGCCCGGCGTCCTTCCCGGCGACGTACCGCAGGACGGGCCCGAAGCCGCGCCCGTGCAGCCGCCGCAGGACGGTCTCGCGTTCGGCGAGGAGGGTGAAGTGATGGACGTCGTGGCCGAGTTCGCGCAGCCGGCCGACGGTCTCGGCGAAGTACCCGGAGTCGGTGACCGTCATGGGCGCGATCACCACGCCGTCGTGCTCGGTGAGGGCCAGGTCGAGGACCTCCACGACACCCCGCCGCCAGGAGGCCAGGTCCTGGAAGTCGCCCCGCAGCCCGGGCGGCAGCATGCGGTGCAGGCCGAAGCCCACGTGCTCGGGGTCGCAGACGACGCTGCCGGACAGCCTGCGGTGTATCTCGTGCGCGGTCTGTGTCTTGCCGCCCCCGAAGGGGCCGTTGATCCACAGGAGCATGCCGGAGACCCTACCGACGCGGGACCCGCCGCGGGCGCCGCCGGCCCGGTCCGCCGTCAACCCGCTCCGCCGTCAATCCGGACCGCCGCCGGCCCGGTCCGCCGTCAGCCCGGTCCGCCGCCGGCCCGCACCAGCCCGGTCTCGTAGGCCAGGACGACCACCTGCACCCGGTCGCGCAGGCCGAGCTTGGTCAGGATGCGGCCCACGTGCGTCTTCACGGTCGCCTCGGACAGCACGAGCCGGGCCGCGATCTCTCCGTTGGACAGGCCCTGCGCGACCAGCACCATCACCTCGCGCTCGCGCTCGGTGAGCCGCTGGAGCCCCGTGTGCCGGGGCTCCTGACCGGTGGTCGGCAGCATCGGCGCGAACCGGTCCAGGAGCCGGCGGGTGGTGGAGGGGGCGACCACCGCGTCGCCGCTGTGCACGGAGCGGATGGCGGCGAGCAGCTCGCCGGGCGGCACGTCCTTGAGCATGAAACCGGAGGCGCCCGCCTTCAGCGCCGAGAAGGCGTACTCGTCGAGGTCGAAGGTGGTCAGGATCAGCACCTTCGGCGCGTTCGGGTCCACGCAGATCCGGCTGGTGGCCTCGACTCCGTCGAGCTTGGGCATGCGGACGTCCATCAGGACGACGTCCACGGAGGTGGAGCGCAGCACCTGGAGGGCCTCGACGCCGTCGCCCGCCTCCGCGACGACCTCCATGTCCGGCTGGGCCGCCAGCACCATCCGGAACCCGGTGCGCAGCAGCACCTGGTCGTCGACGAGCATTACACGGATCGCCATCGGGGGCCTCTTCCTTACAGGTGTCAACGCGGTACGTGCGTAGGGAGACGTGTCTCAGTGTGCGGGTTTCAGCGGCAGCAGTGCACTGATGCGGAACCCTCCTCCCGGCCGCGGACCCGCGTCCAGGGTGCCGCCGACCATGCCGACCCGCTCGCGCATGCCGATCAGGCCGTGGCCCTGGCCGTCGTAGCCGCCCTCCTCGTACAGCTCGTGCGGGGCTCCCTTGCCGTCGTCCTCGATGAGCAGCCCGAGCCCGTCGTCGAAGTAGACCAGGCGCACGCTCGCGCCCGCGTTGGGGCCGCCGTGCTTGCGCGTGTTGGTCAGCGCCTCCTGCACGATGCGGTACGCGGTGAGCTCGACGCCGCTGGGCAACTGACGCGGAGTGCCCTCGACCTTGAAGTCGACGGGCAGACCGGAGCCGCGGCATTCCTCGACGAGTTCCTCGATCTGCTGGACGTCGGGCTGCGGGACGTACTCGCCGGCCTCCTGGTGCTCGCCGGTGCGCAGTACGCCGAGCAGGCGGCGCATCTCCGCGAGCGCCTGGCGGCCGGTGGAGGAGATGGTCTCCAGCGCCTTCTTGGCCTGGTCGGGGGCCGCGTCCAGGACGTAGGCGGCACCGTCGGCCTGCACCACCATCACGGACACGTTGTGCGCGACGACGTCGTGCAGCTCGCGCGCGATCCGGGCGCGCTCGGCCGCGACCGCGACCTTGGCCTGCGCCTCGCGCTCCTTCTCCAGCCGGGCGGCCCGCTCCTCCAGCTGCGCGAAGTAGGCGCGGCGGGTGCGGACGGAGTCGCCGAGCACCCAGGCGAGGGCGAAGGGCACCCCCTGGAAGACCGTTATGGCGATGTTGGCGCCTATGCCCAGATCACCGTCGGACCAGCGCAGCTGGGCGACGGGAGACGCGCACAGGCCCGTGACCAGCGCGGTACGGGAGGCCCACCGGGCACCCTTCGCGGCCACCGTGTAGACGATCACGAGGAAGGCGAAGTCGGCCGGCACCGTCGCGACGTCCAGCGCCAGCTGCGCCACGCCGAGTCCGACGGCCAGCAGCAGCATCTTCTCCGGCAGCCGCTGCCGCAGCGCGATCACGGCGCAGAGCGGCACCGTGAGGGAGAGGATCAGCGCCGTGGAGTCCGTCCCGTACCCCCGCGGCTGCGGGGAGACCACGGACACCACGGAAATCCCGAGCACGACGAGGGCCCAGAAAAAGTCGACCCCGGTCGGGTGTCTGCGGATGAAGTCGTAGAGGCGCTGCACGTAACCCAGCGTATGGAAGCGGAATAGGTGCAGGGGTCAACCGGAGGGCCGATCCGCGCTCCCCGCGCATACTCCGCAAGGTGGAGGCTTCGTTCTCCCGTGCGCCTAGCCTGGGCGTGTGACGCGAGAGACAGCAGGGACAGAGGGGGCATCGGGGGCCCCGGGGACTGCGGGGGCAGCAGAGCCCACAGAGGTCTCAGGGGCGTGTACGGGCTGGCGCAGCTGGCGGGAAGCCACGCAGGACGCCCTCTACGGACCGGCCGGGTTCTACCGCGGTCCCGAGGGGCCGGCCGGGCATTTCCGCACGTCCGTGCACGCGTCGCCGCTGTTCGCCGGGGCCGTGGCGCGGTTGCTGTGCCGGGTCGACGAGGCGCTGGGGCGGCCCGCGGCTCTGGACTTCGTGGACATGGCGGCCGGGCGGGGCGAACTGGTCACCGGGGTACTGGCCGCGCTCCCCGCCGACGTGGCCGCCCGCACCCGCGCGTACGCCGTCGAGGTCGCCGGCCGCCCCGACGGGCTGGACCACCGGATCGAGTGGCTCGGCGAGCCGCCGCCCGGCACGACCGGGCTGCTGTTCGCCAACGAGTGGCTGGACAACGTACCCGTGGAGGTGGCGGAGGTGGACTCCGCGGGTGTGGCGCGGCGGGTCCTCGTCCGGGACGACGGGACCGAGCGGCTCGGGGAGCCGGTGGACGGGGCCGAGGCCGCGTGGCTGGCGCGGTGGTGGCCGCTGCCCGGCGAGGAGGGGCTGCGGGCCGAGATCGGGCTTCCCCGGGACGCCGCCTGGGCGTCCGCCGTGTCGGCACTGGACGCGGGGCTCGCCGTGGCCGCCGACTACGCGCACACCGTGGACGCCCGTCCGCCGTTCGGGACGCTCACCGGCTTCCGGGAGGGGCGGGAGACGCCGCCGGTGCCGGACGGGTCGTGCGACATCACCGCGCATGTCGCGCTGGACGCGTGCGCGGCGGCCCACACCGCGAGGTGCACTCCGGAGCGCACGCCCCCGGATGCGCTTCTGCGCCCCCAGCGCGAGGCTCTGCGCGCCCTCGGTGTCGCGGGCGCACGCCCCCCGCTCGCACTGGCCTCCACCGACCCCGCGGCGTACGTACGCGCCCTCGCGGCCGCCTCGCAGGCCGCCGAGCTGACCGCGCCGGGCGGGCTCGGCGGGCTGGGCGACTTCATGTGGCTGATCCAGCCGGTCGGCCCCGTCGACGCCGCCGCGCTACTTGTCGATGTCCCCGACCACGAAGAACAGTGACCCCAGGATCGCCACCATGTCCGAGACCAGCGTCCCCGGCAGCAGCTCCGCCAGCGCCTGGATGTTGTTGTACGACGCCGAGCGCAGCTTCAGCCGGTACGGGGTCTTCTCACCCTTGCTGACCAGGTAGTAGCCGTTGATGCCGAGCGGGTTCTCGGTCCACGCGTAGGTGTGGCCCTCGGGCGCCTTCAGCACCTTCGGGAGCCGCTGGTTGACCGGCCCGGGCGCCAGCTCGGCCAGGCGGTCCAGGCAGGCGTCGGCGAGGTCGAGGGCGTTGTGCGTCTGCTCCAGGAGGCACTCGAAGCGGGCGAGGCAGTCGCCCTCGGTGCGGGTGACGACCTTCAGGGTGTCCTGGAGTTCGCCGTAGGCGAGGTACGGCTCGTCGCGGCGCAGGTCGAAGTCGACGCCGGAGGCGCGGGCGATGGGGCCGCTGACCCCGTAGGAGTGCACGGCCTCGGGGCTCAGGGCGCCCACGCCGCGCGTACGCCCCCGGAAGATCTCGTTGCCGAGCACCAGGTCGTCGAAGACGTCCATGCGCGAGCGCACCGCCGCGACGGCGCCGCGCGCGCGGGTGGCCCAGCCGGCCGGCAGGTCCTCCTTGAGGCCGCCGACGCGGTTGAACATGTAGTGCATGCGCCCGCCGGATACCTCCTCCATGACGTTCTGGAGGACCTCCCGCTCCCGGAAGGCGTAGAAGACCGGGGTGATGCCGCCCAGCTCCAGCGGGTACGACCCCAGGAACATCAGGTGGTTGAGCACGCGGTTCAGCTCCGCGAGCAGCGTCCGCGTCCACACCGCGCGCGTGGGGACCTCCATGCCGAGCATCCGCTCCACGGCGAGGACCACGCCCAGCTCGTTGGAGAACGCCGACAGCCAGTCGTGGCGGTTGGCGAGCACGATGATCTGACGGTAGTCACGGGCCTCGAAGAGCTTCTCCGCGCCGCGGTGCATGTAGCCGATCACGGGCTCCGCGCTCGTGATGCGCTCGCCGTCCAGGACGAGCCGCAGCCGCAGCACGCCGTGCGTGGACGGATGCTGGGGCCCGATGTTGAGCACCATGTCGGTGCTCTCCGCGGCGCCGCCGATACCGACCATGGTCTCCGTCGTAGGAGTCATGCACACAGTCTCCCCTACGTACGCTGGCTCCATGGATACGGGGAGCCCTGACGACACGGGCGCGGCGGGGGCGACGGAGGCGGAGCCGGAGTCGGTGCGGGAGGTGGTGCGGGAGCCGGTGCGGGACGAGCCGGAGTGGACCGGCCTGCCGCCGGGACTGCTGCGCATGCGGCGGCTGTTGCTGGTGGTGTGGCTGGGGCTGCTCACGCTCGCCGCGGGCGTGCTGCCCGGACTGTTCCTGGGCCCCTTCTGGGCGGCCCTGGCACTGCTGCCGCTGGCCCTGATGACCTGGGGCTGGGTCATGCTGGAGCGCAACTGGCGCTCCTGGCGGTACGCCGAGCGCGCCGACGACCTGCTGATCAGCCGGGGCGTGCTGTGGCGGGAGCAGACCGTCGTCCCGTACGGGCGGATGCAGCTGGTCGAGGTGACCTCCGGCCCGGTCGAGCGCCACTTCGGCCTGGCCAGCGTGCAGCTGCACACGGCCGCCGCCGCGACCGACGCGACCATCCCGGGCCTCGACCCGGCCGAGGCGGAACGCCTCCGCGACCGGCTCACCGAGCTGGGCGAGGCCCGATCGGCGGGGCTGTGACGGCGCCCGGGGCGGAGGGCGGCACCGCCGGGAGCAAGGCCGCCGAGGCCGGAGACCCCGGCACCGCGGCGGAGCACGACGCCACCGGAACGACGGACGGCGCCACGCCGACGACAGACGCCCCCACACCCACGACAAACGGTGCCGCGCCCACGACAGGCAGCGCCACCCCCACGACAGGCACCCCCACGCCCACAACAGACGGCCCCACGCCCACGACAGACGGCCCCGCATCAGCAGACGGCGGCACCGCACCGGCGGCGGACGGCGCCCGCGGCAAAACCCGCGCCACGGGGCCCGGAGACGACGATGTCGTCGAGCGGCGGCTGCACCCCGTCACACCGCTGCGACGCGCGTGGGCGCCGGTCGCCGTGGTCGTCGGGTGGGCCGTGCACGATCCCGACCAGGCGCAGCGCCAGCTGACGCGGCTGACCACGACCCACCTGCTGCTCGGACTCGCCGTACTGATCCCGGCCGCCGCCCTGTACGGCTTCCTGACCTGGTGGTTCACCCACTTCGCGGTGACCGACACGGAGCTGCGCATCCGCACCGGACTGCTGTTCCGGCGCACCGCGCACATCCGGCTCGAACGCGTCCAGGCCATCGACGTCACCCAGCCCCTGCTCGCCCGCGTCGTAGGGGTCGCCAAACTCAAACTCGACGTCATAGGCACCGGCAAGAAGGACGAACTGGCCTTCCTGGGCGCCGACGAGGCCCGCGCGCTGCGGGCCGAACTGCTCGCCCGCGCGGCCGGACTGGCACCCGAGACCGCGCACGAGGTCGGCGAGGCACCTTCCCGGCAGCTGCTGCGCGTGCCGCCGCGCGTGCTCGCCGTCTCGCTGCTGCTGACCGGCGCGACCTGGGGGACGCTGATCGCCGCCGTCGTCGTCCCCACCCTGCTGTGGCTCGCCACCCACAACCTGTGGACGGTCGTGGCGACCGCACTGCCGCTGCTGGGCGCCGCGGGCGCGAGCAGTGCGGGCCGGTTCGTCGGGGAGTACGACTGGACGGTGGCCGAGTCCCCGGACGGGCTCCGCCTGGACCACGGGCTGCTGGACCGCGCGCACGAGACGGTGCCGCCGGGCCGGGTGCAGACCGTGCGGATCGTGGAGCCGCTGCTGTGGCGGCGGCGGGGCTGGGTGCGGGTGGAGCTGGACGTGGCGGGGTCGTCGAACTCCGTGCTGCTGCCCGTCGCCCCGCGCGAGATCGCGGAGTCGGTCGTGGCGCGGGTACTGCCCGGGGTGAGCGTGCCGGCGGGCCCGGCACTGTCGCGCCCGCCGCGCCGGGCGGCCCGGTGCAGGCCGCTGTGGTGGCGCGGCTACGGGCTCGCCGTCACCGACACGGTCTTCGCCGCCCGGTACGGGCTGCTGCGCCGCAAGCTGGCGCTGGTGCCGCACGCCAAGGTGCAGAGCGTCCGCGTCACACAGGGGCCGTGGCAACGGGCGCTCGGACTGGCCGACGTACGGGTGGACACGGGGGCGAACAAGACCGTGACCGCTCGGCTGCGCGACGCCGACGAGGCGGCGCGGCTGCTGCGGGCCCAGGCGGAACGCTCCCGGACCGGACGGCGGGACGCACCGCCGGACCGGTGGATGGCCTGAGGCCCTGAGGCCCTGCGGTCACCGCCGGTCGCTGTCGGCCGGCGTCGGCCGCGTCGGCCGGCAGTGACCGGTGTCAGGACACCGCGCTGCGCAGCCCCTGTACGTCGATCTGCTCCGTCTCGTCGTGGGCCGTCAGGTCGATCACCTGGCCCACCCCACGGGACTCCTCGCCGGCCGGCCTGAAGTCGGCCTCCGCCTCGGCCTTGTGCACGGCGAGGGCCTCCTGGCCGACCACGTCGGCGAGGTCCTCGTTCTGAACGGCCTCCATGGCGTCGGGCGACGACATCCCGTCCTCGGTGTTCTTCGTGCCGAAGAAGTCGAAGCCGCCCTCGACCGCCGGACGCCGCGCCGGAGCCGCCGGTACGACGGCCACTGCGGTCGGCACCGAGAAGTGCCCGGTGCCGGTGGCCCGCCGAGTGGGCTGGTCGGGGTGACCGGGCCGCTCGCCGGACCGGCCGGACTGGTCGGACCGGCCGGACTGGTCGGGCTGCTGACCGGGCTGATCGGTTCCGTCGGGCTGATTCCCCGGGGAGGCGGCGGTGCGCTCGTGTCCGTCGGTCGCCTCGGGCCGCGTCTGCGCCCCGTCCTCCTGCGCGGTCTCCACCGCCGCGCTCTCACCACCGCCGCCGTTGCCGCCGCCGTCCCCGTCACCACCGTCGCCGGCGCCGTCGCCGGAGTCATCGCCGGCGTCGTGGTCGCCACCGTCCGGACCGGCGTGCGTGTCCGCGTCGAACCGCGCCAGTGCCGCGTTCGCCCGCAGGAACAGCCGGGAGCCCGCGGGGGAGAAGACGGCGGGAGCGCCGCCGGTGACCTCCCCGGAGGTCTCCGCAGCGGCCTCGGAGACCTTCGCGACGGCCCGGGAGACCGCTGCAACGGCCTCGGCGGCCGACACGTCCTCGGCCCGCTTCTCCCCCGCCGGTACCGGTCGTGCCGCCGGCAGCGCGGGCGCCTGCGGCACGGCCTCGATCTCCAGCAGGCGGCGGCCCTCCAGCGCACTGGCGCGCTCGGTCTCCGCCGTGGCGTAGCGCCTCAGCAGGGAGGCGTGCTCGTTGCGCAGCCCCGCCAGTTCCGTGCGCTTCGCCCGCAGCCGGTGCTCCAGCTTCGCGCGGAGCTCGCGCGACTCCTCCAGGTCGGACTCCAGTTCGGCGACCCGCTCCTCGTAACGCCACTCATCGCTCGCCCGCGCGCGCGTGAGGTCGGCGACGCGCCTGCCCGCCTGCGTGTCCCAGTGGCGCATGACGACCGCGCCGGCGACGGCCGTGACCGCGGCGGCGGCGGCCAGTGAGCGCAGGATCATCGCTTCGCTGAACACCCAGGGGCCGAGGGCGCAGACGACGGAGACGCCTGCGATCGCCGACGGAGGAAGCAGCCTGTGCAGGGGCGGGGAATGGCGGTGACGTCCACGTGGCATGGCCAGAAACTTACCGCGCGTAGGCGAATCTTGGCGCCCCGCCCCGTAAAAACACAACCATCTCCGATGTGTTCACACGGCATCAGGAATCCACGTGCCCACCGGCGGGCCAATTACCTCAAGATCATTTATGCGGGTGCGCGTCGACTCGCTCCGCGGGCCGCTCACCGGGCCGCTCACCGGGCCGCTCACCGAGCCGTCCGCTGAGCCACTGCAGCGTCGCGGGAATCTCGCGCCGCCAGGTATTGAAGTTGTGCCCACCGCTTTCCAGGATGATCGACGAGATGCGCGTCGGCTTCTTGTCCTTCACGCGCTCAATGAACTTCAGGGTGTCCTTGTAGTTCGTCTCGCCGGACTCACTGCTGGTGACGAGCAGCGAAGTGTCGGGCGCGGGCATGTTCTTGAGATACCACCACAGGTCGGCCCGGTTCTTCCGTTCCGTGTCGCCCTGGAAGAGATCGCCCGTGGTGGGGTCACTGGGCGCGTCGTAGTACGCGGAGAGGCCGGCCCCGGCGGCGTACACGTCGGGATGGTGCAGGGCGAGCTTCAGGGCGCAGTAGCCGCCGGTCGAGTTGCCGACGACGCCCCAGCTTCCCGGCCCCCGGTCCACCCGGTAATGCGCCGTCACCGCCTCGGGAAGGTCCTTCGCGAAGAACGACTCCGTCTGCGGGCCGCCCGGCACGTCCACGCACTCCGTGTCGCGCGGCGGCGCCACCGTCGGCCGCAGCATCACCAGGATCATCGGCCGCGTCCGGCCGGCCTTGGCCAGGTCGAGTGCCGTGCGCGGGTACCGCAACTTGTCCACCAGCGCCTCGGCCGTCCCCGGATAACCGGTCAGGACGACGGACGCGGGAAAGGTACGGGTGCGGTGGCGCGCCTGGAAGTACTCCGGCGGCAGATAGACGTACGCGGGCGTCGCGATACGCGTCGTACGGCCGGTGATCCGTATCTCGTGGATCCGCCCGGTGACCTCGGGCCGCGCCCCGCCCGCCTGCGTGACCCGCCGGTCACCGACGACCCGCAGCCGGCTGTCGGCGCCGTCGGCCGAGTGGTCGACGACCACTCCCTGTCCGTTCTCCCGGCCGAACAGGTCGGCCCAACTGCCGTAGAAGCCGAAGGACTGGTTGGCGACCAGTCCCACCGCGGCGAAGACCGCCAACTGGGTGGCGAACAACAGCCCCACCCGCCCCAGGACGGCCCGCCAGGTACGCCCGGCCAGCCGTGGCCACAGCCACACCGTGCCGGCGAACAGCAGCACGCCGGACAGGACCGCCAACGCCAGCACCTTGTCGCTCGTGAGACCCATGCGTCGCTACCTGCCTGCGCTTTCCGTACGTCACGTCCGTTCGGGCCATCCGCCCGGACCACCGCCCCTTCGCACCCTCGCGCCCTTAGCGCTCCGCGGGCTTTCCGCTCCGGGGAGTGAACCTCTCCCCCCAAGACACCGTCCTAGAGGGCGCAATGTCGCCGGATGCCCGAAACGGGCCCGGATCCACGGTCTCTCGCAGAACTACGGGTGCGATGTCTGTCAGGACAGATGAGGAAATGTCGGGTGGGGTTCCGACGAAACCCAGCAGCATACGGCGGGTGCTGCGCGGCCCGCGACCGGAGGCCGTGCCCCTCCTCGTCGGCCGCGCCTGCGCGCTCGTGGGCCTGCTGGACATCGCCGCCGGCGTCTTCCCGCGGTTCCGGCACAGCCGTATGCACGCCCTCGCCGAGGTCCTGCCCGGCGCGTTCGGCCCGTTCGCGGCGGCACTCTCGCTCAGCGCCGGGGTGCTGTTGCTGCTGCTCGCCCACGGGCTCAAGCGCCGCAAGCGGAGGGCGTGGCGGGCGGCCGTGGCCCTGCTGCCGCTGGGCGCCGTCGCGCAGTTCACGTACCGGCACTCGCTCGCCGGGGTGCTGATCTCGGTCGCGCTGCTCCTTCCCCTGCTGCTGCACCGGGACCAGTTCGCGGCACTGCCCGACCCGCGCAGCCGGTGGCGGGCGCTGGCCAACCTCGTGCTCATGGGCGCCGGTTCCCTCGCCCTCGGGCTGGTCGTCGTCAACGCCCACCCGCACCACATGGTCGGCGACCCGAGCCTGGCCGACCGCATCACCCACGTGCTGTACGGCCTGTTCGGCGTCGAGGGACCGGTCGACTACCGGGGCGACACCTCCTGGACGGTCGCCTTCTCCCTCGGTGCCCTCGGCCTGCTCACCGCGATCACCACCGTCTACCTGGCCTTCCGCCCCGAACACCCCGCCGCCCGCCTCACCGACGACGACGAGGCCCGGCTGCGCGCCCTGCTGGCCAGGCACGGCGGCCGGGACTCCCTCGGCCACTTCGCGCTGCGCCGCGACAAGGCCGTCGTCTTCTCCCCCAGTGGCAAGGCCGCGGTCACCTACCGCGTCGTCTCCGGCGTGATGCTCGCCAGTGGCGACCCGATCGGCGACGTCGAGGCCTGGCCGGGCGCCATCGAACGCTTCATGGACGAGGCCCGCGCCCACTCCTGGACGCCCGCCGTCATGGGCTGCTCCGAGACCGGTGGCGAGGTGTGGACCCGCGAGACCGGGCTCGACGCCCTCGAACTGGGCGACGAGGCGGTGGTGGACGTCGCGGATTTCTCCCTCGCCGGCCGTGCGATGCGCAACGTCCGCCAGATGGTCAAACGCATCGAGCGCGCCGGTTACGAGACCCGGGTACGGCGCGTGGCCGACCTCGGTGACACCGAACTGGACCGCGTCCGCCGCGCCGCCGACGCCTGGCGCGGCACGGACACCGAGCGCGGCTTCTCCATGGCGCTGGGCCGCATCGGCGATCCCGCCGACGGGGACTGCCTGATCGCCACCGCGCACAAGCAGGACGCCGAACCCGGCGAGTACGGCGACCTGAAGGCGATCCTGCACTTCGTACCGTGGGGCCCCGACGGCGTGTCCCTGGACCTGATGCGCCGCGACCGCGCGGCCGACCCGGGCATGAACGAGCTGCTGATCGTGGCCGCGCTGCAGGCCGCTCCGAAGCTGGGCATCGCCCGCGTCTCGCTGAACTTCGCCATGTTCCGCGCGGCGCTCGCGCGCGGCGAGAAGATCGGCGCGGGACCGGTGCTGCGGGCCTGGCGCGGACTGCTGGTGTTCCTCTCCCGCTGGTTCCAGATCGAGTCCCTGTACAAGTTCAACGCGAAGTTCCGGCCCCGGTGGGAGCCCCGTTTCGTCGTCTACCGCGCCTCCGCCGACCTGCCCCGCATCGGCTTCGCCGCCATGCAGGCCGAGGGCTTCGTCACCCTCGCGGTGCCCCTCCCGCGCATCCTGCGGCGCCGGACGCCCGCACGCCGCCCCTGCGCACACCGGATGCCCGAACGGGACGCCCGGGCGGCGTGACCACCGGGTACGGCGCGGCCACGGCACCGACGAGGCACCCGGCGCTGGACGCGGGCCGGAGCCGGGCCGCACCACTCGGCCCGGAGCCCGGCCGCATCACCCTGCCCGAAGCCACGCCGCACCACCCGGCCCGTGGCGAGTCGCACTGCCGGCCGCGAGGGGGCGCACTGCCCGGCCGCGAGGGGGCGCACTGCCCGGCCACGAGAGGGCGCGCTGCCCGGCGCCTCCCCCACCCGCGGCTTCGCCCCACCGAACCCCACCGCACCCGCACAGGCCGCCGCGGCCACCCCGCCCACTGGGCCTACGCTGAACACATGAGCAAGCAGACCGGCCGCCGCCACCTCGCGGGACTGACCGTATGGGACCGCTGCGCGGTCATGGGGGTCGTCAACGTGACCCCCGACTCCTTCTCCGACGGCGGCCGCTTCTTCGACACCACGGCCGCCATCAAGCACGGCCTCGACCTGGTAGCCGAGGGCGCCGACCTGGTGGACGTCGGCGGCGAGTCCACTCGTCCCGGCGCGACCCGCGTCGACGAGGACGAGGAGCTCAGGCGTGTCGTCCCGGTGGTGCGCGGCCTGGCCTCCGAGGGCGTCACGATCTCCGTCGACACCATGCGCGCCTCGGTCGCCGAGCAGGCCCTCGCGGCCGGCGCCGCCCTGGTCAACGACGTCAGCGGCGGCCTCGCCGACCCCCGGATGATCCCGGTCGTCGCCGACGCCGACGCCCCCTTCGTCGTCATGCACTGGCGCGGCCTCCTGGCGGGCGGCAACGTCAGGGGCACCTACGACGACGTCGTCGGCGAGGTCATGGACGAGCTGCACGCGCGCGTGGAGGCGGTCGTCGAGGGCGGCGTCGCCCCCGACCGCGTCGTCGTCGACCCCGGCCTGGGCTTCTCCAAGGACGCCGAGCACGACCTCGTCCTCCTCGCCCACCTCGACCGCCTCCTCGGCCTCGGCCACCCGCTGCTCGTCGCCGCCTCCCGCAAGCGGTTCCTCGGCCGGGTGCTCGCCGGGCCGGAGGCCGCCCCGCCCCCGGCGCGCGAGCGCGACGCGGCCACCGCCGCCGTCTCCGCGCTCGCGGCGCACGCCGGCGCATGGGCCGTACGCGTGCACGAGGTACGCGCCACGGCCGACGCCGTACGGGTCGCGCGCGCCGTGGAGGGGGCCCGCACGGCGGGCCAGGGCCCGGGCTCGGGCGTGGGCTCGGAAGGCACCCGGTGAACACCCCCCACATCGACGTCGAACAGGTCGAGTCCGCCAACACCGCCTTCTACGAGGCACTGGAACAGGGCGATTTCGAGAAGGTGTCCGAGTTCTGGCTCACACCGTCCGACCTGGGCATCGACGAGTCGTACCACGATCCGGCGGACGCCGGCGTGGTCTCCTGCGTGCACCCCGGCTGGCCGGTGCTCACGGGCCGGGGCGAGGTCCTCCGCTCGTACGCGCTGATCATGGCGAACACCGACTACATCCAGTTCTTCCTCACCGACGTACACGTCTCCGTGACCGGCGACACCGCCCTGGTGACCTGCACCGAGAACATCCTCAGCGGCGGCCCCGCCCCCGAGGGCGGCGACGAGCTCGGCCCGCTCGTCGGCCAGCTCGTGGTCGCCACCAACACGTTCCGGCGCACTCCGTCCGGCTGGAAACTCTGGTCGCACCACGCCTCCCCCGTGCTGGCCGAGTCCGACGACGAGGACGGTGAGGACACACCTCCCTGACCCTGGAGGAGCAGGGAAGTGGCGGGAATCACGGACCGGCGGGCAGGGGCGGCTACCGACCCGTGACCCACCGGGGCCGCCAGGGGAAACGTACGGTGAAAACTCCCGGCCCCCGCCCGGCCCCACACCCCCCGTGACGCGGTGCTGTCAGTGTCCGCGGGTAGATTCGACAGAGGCCGGCACACCGCCCGCACGCGGTACGGACCGGCCGAGACCGACGACTGCAGGAGTGATTCGCGTGGATCGTGTCGCGCTGCGCGGCCTGAAGGCCCGCGGGCACCACGGTGTGTTCCCCAAGGAACGCGAGGACGGCCAGACGTTCCTCGTGGACATCGTCCTTGGCCTGGACACCCGGCCGGCCGCGGCCGACGACGACCTGGCGAAGACCGTGCACTACGGCATCGTGGCCGAGGAGGTCGTGGCCGTGGTCGAGGGCGAGCCCGTCAACCTGGTCGAGACGCTCGCCGAGCGCATCGCCCAGGTCTGCCTGAAACACGAGGGGGTCGAGGAGGTAGAGGTATGCGTCCACAAGCCGGACGCGCCGATCACCGTCCCCTTCGACGACGTGACCGTCACCATCATCCGGAGCCGTGTATGAGCGCCCCCTTCGCCAAGGGTCCCAGCGACCCGACCGTACAGCCGGTACCCGCCTCCGTCATCGAACAGGTCGACGCCGCCGACACCACACTGTCCAACCCCAAGCGCGCGGTGATCGCCCTCGGCGCCAACCTCGGCAACCGCCTGGAGACCCTCCAGGGCGCCATCGACGCCCTGGAGGACACACCGGGCGTGCGGGTCAAAGGGGTCTCGCCGGTGTACGAGACGGAGCCCTGGGGCGTCGACCCCGACAGCCAGCCCTCGTACTTCAACGCGGTCGTGGTCCTGAAGACCACCCTGCCCCCGTCCTCCCTGCTGGAGCGGGCGCACGCCGTCGAGGAGGCCTTCCACCGCGTCCGCGACGAGCGCTGGGGCCCGCGCACCCTCGACGTCGACATCATCGCCTACGCCGAGGTCGTCTCCGACGATCCGCAGCTCACCCTGCCCCACCCGCGCGCCCACGAACGCGCCTTCGTGCTCGCCCCCTGGCACGACGTGGACCCCGAGGCCCAGCTGCCGGGACACGGCCCGGTCGCCGACCTCCTGGCCTCCGTCCCCCGGGACGGCATCGCGCCCCGCGCCGACCTGGAACTCCGGCTGCCCGAGTAGTCGTTAAGGTCGACAAGGTCAGGACGACCACGCAGGGGAACCGAAGGGACACCGGGTCACCGTGAAAGAGTTGCGCATCAGGGTGCTGGCCGGCGTGTTCGTGGTCGCCGGGATCCTGTCCTGGGCGGGCGCCCGCCTGTGGAACTCGATCGGGACCCTCCCGAGCGTCCCCCTGGCCGCCCCCGTCGTGCTCGCCCTGATCGCCGTGATCCTGCTGGCCACTGCGCTCTCGATCCGCTCCCGTCTGAAGGCCCAGCGGGAGCGCGTCCCGGACGCGAAGGGCGTCGACCCGATGATGGCGGCCCGAGCGGTCGTCTTCGGCCAGGCCAGCGCCCTGGTGGCCGCCCTGGTCGCCGGTATGTACGGCGGCACGGGCGTCTTCCTGCTGGAGTACCTCGACGTCCCGGCCCGCCGCGACCAGGCGTTCTACGCCGGTTTCTCGGTCCTGGCGGGCATCGGCGTCATAGCGGCCGCGATCTTCCTGGAGCGCGTCTGCAAGCTCCCCGACAACGACGACGAGGACACCCCGGGCACGGCCACGGCGGCCTGACCCACGGGCCGCGCCGGCCTCGGCTGCCCGGCCCGACGCGGGCCCCCGTCGGGCGGGCGCTCCCTCGGGCAGGCCCCGCGCGGGACGACAGCCGCCGCTCCGGCGCCCGTCCGTACCCCGTGCGGGTCAGCGGGCCATGATCAGGCTCATCGCCTCGTTGCGCGTGGCGACGTCGCGCAGCTGGCCGCGCACCGCCGAGGTGAGGGTCTTCGCGCCGGGCTTGCGGATGCCGCGCATCGACATGCACATGTGCTCGCACTCCACGACGACGATGACCCCGCGCGGCTCGAGGATCTCCATCAGGGAGTCCGCGACCTGCGTGGTGAGACGTTCCTGCACCTGCGGGCGGCGGGCGTAGACGTCCACGAGGCGGGCCAGCTTGGACAGTCCCGTGATCTTGCCGTTGGTGGACGGGATGTAGCCGACGTGCGCGACGCCGCGGAACGGCACCAGGTGATGCTCACAGGTGGAGAAGACCTCGATGTCCTTCACGAGGACCATCTCGTCGTGCCCGAGGTCGAACGTCGTCGTCAGGACGTCCTCGGGCTCCTGCCACAGACCCGCGAATATCTCCCTGTACGCCCGCGCCACCCGCCCGGGCGTCTCCCTCAGCCCCTCGCGGTCCGGGTCCTCACCGACCGCGATGAGCAGTTCGCGTACGGCGTTCTCGGCCCGCTTCTCGTCGAACTCGCCGATCTGGCCCTCGCCGTCCAGCGTCACGGGGTCGGTCATCTGGTGCCTCGTTCCTGTCCTGTACTGCGGTCGGCATACATTCCGGGCCTGGTGGGGCCGCCGGGAGTGGCCGGGTCAGCTCTCCGGCCGGTCCTCCGCGGCTCGTTCCGGTGCCGGAGCCGGCTCCGCCGTGGTGCTCTTGGCGGTGGAGATCGCCGCCGTGGCGCCGTTCGCTCCGTTCGTCAGGGCGAGCTCCTTCGGGGAGAGCACCGGCGGACGGGTCGAGGGCGTGCGGCGGGAGGAGCCGGTCCAGGCGGGCCTGGCCGGGCGCTTGACGATCTGGGCGAAGACCTCGGCGATCTCCTCCTTGCCGAGCGTCTCCTTCTCCAGCAGCGCGAGCACGAGGTTGTCGAGGACGTCACGGTTCTCGACCAGGATCTCCCAGGCCTCGTTGTGCGCCGTCTCGATGAGCTTCTTGACCTCTTCGTCGACCAGCGCGGCGACCTCTTCCGAGTAGTCGCGCTGGTGAGCCATCTCGCGCCCGAGGAACGGCTCGCTGTTGTCGCCGCCGAACTTGATCGCGCCGAGACGCTCGGTCATGCCGTACTGGGTGACCATCGCGCGAGCCACACTGGTGGCCTTCTCGATGTCGTTGGCGGCACCGGTCGTCGGGTCGTGGAAGACCAGCTCCTCGGCCGCCCGGCCGCCCAGCATGTAGGCGAGCTGGTCGAGCATCTCGTTGCGGGTGGTCGAGTACTTGTCCTCGTCCGGGAGCACCATCGTGTAACCGAGGGCCCGGCCCCTGGACAGGATAGTGATCTTGTGGACCGGGTCGGAGTTCGGTGAGGCCGCCGCGACCAGGGCGTGACCGCCCTCGTGGTACGCGGTGATCTTCTTCTCCTTGTCCGACATGATCCGGGTCCGCTTCTGCGGGCCCGCGACCACACGGTCGATCGCCTCGTCCAGCATGTGGTTGTCGATCAGCTTCTGGTCACTGCGGGCCGTCAGCAGGGCGGCCTCGTTCAGCACGTTGGCCAGATCGGCACCGGTCATGCCGGGGGTGCGGCGGGCGACGGCGGACAGGTCGACGTCGGGGGCGACCGGCTTGCCCTTCTGGTGGACCTTGAGGATCTCCAGACGGCCCTGCATGTCCGGGCGGTCGACGGCGATCTGCCGGTCGAAGCGGCCGGGACGCAGCAGCGCCGGGTCGAGGATGTCCGGGCGGTTCGTCGCGGCGATGAGGATCACGCCGCCCTTGACGTCGAAGCCGTCCATCTCGACGAGCAGCTGGTTCAGGGTCTGCTCGCGCTCGTCGTGACCGCCGCCGAGGCCGGCGCCGCGGTGGCGGCCGACCGCGTCGATCTCGTCGACGAAGACGATGGCGGGCGCGTTCGCCTTGGCCTGCTCGAACAGGTCGCGGACCCGGGAGGCGCCGACACCGACGAACATCTCGACGAAGTCGGAACCGGAGATCGAGTAGAACGGCACGCCCGCCTCGCCCGCGACGGCACGCGCGAGCAGGGTCTTGCCGGTGCCGGGCGGGCCGTACAGCAGCACACCCTTGGGGATCTTGGCGCCGACGGCCTGGAACTTGGCCGGCTCCTGCAGGAACTCCTTGATCTCGTGGAGCTCCTCGACGGCCTCGTCCGAGCCGGCGACGTCGGAGAACGTCGTCTTGGGGGTGTCCTTCGTGATGAGCTTGGCCTTGGACTTGCCGAAGTTCATGACGCGGGAGCCGCCGCCCTGCATCTGGTTCATCAGGAACAGGAAGATGACCACGATGAGGACGAAGGGGAGCAGGGTGATCAGGAGCCCGACGATCGGGTTCTGCTTCGACGGCGACACCGTGTAGCCGTCGGGGATCTGCTTGTCCTGGTACTTGTTCTGCAGTGTGCTGGCGAGGGTCACGCCCTGGTCGCCGATGTAGCTCGCCTGGATCTTCGAGCTGCCCTTGACCTTTTCGCCGTCCTTGAGCTGAACCTTGATGTTCTGCTCGTCGCCGGTGGTCAGCTTGGCCGACTCGACCCTGTTGTCGTTGATCGCCTGGACGACCTGGCCAGTGTCAACCGTCTTGTAGCCGCCGGACGAGCCGACGACCTGCATCAACACGACCACGGCAAGGACGGCCAGCACGATCCACATGATTGGCCCACGGAAGTATCGCTTCACGTCCATCCACACGGAGCGGTGGCGCCCCGTCCCTCCTGCCATAGTGAGTTTGATAAGACAGTTCTTCTGACGGTACCCCAGCCCGGCGGCCCTCAGCCGCACAGGACCGTCGGCGTCCCGTCTGCATGCTCCAACGGCGCGGGGGCCTCCGGGGTTCCCGGTCGCCCCCCGAAACGCCGTGGGGCCCGCTACGAGGCCGCGTCAGCCGCCGTAGACGTGGGGCGCGAGCGTACCGACGAACGGGAGGTTGCGGTACTTCTCGGCGTAGTCGAGGCCGTAGCCGACGACGAACTCGTTGGGGATGTCGAAACCGACCCACTCCACGTCGATGGCGACCTTCGCGGCGTCGGGCTTGCGCAGCAGCGTGCACACCTTGAGGGAGGCGGGCTCGCGCGAGCCGAGGTTGGAGATCAGCCAGGACAGGGTCAGGCCGGAGTCGATGATGTCCTCGACGATCAGGACGTGCTTGCCCTTGATGTCGGTGTCGAGGTCCTTGAGGATCCGCACCACGCCGGAGGACTGGGTGCCCGCGCCGTACGAGGACACCGCCATCCAGTCCATCGTGACGGGGGTGGACAGCGTGCGCGCGAGGTCGGCCATGACCATCACGGCGCCCTTGAGCACGCCGACGATGAGCAGGTCCTTGCCCGCGTACTCCGCGTCGATCTTCGCGGCCAGCTCGGCCAGCTTCGCGTCGATCTCTTCCTTGGTGATGAGTACCTTCTCGAGGTCGGCACCCATGTCGTTCGCGTCCACCCGCATCACTTTCGGTCGTCCCACCGGCCACTCCGGAGCGTCCCGGCGATCCGTACGCGGATCGGTGGGAGGGTCCGGATTCAGCCTTGCCGAATCACCAGTCTGCCACCCTGCCGCCGGGCGACGACTTTGCCGGGCAGGTTGATGGCTCCCTGACCGCGCCAGCCGGTGATCAGCCGGTCGACTTCCTCGATGTGGCGGGCGAACAGCGCACCCGCGGGAGCACCGGCCTCGATGGCGGCGCGGCGCAGGATCCGGCGGCGCACGGCGGGCGGCAGGGCGTAGAGCTTCGCGCACTCCAGTACGCCGGTGGCGTCCCGGACGCCGGACTCGGCCTGGCGGGCCCAGGCGTCGAGGGCGTCGGCGTCGTCCCGGGAGAGCTGGGCCGTACGGGCGAGGGCCTCGACGACGCCCTTGCCGAGCGCCTTCTCCAGCGCGGGCAGGCCCTCGTGCCGCAGCCGGGAACGTGTGTACGCCGGGTCCGCGTTGTGCGGGTCGTCCCAGACGGGCAGGGACTGGACCATGCAGGCCTTGCGGGCGGTCTGCCGGTCGACCTGGAGGAAGGGGCGGCGGTAACGGCCGTCGGCCCCCGAGACCGCGGCCATGCCCGACAGGGAGCGGATGCCGGAGCCGCGGGCGAGGCCCAGCAGGACGGTCTCGGCCTGGTCGTCGCGGGTGTGGCCGAGCAGGACGGCGGCGGCGCCGTGGCGGGCGGCGGCGGCGTCCAGGGCGGCGTAGCGGGCGTCGCGGGCGGCGGCTTCGGGCCCTCCCGCGCGGCCGACGGTGACGGCGGTGGCCTCGACGGGGTCCAGGCCGAGTTCGCGCAGGCGCAGGACGACCTCTTCGGCGCGCAGGTCGGAGCCGTTCTGCAGGCCGTGGTCGACGGTGACGCCGCCGGCGCGGATACCGAGCCGGGGCGCCTCGAAGGCGAGGGCGGAGGCGAGCGCCATGGAGTCGGCGCCGCCGGAGCACGCCACGAGCACGAGCGGTGACGGCGGGAGTCCGGACGCGCGCTCGGGCGCCCGGTCGGCGGCCGTCGCGGCGGGAACGCCGGCCGGGGTGTTCAGTTCGGTGAGGATGTCGTGGAGGACGCGGCGGACCGCCAGGCGTATCGCCGCGACCGCAGGATGGGGACCCATGTCCGGTGCCCTTCATGAAGTTGTCGGGGGTGAGCCCGAAGTTCGGTCACGCAGAGTGTGTAGATGGTGACAGAAACGGGCCGTTCCCCGAGCATCGCACGCCTGTCGAGACCTCACGGTCCCTCGGACGGGTGATTGGAGGGGCGTTCGACTGCCGTCGGCCGGGTGCGGTTCGCGCCCCGGCCGCGGGACTCACGACTCCGGCTTGCGGTGCACCCGCGCGATCCAGTCCGCCGGTTTGGAGATCTCCGACTTGGTGGGGAGGGTGTTGGGCGACGTCCAGACGCGGTTGAAGCCGTCCATGCCGCACTCGTCGACGACGGCGCGCACGAAGCGTTCGCCGTCCCGGTACTGGCGGAGCTTGGCGTCCAGGCCGAGCAGCTTGCGCAGCGCCAGGTCGAGGCGGGAGGCGCCCTTCGCGCGGCGCTGCTGGAACTTCTCGCGGATCTCCCCGACGCTCGGCACGATCGCCGGGCCGACCCCGTCCATCACGAAGTCGGCGTGGCCCTCCAGCAGGGACATCACGGCGGTGAGGCGGCCGAGGACCTCCCGCTGGGCCGGCGTCTGCACCAGCTCGACCAGGGAGCGGCCGCCGTCGTCCTCCTCGGCTTCGGGCCGGCCGCCGGCCAGCGTCTGGGCGGCCTCGCGGACCCGCTCCAGCACGGTCATGGGGTCGACGTCGGTCTCCGCGAGGAACGACTGGATCTCGCCCTCGAGGTGATCGCGCAGCCAGGGCACCGCCGTGAACTGGGTGCGGTGCGTCTCCTCGTGCAGACACACCCACAGCCGGAAGTCGTGGGGGTCGACGTCGAGTTCGCGTTCGACGTGCACGATGTTCGGCGCGACCAGCAGCAGCCGGCCGCCGCCGTTCGCACCGGCGGGGAACTCGCGGGTGGCCGGGGCGAAGGTCTCGTACTGGCCGAGGACGCGGGAGGACATGAACGACAGCAGCATGCCCAGCTCCACGCCGGTGACCTTGCCGCCGACGGCGCCGAGGACCGCGTTGCCCGCGCCGCTGCCGCGCCGCTCCTGCATCTTCTTCAGCAGGGGGCCGAGGATCTCCCGGAACCCGGCGACGTTCGCCCGGACCCAGCCGGGGCGGTCGACGACGAGGACGGGGGTGTCGTGGGCCTCCTCGGTGGCCAGACGAGTGAAGCCCCGGACGTGTTCCTCCGAGGCCTTGGCATGGCGGCGGAGTTCCGCGACGACGGCCCTGGCCTCGTCGCGGCTCACCTCGGGGCCCGGCCGTACGAGCCGGGTCGCGGTCGCCACCGCGAGATTCCAGTCGACCATGCCGGAAGATGCGCCGATGCTCGTCATTCCTCAACCGTACGTGAGCGCCGCCACTGAGGGCAGGCTGTGGCGGGCGCCGGGGTGGGCGGCCGGTGCCGGTGCGGCGCGGGAGTGGAGGCGCGGGCCGGCGCCGCGGGGGCGCCGCCGCTCCCGGGGCGGCCGGGTGGTCATGCGCAGCCGCAGGACACCAGGGTCGTCGCCGCCCGGTCCAGGGCCGCCTGGGCCGACCACGCGTCCGTCGTGCCGGAGGCCAGGAAGGCGAAGCCCAGGAGGCGGCCGTCGGCGGTGACCAGGGTGCCCGCGAGGGTGTTGACACCCGTCAGGGTGCCGGTCTTGGCGCGTACGAGGCCGGCCGCGCCGTCCGTGTAGCGGCCGGCCAGCGTGCCGGTGAAGCCGGCGACGGGCAGGCCGGTGAGGACCGGGCGGAGCTCGGGCCGGGCCGGGTCGGCCGCCTTCGCGAGCAGGTCGGTGAGCAGGCCGGCGGTGATCCGGTCGGTGCGGTCGAGGCCGCTGCCGTCGTGGAACCGGGTGCCGCGCACGGGCATGCCGAGCTGCTCCAGGCGGGCCGGGACGGCGGCGGAGACCCCGTCGAAGTCGGCGGGCTCACCGGTCGCCAGGGCGGTGTGGCGGGCCAGTGCCTCGGCGATGTCGTTGTCGCTGGCGGTCAGCATCCGCTCGACCAGGGCCGACAGCGGGGGCGAGGAGACGGTGGCGAGGGTGTCGGCACGGTCGGTCGCCTTGGAGGGGCCTGGGGGCGACGCGTTGATGCCGTGCTCCTCCAGGAAACCGGCGAAGGTGCGGGCGGCCTCGGCGGCCGGGTCGGGCACGCGCGGGGCGGGGCCGCTGGTGGAGTCGTCCGTGCGGGCCTCGTCGGCCATCAGGGCGGTGACGTCGGCGAGGTTCTCGTTGTCGCCGATCGGGTGCTTCTCCGTACCGGCGTAGAGCGCCGTGTCGTACGACAGCGTCACCTTGCGCACGTCCCGCTTCTTCAGGGCGGCGGCGGTCTTCTCGGCGAGCGTGCGCAGGCTCGCGGGCCCTTCCCCGCTCCCGGCGCGCGTGCGCGGGCTCGCGGGGTCTTCCGCGTCTTCCCCGTTCCCGGCGCGGGAGGTGCCCCCGTCGTCCTCGCGGTCCTCGCGCGCGGTGAGGGTGGGGTCGCCGCCGCCGACCAGGACGAGTTCGCCGGTGTCGGCCTCCAGGGCGGTGCGGGTGGTGAGGCGGTGGTCGGGGCCGAGGGCGGTGAGGGCGGCGACGGCGGTGGCGATCTTGGTGGTGGAGGCGGGCGTCAGGGGGACGTCGGCGTCGAGGCCGTAGAGGCGCTCGCCGGTGGTGAGGTCGACGACGGACGCCGCGCGGCGGGTGCCGAGCGCCGGGTCGTCCAGCAGCGGTCCGAGCGCGTCGGCGAGGGCCGTGCCGCCCGGCCCGGCCTTCACGCCGTCCGGCGCACCGCCGGCGGTGCCGCCGAGGCCGGCCAGGACGGAGCCGGCGCTGGGCGCGGGGCGGGGCGCCCCGGACCCCGTACCGGAGCCCCCGGATCCGCGACCGTGATCTGCGCCACCCGCGTGCTCCATGGCGACGGCCCGGTCCCGCTCGGCCGTACGCTGACCCATGGAGTCCCAGGGGCCGACGGCGGTCACCACACCGGCGGCGAGAGCCAGCCCGGCGGTGGCGGCACCGGCGGTGTACTGCCAGGTCTTCGGCCTCGTGACCCGCGCGAACTGCGGCGCCACGGCCCGCGCGGCGCGTGCGAGACGCGGACGTACGGCGCCCGCGGCCCGCGCCTCGTGCGGTCCCGCGGCCCGCCAAGGCCTCAGCTCTGGCACTATCACCAGCCCCTTTCGCGATCACCCACCTGCGTGAGGGACACTTAATCACCAGAACTATGTGCTGATCATGGAGGAGCGTCCGGTGGAGTTCGACGTCACGATCGAGATCCCGAAGGGTTCGCGGAACAAGTACGAGGTGGACCACGAGACCGGTCGTATCCGCCTGGACCGCCGCCTGTTCACCTCGACCGCCTACCCGACCGACTACGGCTTCGTCGAGAACACCCTCGGCGAGGACGGTGACCCGCTGGACGCGCTGGTCATCCTGGACGAGCCGACCTTTCCGGGCTGCCTCATCCGCTGCCGCGCGATCGGCATGTTCCGGATGACGGACGAGGCCGGCGGCGACGACAAGCTGCTGTGCGTGCCGTCGACCGACCCGCGTGTGGAGCACCTGCGTGACATCCACCACGTGTCCGAGTTCGACCGCCTGGAGATCCAGCACTTCTTCGAGGTCTACAAGGACCTGGAGCCCGGCAAGTCCGTCGAGGGCGCCGACTGGGTGGGCCGCACCGACGCCGAGGCCGAGATCGAGCGGTCCTACAAGCGCTTCAAGGACCAGGGCGGCCACTGATCAGGCACCCCTCCCGTAACGGGCCGCACGCGTGAAGCGTGCGGCCCGTTCACGTTTGGGTACGCATACTGAGGGTTACAGGAGGGTGTGTTCGAACCAGGGAGCGTTGCGCAGGTGACGGAGGCGGAGGACCGCAAACCGCAGTCGGACGAGGCCCGCAGTGCCTTCCGGCAGCCCGGTGGGGTCGCGGCACCGGCCGACGGCGAGTCGTCGACGACGTCCGAGTTCGAGATCCCGCAGGGGCTGGCCGTCCCGCGGCCCACCGGCACGGAGTCCGAGACGACCTCGGAGTTCGCGCTGCCCGAGGGCCTGGACGCGCCCCCGGCGGCGCCCCCGGAGGGTGAGGGGTCGGCGTTCGCCACGCCGAGCACGTACAGCGCGTGGACCGCGCCGACCACGTTCACCCCGGCGAGCGGCTTCCCGGCGGTGAACCTGACGGACGTGCCCTGGCAGGACCGCATGCGCGCCATGCTGCGCATGCCGGTGGCCGAACGGCCCGCGCCCGAGACGGCGCAGCGCCACGACGACGAAACGGGCCCCGCCGTGCCGCGGGTGCTCGACCTGACCCTGCGTATCGGGGAGCTGCTGCTGGCGGGCGGCGAGGGCGCCGAGGACGTGGAGGCGGCGATGTTCGCCGTCTGCCGCTCCTACGGCCTGGACCGCTGCGAGCCGAACGTCACCTTCACCCTGCTGTCGATCTCCCACCAGCCCTCCCTGGTCGAGGACCCGGTGACGGCGTCGCGGACGGTACGCCGCCGGGGCACCGACTACACGCGGCTCGCGGCCGTGTTCCACCTGGTGGACGACCTCAGCGACCCGGACACGAACATCTCCCTGGAGGAGGCCTACCGGCGCCTCGCGGAGATGCGCCGCAACCGGCACCCGTACCCCACCTGGGTGCTGACCACGGCGAGCGGACTGCTCGCGGGCGCGGCGTCGGTGCTCGTCGGCGGTGGGCTGACCGTGTTCGTCGCGGCCATGCTCGGCTCGATGCTCGGCGACCGGCTGGCCTGGCTGTGCGCCGGGCGCGGGCTGCCGGAGTTCTACCAGTTCGCGGTGGCCGCGATGCCGCCGGCCGCGATGGGGGTCGCGCTCACGGTGACACACGTCGACGTGAAGGCGTCCGCGGTCATCACCGGTGGTCTGTTCGCGCTGCTGCCGGGGCGGGCGCTGGTCGCGGGGGTGCAGGACGGGCTGACCGGCTTCTACATCACCGCGTCCGCGCGCCTGCTGGAGGTCATGTACTTCTTCGTCAGCATCGTCGCCGGGGTGCTGATCGTCCTGTACTTCGGCGTCCAGCTGGGCGCCGAGCTGAATCCGGACGCCGCGCTGGGCACGGGCGACGAGCCCGTCGTCCAGATCGGCGCGTCGATGCTGCTGTCGCTGGCCTTCGCGATCCTGCTCCAGCAGGAACGGTCCACCGTGCTGGCGGTGACCCTGAACGGCGGCGTCGCGTGGAGCGTGTACGGCGCCATGCACATCGCCGGCGGCATCTCGCCGGTGGCCTCCACGGCCGCCGCGGCGGGGCTCGTGGGCCTGTTCGGGCAGCTCATGTCCCGATACCGGTTCGCGTCGGCGCTGCCGTACACGACCGCGGCGATCGGGCCGCTGCTGCCCGGTTCGGCGACGTACTTCGGGCTGCTGGCGATCGCGCAGAGCGAGGTCGACAGGGGGCTGGTGTCCCTGTCGACGGCCGTGGCGCTCGCGATGGCCATCGCCATCGGGGTGAATCTCGGCGGGGAGATCTCGCGGCTGTTCCTGAAGGTGCCCGGCGCCGCGAGTGCGGCGGGGCGCCGGGCGGCGAAGCGGACGCGAGGGTTCTAGCCGGCGCCGGCCGCCCACGAGCTCGGGGTGTTCCGCTCGCCGGCGGCCGCCGGCTCGTCGTGGCTGGCCGCGCCGTGCCGCGGGGCCGCACGTCGGCGCGGCTCCGCGGCCCTGGGCGGGCTTCAGCGTCCCTGGTTGTAGGGGTACGGCCCGCTCTGCTGGTCGCCGTAGGGCTGCTGGCCGTAGTTCTGCGGGGACGGCTGCTGGACGTACGGCTGCTGCTGGCCGTAGGACTGCTCGTACGTCTGCTGGGGCTGCTGGGGCGGGTACGGGTCCACGCGGCGGAGCTGGGTCGTGGCGTCGTCCATGACCGGGTACTGGGGCTGCGGCTGGTGCTGGTGCTGCTGGACCGCGGGCGGCTCGGTCGCGGCGGCGCGCTTCTTCTTGCCCCGCTCGCGGACGTACTCGATGGCGATCGGGACGACCGAGAGCACGACGATCAGGACGAGGATGGGCTCGACGTTCTTCCGGATGAACTCGATCTGGCCGAGCCAGTAGCCGGCGAGGGTGACACCCGAGCCCCAGGCCACGCCACCGATGATGTTGTACGTGAGGAAGGTGCGGTACTTCATGCGGCCGGCGCCCGCCACGATGGGGGCGAAGGTGCGCACGATCGGCACGAAGCGGGCCAGGACGATCGCCTTGGGGCCGTACTTCTCCATGAACTCGTGGGCCTTCTCCAGGTTCTCCTGTTTGAAGAGCTTGGAGTCGGGACGGCTGAAGAGCTTCGGGCCGAAGAACTTGCCGATCATGTAGCCGACCTGGTCGCCGATGACGGCGGCCAGCACGATCAGGGTGCACACCAGCCACAGCGGCTGGGTGATGTAACTGCCCTCGGCCACGAAGAGACCCGCCGTGAACAGCAGCGAGTCGCCGGGCAGGAAGGCGAAGAGTCCGGACTCGGCGAAGACGATGAGCAGGATGCCGGGCAGGCTGAAGGTCTCGATCAGATAGTCCGGGCTGAGCCACTCGGGGCCGAGCGCAAGCGTGGTCACGGGATTGTGGCTCCTGCTGCTGGGGAAGGCGGGCTGGACCTGGCTGCCCAAACCTACAACGCAGCCACGGCAGTCCAGGTTCCACGGGGGTCCTGGGGGTGCACTGTGACGCTCCCCGGGGAAACCTGAGAACCATGGGTATTGAAGAATACGGCGGCGGCCAGGGTCCTCAACCCGAGGTCCTCGTGGTGACCACGAACGACCTGCCGGGCCACCGCGTGCAGGAGGTGCTCGGGGAGGTCTTCGGGCTGACCGTGCGCTCCCGTCACCTGGGGAGCCAGATCGGCGCCGGGCTGAAGTCGCTGGTCGGCGGTGAGCTGCGCGGGCTGACGAAGACGCTGGTGGAGACCCGTAACCAGGCGATGGAGCGGCTGGTCGAGCAGGCACGCGCGCGGGGGGCCAACGCGGTGCTGGCGTTCCGCTTCGACGTGACGGAGGCGGCGGACGTGGGCACCGAGGTGTGCGCGTACGGGACGGCGGTGGGGGGGGGGGGGGGGGGGGGGGGGGGGGGGGGGGCCGCCCCCGGGGCGGGGGGGGGGGGGGGGGGGGGGGGGGGGGGGGGGGGGGAGGGGGGGGGGGGGGGGGGGGCGGGGGGGGGGGGTGGGG
>NZ_JBNGGE010000040.1:0-79748 GCF_049975785.1 Streptomyces sp. WG7
TCGACCGCGAACCCGTGGTTGTGCGCGGTCACCTCGACCTTGCCGGTCGTACGGTCCTGCACCGGCTGGTTGATGCCGCGGTGGCCGTACTTCAGCTTGAAGGTGCCGAAGCCCAGCGCGCGGCCGAGGATCTGGTTCCCGAAGCAGATGCCGAAGAGCGGGGTGCCGCGCTCCAGGACGCCCTGCATGACGGAGACGGGGTGGTCGGCGGTGGACGGGTCGCCGGGGCCGTTGGAGAAGAAGACACCGTCGGGGTTGACGGCGTAGACGTCCTCGACGGTCGCCGTGGCGGGCAGCACGTGCACCTCGATGCCGCGCTCGGCCATCCGGCGCGGCGTCATGCCCTTGATACCGAGGTCGACGGCGGCGACGGTGAACCTCTTCTCGCCGATCGCCGGGACGACGTACGCCTCGGTGGTGGCGACCTCGGCGCACAGGTTCGCGCCCTTCATGTGCGGCTGCTCCCGTACACGTGCGACGAGGTCCGGCTCGGGCCCGATCGCCTCACCGGAGAAGACTCCCGCCCGCATGGCGCCGCGCTCGCGCAGGTGGCGGGTCAGCGCACGGGTGTCGATGCCGGAGATGCCGACCACGCCCTGCCTGACCAGTTCCTCGTCCAGCGAGCGTCTCGCCCGCCAGCTGGACGGCACGCGCGCGGGGTCGCGCACGACGTACCCCGCCACCCAGATCCGGCTCGATTCGTCGTCCTCGTCGTTCCAGCCGGTGTTGCCGATCTGCGGGGCGGTCGCGACGACGATCTGGCGGTCGTACGAGGGGTCCGTCAACGTCTCCTGGTAGCCGGTCATGCCCGTCGAGAACACCGCCTCGCCGAAGGCCGTCCCCAGCGCCCCGTACGCACGCCCCCGGAACGCCCGGCCGTCCTCCAGGACGAGTACGGCCGCAGCGGGTCCGCGGCCGCTCATCGGTCCAGTCCGCACGCCGGGCGGCCCCCGCCGCCGTGGACCGCGGTCTCGGGGGCGCACTCCAGGCGGAACTGGGCCGCCGTGCGCAGGACCGCCTTCTCGACCTCCCCGCTGGAGTCGCCGCGGAACCGGAAGCGGGCGCCGACGTGCTCGTAGCCGCCGACACGGGGGATGACCCGGCCGGCCTCGGGGACGACCACGGCGTACGGCGCCTCGGCGGGGTCCTGCGGGGCGGGCAGGTCGTGTCCGACCACCCGGCAGGGGGGCGGGACCGGGGACGGCACGAGCAGCCAGCCGCCGGTGCGCCACCGCTCGGGCACGGGGAGGTCGGGGGTCCGGCCGAGCTGGATGTCGGCGGCCGCCCGCATCAGGTCGATGCCGTGCACCTCCCGCCAGACGAACGGGATCTCCGCGCCGCCCACCCGGTAACCCGCCTCCAGGAACCGGATCGCGGGCCGGCCGTCGGCGCGGGTGCCGACGAACGCCTCCAGGTGGAAGACCCAGGGCTCGGAGCTGAGCGCGCCCGCGACCCGTGCGGTGAACTCGCCGAGCGGGTCCAGGAGTTCCGGGTCGTCGATCTCGACGGAGCCGAGTGCCTGGCCCTGGGTGAAGTCGACGCAGGTGTTGACGTAGCGCGAGGCCCGCCACGGTCCCAGGCGGTCACCCGTCCACAGGCCGTCGATGTGGACGATGTCGTCCGGGCAGTACTCCTGCACCAGGCGCGGTTCGGACGGCAGGGCCCGCAGCCGCGGCAGGTCGGCGGGCGAGTCGAGGCGTACGACGCCCCGGCTGGCGGTACCCCGGCGCGGCTTGACCACGACGGGCAGGCCGTGACGGTCGGCGAACGCGCGGACGGCGTGCTCGTCGGGGGCGTCCGCGAAGCGGGGGGTGGGTACGCGCGCGCCGGACACGAGCTGGTTCATGGTCAGTTTGTCGCGGAACCGGGCGAGCTCGGCCGGTGTCTGGCCGGCGCAGCCGAGGCGGTCGCGGATGACGGACGCGGTGTCGAGGTCACCCTCGTTGAGCGCCAGGAGCCGGGCGGGCGGGCCGAAGCGGGCGCGCAGTTCGGTCACCGCGCGCCAGACCGCCGCGGTGTCGTCGGTGGCGGGGACGACCAGGGCGGCCGCGGCGCCGGCGGGTACGGAGTCCAGGGCGAGGCGGGTGGTGACGTAGGTGACGCGGTGGGTGCGGTGGTCCAGGTAGTCCTCGTAGTGGGCGTGGCGGTCGCGCCAGCGGTGGAGGACGACGATGTGGTGGCTCATGCGCGCTCCGTTCCGGGCACGGCCAGGTCGCGGACCCGGCCCACGGCGTAGGTCGCCGAGACCACGGCGGCGCGGGCGGAGCCGAGGGCGTCGCGGCAGACGTCGAGGTCGGGCTCGGGCAGTCCGGCGACGATGTCGGTCGCGCAGTCGATCAGGTGGAGAGCGGCCCGGATCAGCGGCTGCTCGTCGGTGTACCGCTCCTCCACGAGCAGCCGGGCGGAGTTCAGCTGGGTGACGGGGTCCGGTGCGGGGCTACCCGCCGGGGCGGCGGAAGCGGCGATGGGGTTCACGGGCGGTTCCCTCCCAGTGGTCGGTGCGGGCCGGAGGCCTCGAGGGACGTCGCGGCCAGGCGGCGGTCGGGCGCACACGAAGGCGGGACCGGGCGGCCGGGCGCCGGCGGATGCGGGGCCCGGCCACCCGGCCGGAGTCGGAAGAAGGCGTGCTCAGCGCGTCTCGAAGCGGATCCTCGCGTTGACGGCCTCGGTCTTGGCCACGGCGTCGTCGGCATCCCGCCCGGACGCGATGGCATACCCGGAGACGCAGTCGGCGACGGTGAGCAGCGGGGGCACGGTCTCGCCCACGGCCTTGCCGATCACCGCGGCCACCTCGGTGTCCCGGAACTCGTCGAGGTAGGGCAGGAAGACGTACAGCACCTCGCCCTCGGGGATCCTGCGCACCTCGTCGGCGGCGTCCTCGGCGACCTCGACGGCGGTGACCGTGCCGGGCTCGGGGGTGAAGAACCGTACGGCAGCGCCGCCCAGCGGTTCGGGCGAGGTGGCGGGCAACGCGTCGATGCCGAGCGGAACGGTGAGGAACATCCGGTTCAGGTCCAGCCCGAAGGCCCGCCGGACCAGTTCGGGTGCGCCGCTGCCGGCCAGCCGGGCGTGCGACTCCAGGACCCGGGGGCCCTTCTCGGTCAGCACGAACTCGCTGTGCGAGGGGCCCTCGGTGAGGCCCACCGCGTCCAGCAGCTTCGGCGTGAGCTCGCGGAGCTCGGCGAGCCACGGCCGGGCGTACCGGCTGGGCGTGCTGACCTCCCATTCGACGTACCGCTCGTTCATGCGGTACTCGGAGTAGCCGATGGGCAGGTGACGGCCTTCGTAGGAGAAGGAGTCGACGCTGACCACCGGGCCGTCGAGGTACTCCTCGGCGATGACGGCGCTGATGTCCGCCTCGCGCAGTGCCTGCCAGGCCCGTTCGGCGTCCTCGGTGCCGTCCACGGGGTGGATGTGCAGGCTGGCCACACCGTCCACCGGTTTGACGATGATCCGTTCGCCGACCTCGGCGCGGAAGTCGGCTATCTCCGCGGCGCTGTTGACCATCCGGTAACGCACAGGGCTCAGGCCGTGCTTGTCGAGCAGTTCGCGGGTGAGCGCCTTGTCCTTGAGGGCGCGGGCGGTGGCCTCGGTGACACCGGGCAGGCCGAGCGAGTCGACGACGAACCCGGTGGACTCGGCGGCCGGTTCGGTGGTGGTGAGCACCCGGTCGAACGGCCGCTCGTCGTGCAGCGGCTTCAGTACGTCGAGGACGGCCTGACCGTCGGCGATGGGGACGTGCACGATGCGCTCGCAGTGCTCGGCGATGGCCGGGTCGTAGGCGCCCTCCTCATGGACGAGGACGACGTCGATGCCGAGCTGCTTGGCGCCGGCGATCGGGGCCGGGCGGCCGCCGACGACGGCCACGCGGTACTTGTTCATGGGGTTTCCTCCGTGCGGGTGTTCAGGACGGTCGGCGTCAGGCGGCGTAGCAGCGGCGCAGCCAGCGGGCGGTTGCGTCGGGGCGCGGGGTGAAGGCCTTGCGGCGGTGCAGCACCCGGTGGTTGTCGAAGATCATGAAGTCGCCGGTGTCCAGGACGAGTTCGGCAGCCGGGATGGTGGCCAGCGCCTCGCACCAGCTGTCCAGGGCGGTCCGGGCGCGGTCGGTGACGCCGCGGGTGGTGCCGCGGTCGTAGCGGGCGCGGTGGCGGCCCGTGCCGTCGGGTTCGAGGATCGCGGCCTCGCGCAGCGGGCCGGTGACCCCGCCGTCGTTGGAGTCCGGCGCGCCGACCTCGAACTGGGCGGTCTGCAGGATCTGCCGGGTATCGGCGTCCAGACGCACGACGACGTCGTCGAGCGCGGCGATCTCGGTGGGGACCTGCTCCTCGTTGCGTACCGCGTAGAAGGTCAGGTACGGCGGGGTGTAGAGACGAGGGTCGGAGCCCGGCCTGCCGAACGGCTGGTGGGGGTTGTCGGTGTGCCAGAAGAACTCCGAGTCGGCACCCCAGGAGCTGGTCGTGCCGCAGGCCGACGGGTTCGGTACGACGTTGCGGATGAGGTGGCCGTCGTTCTCGTAGGCGACGGCGAAGGGCGTGCCGCCGATCAGGCGGATCAGCCCCAGGTGGATGGCGTTGGTGACGGCCAGTTCGGGTTCGTTCCCGAAGCCGCTCACCGGGGTGGCGGGGAAGTCCTGGGCCGGCAGGTTGGACAGCACCAGGGCGTGCCGCGCGGCCGCGGTGAACACCTGGACGCTCTGCAGCACGTCACCGGGGAGATGGCGGCTGAGCGCGTACGCGCCGATGCCGGCGAGGATGGCGTCGTCGAGATCGGAGTCCAGTCGGGTCTCCGAGACGCGTTCCGAAATCTCCTTGTCCAGCAGGTCCCGGACGCTGTCGTCGATGCGGTGCCGGGCGAACTGGAGCAGGCTGGTCATCGTTTGTCCTCCGATCGGTCTTGGGCTCGTCTCCGCCGCTCGCCGTTCAGCGGGCCTGTGACGGGGCCGACGGGATCCAGTAGGTCGTCGTACCGGAGGGCCGGCTGCGGGCCAGGGGGTCCTTGACGACGCGGCCGAGCAGGCCGACGGGCGTCACTACGAGGCAGTAGACGAGGAAGAGCAGGAAGGTGCGCATGGGCGGTCCGTTCTCCCTGCACCCGGGCGGGGCGCCGGGGTACGTGAGGCGTGGTGGGACGTGGTGCTCAGTCGAGGGGGATCTCGGCGCGCCAGTCGTGCTCCTCCGACCAGGCGGGCTGGGCGCTCTTCTCCAGCAGGAAGCTGCCGAGCGCGAGCATGTCGATGTTGGTGCGCATGAAGCAGGTGTAGGCGTCGTCCGGGGTGTTCACGATGGGCTCGCCGCGCACGTTGAAGGACGTGTTGACCAGTACCGGGCAGCCGGTGCGGGCCTTGAAGGCGGTCAGCAGCCGGTGGTAGGCGGGGTTGCTGTGCTCGGTGACCGTCTGCACCCGCGCCGAGTGGTCGACGTGGGTGACGGCGGGGATGGTCGAGCGGTGCACCTTGAGCAGGTCGAGGCCGCCGGCACCGGCGCTGTCGGCGTCGAGCCGCTGGGCCGCCGTGACCTGGGAGACCACGAGCATGTACGGGCTCTCCTGCGGCAGGTCGAAGTAGTCGGTGGCGTCGGGAGCCAGCACCGCGGGCGCGAACGGGCGGAACGACTCACGGAACTTGATCTTCAAGTTCATGGTGGACTGCATGTCCGGGTTGCGCGGGTCCCCGATGATCGAGCGGGCCCCCAGGGCACGCGGCCCGAACTCCATACGGCCCTGGAACCAGCCGACGATCTTCCCTTCGGCCAGCCCTTCCGCGACCGCCTTGGCCAGCGTGTCGGGGTCCAGCCGCTGGTGCGGGATGCCGCGGGACTCCAGGTAGGCGGCGATCTCCTCGTCGTCGTAGCCCGGCCCGAGGAGCGAGCCGCTCATCGCGTCGCGTCCGGTGGCAAGGTGGTCGCGGCGCACCCCGCGTTCCATGGCGACGGCCTGGGCCGCGCCGAGCGCGCCGCCGGCGTCACCGGCGGCCGGCTGGATCCACACCTCGTCGAAGATCCCGGCGTCGATGATCTTGCCGTTGGCGACGCAGTTGAGGGCGACACCGCCCGCCAGGCACAGCTTGGACTCGCCGGTGCGTTCACGCGCGGTCCGCGCCAGCCGCAGCACGACCTCCTCGGTGACGGCCTGCACGGAGGCGGCGAGGTCGAACTCGCGCTCTGTGAGCGGGCCCTCGGGGTCTCGCCGGGGTCCGCCGAAGAGCTTTTCGAAGCCCCGGCCGGTCATCACCTGGCCGCGCAGGTACGCGAAGTACCGCATGTCCAGGCGGAAGGAGCCGTCGGCCTTGATGTCGATGAGCTGCTCGCGGATGAGGTTCGCGTAGCGGGGCCTGCCGTAGGGGGCCAGGCCCATCAGCTTGTACTCGCCGGAGTCGACCTTGAAGCCGCAGAAGTAGGTGAACGCCGAGTACAGCAGCCCCAGCGAGTGCGGGAAGCGCAGTTCCGCGAGGGGGGTCAGGTCGGTGCCGCGGCCGTGCCACAGGGTGGTCGTGGCCCATTCGCCGACGCCGTCGATGCACAGCACGGCGGCGGACTCGTAGGGGCTGGGGAAGAAGGCCGACACGGCGTGCGACTCGTGGTGGCGGCGCACGGACAGCCGCGGCACCCGGCCCAGGCCCAGGGCGGCGAGTTCGGCCCGCACCCGGTCGGCGGTGCGCAGCTTGCCGCCCGGCCCGAGCCAGGAGGGGAGGGTGTCGCGGAAGGACGCGAAGCCGGTCGGGGCGGCGCCGAGGAAGGTGGCCAGGACCCGGCGGAACTTCAGCCGCGGGTCCTCGTAGTAGGCGACGGCGGACACGTCGTCCAGGCGTGCGCCCGCTTCCTCGAGGCAGTAGCGAACGGCCGCCGAGGGGAAGGAGGGGTCGTGCCGCCGCCTGCTGAAACGTTCCTCTTGGGCAGCCGCGACAGGCACGCCGTCGGCGATCAGCGCCGCGGCGCTGTCGTGGTAGAAGGCCGACACTCCCAGGATCAGGTCAGACACCGCTGCGTTCCTCCACGGAATTGGTGTGCGGGTTGTGGTCCTTGCGATCGGGCGCTGCCTCATCCCCGCCGGCCGGCCAGCCGCCCGCGGCGGGCGGCCAGCCGGGCGCCCACGCCGCTCGGCGGGTTCAGCGAGCGGTAGCCCACCCGCACGCGCTGCCAGGTCTCCGCCCGGCCGCCTGGACCGGGGGTCTCGGGCAGGGCGGCCATAAGGGTGTCCACCGCGTCCGCGGCCCACGCGGAGTGCCCGGTGGCGACGTTGTCGATGGTGTTGTGGATGTCGACGAAGCGCGTGCTGAAGCCGTACGCCTTCAGCGCGAGCCGGGCCCGGCGGTAGGTGCCGCCGACTCCCGACAGCTCCATCGCCAGGTTCAGCCCGAGCACCTCGGGCAGGAACGTCCTCGGGAACCGGCCGACGCACAGCCAGTACACCGGCAGCTCGAACGACTCGTCCCGGAAGCCGGGCCAGCGGGCGAACTCCGCCGAGGCGGTGGGCGGCAGGTCGACGCCCATCTCCTCGAGGACGTCCCGGTAGATGAGCGGGTGGTTCAGCCGGGGCTCGCCGTTGCCGAGTTCGTCCCAGTACGTCTCGAAGAGCGAGTGCCCGATCTCCGAGGACGCCTGCTCGTAGTCGGTGAACCCCTGGAGCCAGCTGCCGTCGATCAGGGTCAGCGGCGCCGTCTGCACGGTGTCGTCGACGACGGCTTCCCGGGAGGGCAGCGGCACCTCGGCGTTCTCCTCGAACTCCGCCCCGTGCCGGTCGTGCCGGTCCTGGAGCCAGGGCCGCAGTCCTTCCCGTGTCCAGCGTTCCGGCAGCGGCATGGTCCGCTCGTCCATACCGTGCCGCGACCGGGCCAGCCAGCCGGCGACGTACCGCTTGGCCCAGGCCCGCAGCTCCGGGGTGTCGGTGCGGCGCATCAGCAGGGTGTAGGCCTCGCGTACGGAGGAAGGGGCGCGGCCCGGCGAGCGGTGGCCGGCGCGGAGGGCGGCGGCCACCGCGGCGGGAGCGGCGGGCGTGCCCTCCGTACGGGTCTCGGTGCGGGCGGGGCTCTGGGGTGCCGCCGGCAAGGAGTCGATCCACCGCCGGATGACGTTCAGGTCCTCCGGTGAGAACACCCGGAACATCGGCCCGCGCTCACCGACCAGCCCGCGCACCAGCGAGCTGGCGTGCGACCGGCCGGGCTTGACGAGTCTGCTGCGGGCCAGGGCGTCCAGCAGCGGGCCCGCGTCGGTACGGCACTCGGCGAGCCAGCGGGCGAGGGGCTTGCCCTCCAGCTGGAACTGGTGGTGGTACACGGAGCCCTCACGGGAGCGCTGCCGCATCAGTTCCGCCATGTCGAACGCCGGGTCTCCGGCCGCGACCAGCTCCGCGTACAGCGCCCCGGACCACTCGCGCAGCGCCCCCAGCGTCCAGGCGAAGCCCCGGCCCACCGCGGCCGCGGCCCGGTGGCCGCCCTCCTCGACCAGCTCGTCGACCAGGGCCCGGCACTGGAGCTCCGGCCGCTCCGCGACGTCGTCCCGCGGCACCGAGGGGTCCACCGCCTCCCAGTCGGTGCCGGCCGGACGGGCCAGCCTGACCATCCTGAGGGCGGGCAGCAGGCCGACCGTGCGCAGGCACAGGTCGGCGCCGAGCAGTTCGTCGCGGAACTCGTCCGGACGCCTGCTCATCGCCAGCAGCAGGCTGGGCAGCCGGAACGCCGTCTCGGGAATGCGCTGGTCGCCGGTGAGCCGGGCCGCCGGTACCGCGTGCTCCGCGAGCCGCAGCCTGCGCAGCAGCTCGAGGAAGGCGCTGCCCCGGGAGGCGTGCGGATGTCCGGCGCCCACGTCGGAGGCGTACAGCGCGAGGATCCGCAGCACCACGGGGACCTCGAAGTTGCCCGGCGCGCTCAGCCACTGCAGCCAGGCACCCGAGACGAGGGAGAGCGGGGAGCAGCCGAGGACGGCACGGCGTACCAGCACCTCCTCGTGCCCGGTGGGCCGGCCCTCCCGGTGCCCGGCGTCGAGCAGGCCTGTGAATCGTTTGCTTTCGGCCGCCGCCCAGTCGGCCGCCCGCACCACGAGGTCGTCGAGCGGGCCGTCCGCGACGGCCGCCCGGCGCAGTTCGGTGCGGACCTCCTCGACGAATCCGCCGTCCGGCAGCGATGCCTCGGGATCGGCGGCGTACGCGTACACGACCCGGGCGGGGCCGCCGTCGTCGTACATCCTTCTCCTTTCGAACGGCCTGTTTCTCCGCGGGAACGCGTCAGAACATGGGATAGATGGATGCGTCGTTCTTACGGTTGGCGCGCTTCTTGCGCCGGAACAGGACGTCCGCGAGCTTCCGCAGAAGGGACACGCGTCATCACCTTCTCTCAAGGGGAATTGCCAGAAGAACCGAAAGGGAAAAGGAGGGTCAGGAAAGTGCGAGCGTTTCGGCGAGAACGCGGGCCACCAGGTCGTAGCCGTGGTCGGTGTAGTGCGCCCTGTCCACGAAGATCCAGTCCCGTTCGGTGACCTCCTCGGCCACGACCGGGTTGAGGTCGACGTAGCGGATGCCGAGCTTCTCGCAGCCGGCCCGGAGCTGCTCGGAGAAGGCGCGGGCGACCTCCTTGCGGGAGATGTCGCCGTAGAGGGCCTCCCAGGTGCCCAGCTTGGAGATGTGGTCGATCTCGTCGAAGAGCAGCTGCTCCTGCGGCGCGTGCCGGTCCCGCATCCACAGCGCCATCGGCTGCAGTACGTACGTCAGCCGGGCCGCCGGCCCGGCCAGCCGCCGCCAGCTCTCCAGGTGGCGCAGGGTCAGCTCGGCGGCGGAGTCGATGACCGCCGGGATGTCGCGACGCACGTCGTCGTGGGTGGAGATGGTGCGGCGGCGCTCGGCGCGGCGGCCCAGGAGCTTGTTGCCGGCGGCCTTGCGGTTGCTCTCGCGGAGCTCCTCCATCTTGTCGAAGTACTCACCGCAGAACCAGAACGCGCCGTGGTCGCCCTGCTGCCACTCCGGCAGCCTGCCGACGGTCAGGTCGTTGAGCCCCGAGAAGACGACGATCTCCTCGATCTCCGGCAGCAGGTGGCGGTAGAGGGTGAACAGCAGCAGTTCCTGGGTCGAGTTGTAGCAGCGTCCGCCGAAGTTGAGCCACGGCGCGGACGGGGCGTGCTTGCCCCACAACCGGGAGGCGAGGGTGGTGGCATCACTGGTGGCGCCGATGCCGAGCACGGTGGAGCTGCCCGAGATCAACCGCACCGGACCGGCGGGCACGCGGCCGGCCGCGGAGGCCGTCTCTCCGTCCGGGCCGTGCGAGACGCGGAAGCCCGCCCGGTCCGTGTTGATGACGGAGGACCGGTAATCGGCCCGGTGGAAGTACATGAGGTAGGGCAGGTAGCGGGCTTCGCCGCGGTCGTCGAACCGCGCGTACTCCTGCATCTGGGGGGTCAGCTCGTCACGGTGGAGCTTCACGTGGTCGCACTCCTCGGCTGGTGCGGATGAGGGGGTGAGGGAGGTGGAAGGGGAAATCAGGCCTGGAAGGGCTGGTCAGGTCTGGAAGGGCTGGTCAGGCCTGCAAGGGGTGGTCAGGCCTGCAAGGGCTGGTCAGGCCTGGAACAGCGGGCCGCGGTGCAGCTTGTGCTGGGCCGCCTGGGCCAGCGGCCGGACCACGAGCCGGTCGACGTTGACGTGCTGGGGCAGCCCCACCGCCAGCGCGACGCATTCGGCGACGTCGTCCGCGGTGAGGGGACGGTCGACACCCTCGTAGACCGCCGAGGCCCGCTCCGCGTCGCCGCGCATCCGGTTGAGGGCGAACTCCTCGGTCATGACCATGCCGGGCGCCACCTCGATCACCCGGACGGGCTCGCCGCTCAGCTCCAGGCGCAGCGTCTCGGTGAGCGCGCGCTCGGCGTACTTGGCCGCGCAGTAGCCGCCGCCTCCCTCGTAGGCGGTGAAGGCCGCGGTGGAGGTCACGGTGACGACGGTGCCGCCCTGGCCGGCCCTGAGCAACGGCAGCAGGGCCTGGGTCACGCGCAGGGTTCCCAGCACGTTCACCGCGTACATCCGCTCCCAGTCCGCCGCGTCCGCCTCGGCCACGGATTCCGCCCCCAGGGCGCCGCCCGCGTTGTTCACCAGGACGTCGCAGGAGCCGAGTTCGGCGGCGAGACGCCGTACGGCCCCGTCGTCGGTGACGTCGAGCGGGTACGGTCGTGCGCCGGTCTCCTCGGCCAGCTGCCGTAGCCGCTGCGTACGGCGCGCGACGGCGACCACGTCGAATCCGTTCTTCGCCAGCCGGCGCGCCGTCGCCGCGCCTATTCCGCTGCTCGCCCCGGTCACCACGGCCGTTCCGGCCACCGACGCCACCGCCTTTCCACCCGTCCGGCATTCGATGCGGCCGAGGGACTTTCCGCAGCTGTCCTGTGGAATTCTCTCGGCCGTTCATCCGTGCGGTGGAATCCTCCCCACTCGGCGATGCGCGTTGAACCGTGCCCATTGTTCGGAACTCGGCAATGCGGAAACCCGCAGGGCAGACAAAAGGAACACGGGAAGGTGGGGCGGGTGCCTCGGCCGAGGCGTTCCGGGTCGACGGGCGCGGGCCGGCGAGAGGTGTGCGAACGCAACGGCCGGCCGGCGGCGGCCGGCTTCACCGCGACGGCTCCGGCCGGGGTTGTCGTGGCGGCCCGGGGACGCGCCGAGGGCCCAGGAGACGAGGATCGGCGCGGCGACGGCGCGCAGGACGCGGACGTACCGGGCGACGGAGGCGGGCCGGCCGCGGCCGGCCCGCCCCTACCCACCTTTTTGTGCGTACTTGGCAGCGCGCCCCTCTCCGCCGAAGCTGAAGGGGCGGGTGAACGTCAGGAGGCCGCGCGGGCGCCGATCTCCTGACCGCCCAGCTTGTCCAGCCGCCGGTGCCCCCAGTCGGAGAGAGGAGTAAGGGCCTCGGCGAGGTCGCGGCCGAACGCGGTCAGGGAGTACTCGGTCTTCAGCGGAAGCACGTCGTACACCCGCCGGTCCACCAGGCCGTCCGCCTCCATCTCGCGCAGCGCCTGGGTCAGCACCTTCTCGGTGAGGCCGGGCACCCGCCGGCGCAGTTCGGCCGGCCGGTGCGGGCCGGACTCCAGCATCCACAGCAGCGTGGTCTTCCACTTGCCCTCGATCACGGCGATCGCAGCGGTCACCCCGCAGACGTTCGGATCGTGGCGCCGGTGCGCCATGCCGTACCCCCTTCATCAGCGATTACCCGATCACCCAGCAATTACTCAGTACGTTACGGGAGTTGAAGCATGTCCGTGCACACCGACCAGTCCCCCGCCGCCGTCACCGTACTCGGGCTCGGCCCGATGGGCCGGGCGCTGGCCGCCGCGTTCCTGGACGCCGGCCTGCGCACCACCGTCTGGAACCGCACCCCGGGCCGGGACGGCGACCTCGTCGCCCGGGGCGCGGTCGCGGCGGCGTCGGCCGCGGAGGCGGTCGCCGCCTCCCCGCTGACGGTCGTCTGCGTCGTCAACTACGACGCCTCGGACGCCGTACTGCGCCAGGAGGACGTCACCGCCGCCCTCAAGGGCCGCACCGTCGTGAACCTGAGCGCCGACACCCCCGACCGCGCCCGGGACACGGCCGAGTGGGCCGGCCTGCACGGCATCCGCTACCTGGACGGCGCGATCATGACCCCGACCCCGACCATCGGCACGCCCGACGCCGTGTTCCTGCACAGCGGCCCCGAGGAGCTGTACCGGGAGCACCAGCCCGTGCTGGCGGCGCTCGGCGGCACCCACACCCACCTCGGTGAGGACGCCGGACGGGCCGCGGCCTACGACGTCGCGCTGCTCGACATCTTCTGGACGGCGATGGGGGGCTTCGTCCACGCCCTCGCCGTGGCCCGCGCGGAGGGCGTCACCGGTGCGGAGCTCGCCCCGTTCGCCCAGGGCATCGCCGCGATCCTGCCGCCCCTGTTCACCGAGTTCGCCGCCGACACGGACGCCGGGACGTACTCGGGCGAGCTGAACCCGATCACCTCGGCCGCCTCGACCATGGCCCACGTCGTCCACGCCTCCGAGGCGCACGGCATCGACGCCAGCCTGATGCGCGTGATCGAGGGGCAGGCCCGGCGGGTCATCGCGCTCGGGCACGGCACGGACGGGTTCACCCGCGTCGCCGAGGTGATCGCCCGGCGCTGACCCCCGGAGTCCGTCGGAGCCGACCCGCCCGGAGCCCGTCGGAACGACAAGGGCCGCCGGGAGCCCGTCGGGACGACAGGGGCCCGCCGGGAGCCCGTCGGGACGACAGGGGCCCGCCAGGAGCCCGTCGGAACGACAGGGCCCGCCGGGAGCCCGTCGGACTGTGTCGCGCATCACATCCGCCCCATGTCACGTCCGGGCCGCCTGCTCCCATCTGGTGGGCGTCTGCAAGCGAGCCGAGGAGGACGGAACGATGAGCGCACAGCAGAAGACCGGCACGGAGACCGCGCACCACGTGGTGATCCTGGGGGCGGGATACGCGGGCATGGCCGCGGCTGTCCAGCTCGCGGCCCGGGTACGGCGGCGCGAGGGGGTGCGGGTGACCGTGGTGGACGCGCAGGAACGGTTCACCGAGCGCATGCGGCTGCACATGACGGCGACCGGGCAGCCACTCGCCGAGCTGAGCATCCCGGAGCTGCTGGAGGGCACGGGCGCGCGGTTCTCGCGCGGCTGGGTCACCGCGGTGGACGCGGACGCGAGGACCGTGCGGATCGACGACGACCGGGTGCTGCACTACGACACGTTGGTGTACGGGCTGGGCGGGGTCGCCGACACGTCGGCGGTGCCGGGTGTCGAGGACCACGCGTACACCCTGAGCAGTGCCCAGGACGCCGAGTTGCTGGCCGACCGGCTGGCACGGCTCGACAGCGGCACGGTGGTGGTCGCGGGCAGCGGGCTGACCGGCGTCGAGTCGGCCGCGGAGATCGCCGAGCGGCACCCGGAGCTGAACGTCGTGCTGCTGGGCCGGGCCGAGCCCGGTGCGACCATGAACCCGAAGGCCAAGGCGTACGTGCAGGCCGCGCTCGACCGGCTGGGCGTCCAGGTACGCGCCGGGGTCGAGGTGGCCAAGGTGCTGCCCGACACGGTCGAGCTGGCGGGCGGGGAGACCATCGCCGCCGACGCGGTGCTGTGGACGTGCGGTACTCGGGTGTCGCCGCTGGCGGCCGCCGCCGGGCTGGCCGTCGACGAGCGCGGACGCGTCGTCACCGACGCCGCGCTGCGGTCGGTGTCCCACCCGGAGGTGTACGCGATCGGCGACGCGGCCGCGATCCGCCAGGGGTACGGCGTCATGCACGGCACCTGCCAGGGCGGCATGCCGACCGGGGTGCACGCCGCGCTGTCGATCGACCGGGTACTCAGGGGGAAGCAGCCCAAGCCGTTCCGCTTCGGCTACTACCACACGCCGGTGAGCCTGGGACGCGGTGACGCCGTGGTGCAGTTCACACGCCCCGACGACAGCCCCCGCCGGATCTGCCTGACGGGCCGCACGGCCGTCCGGTACAAGGAGACGGTGACTGCCTCGCCCTGGCCGACGTACGGCCGTATGAAGAAGATGCCCGCCTCGGGCGCGTTCTGGCCCCGCGGAGGTCGCTTCACCCGCGTCCGGGAGGCCCGATGACCAACCTGACCGCCCACCCCGGCCATCAGGTCTTCCACGAGCACCGGCGGCTGCTGTTCTCCGTGGGCTACCGCCTCCTCGGCAGCGCCGCCGATGCCGAGGACGTGGTCCAGGACGCCTGGATCAAGTGGTCCGCCGCGGACCGCTCGCAGGTGGCCGACCCCAAGGCGTACCTGACGCGCATCGTCTCGAACCTGGCACTGGAACGGCTGCGCTCCACCCGGCACAAGCGGGAGACCTACGTGGGGCCGTGGCTGCCGGAGCCCATCCTCACCGGCGGGGATGCCGCCGAGGCCGTCACGGACGCCGAGTCGGTGTCGATGGCCATGATGGTGGTGCTGGAGACGCTCAGCCCGCTGGAGCGCGCGGTGTTCGTGCTGAAGGAGGTCTTCGACTTCAGCCACGCCGAGATCGCCGAGGCGGTGGAGCGTTCCGAAGCCGCGGTGCGGCAGGCCGCGCACCGGGCCCGCGAGCACGTGCGGGCCCGGCGACCGCGCTTCGCCGCCGACCGGTCGCGGCAGCGCGAGGCCACCGAGCGGTTCTTCGCCGCCGCGACCGGCGGGGACGTCAACGCCCTGATGGAGCTGCTCTCCCCGGACGTCACCCTGTGGACCGACGGCGGCGGCAAGGTCCGCCAGGCCCTGCGCCCGGTCGTGGGCGCGGCCACGGTGGCCTCCTGGTTCGCGGCCATCGGCACCGTCACCTACCAGGGCATCGAGCCCGCCGACATGAAAGCCGAACTCGTCGGGATCAACGGTGGGCCGGGCATGGTGTTCAGCGGGCCGGGTCGCGTGATCGCCACCGTCACCTTCGACTTCGACGCCGACGGCCGTATCACCGCCATCCACAACGTGGCCAACCCGGACAAACTACAGGCCGTCACCGACGGCACCACGTACGACATCGGGACGCGGTGAGCGTCGTCACCAGCGCGTCTCCGATCTCGTCGTCCGCCTCCGCCACCGCCTCCGCCACCGCCACCGTCGTCGGCGGCCGGGCGAGTCGAGAAAGGCGCCGGCCGCCGCCCGGACCGGGAGGGCCTCGCCGGCCGGCGCCTGCACGACGGTGGGCACCGCTTCCCCCTCGCCACGGACGACAGGGCCGCTTCACGTGCCGGCCGGGCGGCGCCGCGCACCTCCCGGCGCCGCCCGGCCGGTCCGGCTACGGCGCCTCCCGTTCGCGGTGCCAGCGGGCCAGGTCCGCCACGATCTGCGCGCGGCTCGGTACGTTCTCCAGCCCGAGGGGCTCGGCCGCGGCGCCCAGCACCTCCTGCAGTCGCCGCGCGGCGGCCCGCAGGGCCGGCCGGTCGGGCCCCGGGGCGTCCCCGAGGGAGAGCGCCACCCGGATGACGTCGGTGAAGAGGGACTGCACCCTCTTGAAGGCGAGGAGGCGCCGCAGGTCCGACGCGTATCCGTACGAGCTTCCCTCGCGGACCTCCTCGACGGCCGTGCACCACGCCTGGACCATCCTCCGCTCCTGACGCACCGGATACCGCATGAGGTGGAGGTGGGTCGCCAGGTCGTAGAGGGGGTCACCGAACAGCGCCAGCTCCCAGTCGATCGTCCAGAGGCGCTGCTGCGGGTCGACGATGAGGTTCTTCCGGTGCAGGTCCGCGTGGAGGAGGCAGAAGGGGCGCTTCCGCAGCCCGGCCACGTGCTTCCTGAGCCGGTCGAACGCGTCGTCCGGCACGCCCAGCGCGCGGTAGAGGGAACCGAACTCGGCGCGGTTCTGCTCGTAGACCTGCTGCTCGGCGAAGACGGTCAGCCACTCCAGGAACCCGCCGCTGTCCCCGTCCTCCGAGTGGTTCCGCGCACCGCGGCGTCGTTCCACCCCCAGCGTGCCCGGCGTGATCCGCGCCAACTGGCCGAACAGCGCCACGATCTGCCCGAGGATCACCGCGGGCACCCGCCGTCCCGGCGCGTGCGACGCGGCGAGCGTACGTCCCTCGATGAACGTCTGCACGCTCAGGCCGCCCTCGCTCGCGAGCACCGCGGGCACCCGCTCGACCCGCCCGCTCAGGGAGCGCAGCAGAGCGTCCTCCGACTCGAAGTACCGGCGGTCGAACCACAGCACGGACCGGCGTGGCTCCCTGAACTTCACCTTCGTCCCGTCGAGCAGGGGGACCACATAGGACTCGTGGTGGTATCCGCTGAGCGGGCCCGTGACCAGGCTCGCGTCGCCGCTCACCGCCACCGCTCGCCTGCGGGCCGCGGAGAACCGTGCCGGTGTCATCCCCTGTGCTCTGCCCGTCCTGGTGGAGCCGATGGGGCGATGGGACGGGGCACCCTGCCGCACCGTTCCGTGTCGTCTTTGTCCGCCCGTACTCCGTGGGGCAGACTGCCGCGGTGACCGACACGGGATTCGGGCGGGAAGCCACCGAGAGCCAGGCCCGGCTGCTGCGCACGGTCGGGTCCGCGCGCGTGGTGCTGTTCGACTTCGACGGCCCCGTCTGCGATCTCTTCGGGGGCGCGGCGACAGCGGATGTGGCCGAGCACGTCAAGCAGGCGGCCCGGCAACACTGGGGACCTCTCGACCCCTCGGTCGAGGAGTGCCACGACTCCCACGGAATCCTCCGTCCGCTCAGGGACATGTACGAACGATCCGTACCCAAACCGAGCGCCCGCCCGCTGGAACTCGCGGAAGCCGCGGTCACGGCCCGGGAATGGGACGCCGTGCGCACAGCGCCCCCCACGGATCATCTGCACACCCTCGTGGGCCTGCTCCTCGACCTCGGCATGCGCCTGGCCGTCGTCAGCAACAACGCGGAGGAGCCCATCCTGGCCTGGCTCGGCCGTCTCGGACTGGGCCCGGAGTTCGACGGGGTGTTCGGCCGCTCCCCGCACGACGCGCGGCTGATGAAGCCGCATCCGGACTGCGTGCACCGAGCCCTGCGCCACCTCGCGGTGCCCGCCTCCGACTGCCTGCTCGTCGGGGACCAGCTCACCGACCTCGAGGCGGCCCGGTCGGCCGGGACCGGTTTCCTCGGCCTCACACGGCATGCGGAACGCGCACGGCTGATGCGGCAGAACGGCGCGGACGCGGTGGTCCCCTCGTATCTCCCGGTCGTACGGGCCGTAGGTGAGCTCCTGGCCTGTGGGTGACGGCCCCCGGCCGGCACGGGCCTCGCGGCGCTCGCGGTGGTCACGGCCTCGCGGTGGTCGCGGTGGTCACGGCCTCGCGGTCGTCGCGGGCCTATCGGTCGTCACGGCCCTCGCGGTCGTCGCGGCCCTCGCGGCCCTCGCGGTCGTCGCGGGCCTATCGGTCGTCACGGCCCTCGCGGTCGTCGCGGCCCTCGCGGTCGTCGCGGGCCTATCGGTCGTCACGGCCCTCGCGGTCGTCGCGGGCCTATCGGTCGTCACGGCCCTCGCGGGCCTATCGGTCGTCACGGCCCTCGCGGTCGTCGCGGCCCTCGCGGTCGTCACGGCCCTCGCGGTCGTCGCGGTCGTCGCGGTCGTCGCAGGCCTATCGGTCGTCGCGGGCCTACCGGTCCAGCACCCGCAGTACCGGTTCGAGGGAGCCCACGATCACCTGCGCGCCGGCGTCCCTCAGCAGCTTCTCCTTCCGGTCGTTTCTCGCGTAACCCAGGAAGGCGACGCCGACGCTCGTGGCCGCGGCCAGGTCGGAAGGGGAGTCACCGACCATCAGGGTGGCGGGGGCGGGGACCTTCGTGGCGCTCAGGGCGCGGTCGAGGGAGTACGGGTCGGGCTTGAGACGGTGCAGGTCCCGGGTGCGGCCGTAGACGTGCGGGGAGAAGCAGGGCGACAGGCCGCGGCCGGCCAGGTAGGCACCGACCGCACGCGGGGAGTTGTTCGTCACGACGGCCAGGCGGCACCCGATCGCCGACCAGGTGCGGATCAGCGGATCGGCGTAGGCGGTGGGCATCGCGGAGGGCACGGCGCGGAGCTCAGCCGACGTGCAGAACTCCTCCAGCCCGGCCGCCAGGTCGCTGCCGGGACACCGGCGGTCCACGGCCCGCAGCACCGCCTGCGGATCGCCGGTCCCCTGTTCGTGCGGGGAGAGCAGGCCCGCCATGCCGCGGTCCGCCAGCCACCGCACCATCTCGTCGGCGATCCGGCTCGCCCGGTACCGGGCGAACAGCCGGCAGATCGGACCGTCGAAGTCCCACAGTACGAGCCGTGCGCGCCGGACCGCGCGGCCCAGCGCCTCGTCGTCCGCCTCCGCTGTCACCGGTACCGCCCGCTCCGCCTCATCGCTCTCCAGGTCATCGGCCTCCAGGTCATCGGCCTCCAGGTCATCGGCCGCTAGGTGAGGGCCATGTCCGAGGTGATGGTGTCCCAGAGGGCGTCGAACCACTTCTGCGACTCCTCCACGAACGTCGCGTCCCGGTGGCCCGCCCGCTTCAGGAAGGAGAACAGCAGCGACTGGGCGCCGAGGGCGTCGTACATCTCCAGCGTCCGGCCCTCGAACTCCTCCGCGCGCACGGTGAGCATGTAGTAGCCGATCAGTGCCTCATCGCCGTTGATCAGGTAGAGCTTCATCGGCGGGGAGTAGGGCAGGGTGCGGAAGGTGACGCGCACGTCGACGTGACGGGTGGTGCGCAGGGCGCGCAGGTTGTGCTCGAGTACCTGGGCATGGGCGTTGCGCATCTGGAGCCAGCGCCGGTGGACCGGGTCGTCCTCCTCCTCCTCGACCAGGACGGGGAAGGCCAGCTTGGCGTTCCGCGACGGCATCAGGACACGGAAGTCGATCGACTCCGGGCAGATGTGACCCTCGTGGATGAGGCGGAGCGGCTCGCTGAGGGCGATCATCAGCGTCTCCGACGTGTGGCACACGACGTCCACCCGCACCCGCGGCGCCGAGAACGCCTCCGTCAGCCTCGACTTCAGCGCCGCCAACGCCGGCTGCGCCTCTCCTGCCCGGACCGGGGCGGGCTCGGCGATGCGGGGCGGGCTGCCCTTGCTCACGTTGGTGAGCAGGCCGTCCTCCTGGAGGGCCCGCAGTGCCTGGCGGACGGTGCCGCGCTCCACCTTGAACTCCTCGGCCAGTTCGGCCTGGGTGGGCAGGCGGTCGCCCGCCTTGAGGTCACCCCCGCGGATCCGTTCCCGCAGGATGTCGGCCAACTCCTGGGCCGAGAGCCTTCTGTTGCCGTTCACGGACGCGTTCTCCTGAGTCACGACCAAACGCTACAACTTCGACCTACCTACCGGGAGTTGCTTGAAACTTGTTTACAGGTAGTAGCCAAGTGGGGACAACTTAACAGAAGTTGGTTGCCAACTTGGTCTAGTTGGCGGAAGTTCCTTCCCAGACTTCCGAAGGGGGGAAAGACCATGCCCGTCCTCACGCTCGTCTCCACGGTCTTCGTCGTCGCCTTCGAGGCGATCCTCCAGTGGCGGTACGGCGCCACTGGCATCATCGGCCTGCTCCTGCTCACCCTGGGCATCAAGGCGAAGAGCCCGTCCGTCAGTTCTGCGGGCGCGGTGGTGCTGGCCCTCCTCGTCGCGGGGCCGGCGCTGTGACAGGTGGCGGGCCGGCGGCGAACAGGCCGATGGCGCGGGACGCGAAGAGACGCACCTGCCGACCTTGGCCGGTTTCGGCCGCCCCGAAAGGGCCCGGCACGGTGTTTCGCCGGGCACGGCCGGGGTCCCGCCGGAGTCGGGCGCGACGGCCGCGGGGCCCCTCGGGCGCGCGGCCGTTCAGCCATTCCGGCCGGGGAACGAGCAGGTCGCCGACGGGCGGCGGCGCACTCGGCGCCGCACTCGACGGCCGGCCGGTCCGACGCGAGGGAGCGACGCCCCGGCCGCGGACGACCGGTCCCGGTCCGGGCGCACCGCCCGCTGCGGGGGTTCCGTTTCGGCTCCGTGACCGATCACTGCAACTTCCCGCCATCTTTGGGAAGTTCGCGGAAAGGTGGGTACAGGACGTTCCCAAGTAGGAATAACTAAGGCTAAGTTGGCAACCAACTTGAGCAATGTGGTCACACCTTTCGAGGGTTGGCCACCAAGGTGACAGGGGACCACCATGCCGCTCATCGCCATCGTCGTCGCCGCTCTGGCCATCGGGTTCGAGCAACTCGTGCAATGGAAGTACGGGCCGATGGGAATCATCGCGTTCGTCGCGCTGTCCATCGGCATCAAGGCGAGGAACACCATGATCGGCGGTGTGGGCGCGGTGATCCTCGTGATGCTGCTCGCCCAGTCCGGCTGAACCGACGTACTGCTGTCCGGGCCCCCTTCCGGAGGGGAGCCGGGAGCCCGGACAGTCAGTCAGCACCACCGCACAACAACCACAACCACAACTGAATGCAGCACAGCAACGCAGCACCACAACTGAAGAGCGCGCTACGGATGCGCACACCCACCGTCACCGGCAGAAGGGAGCCACTCTCAGAACATGTCCGGGCACCAAGGCCGCCTGGACGTACGCAGCAGGGCGTCGGCCACACGGGCGGCGCCCGCTCGTTCTTCCCGGACCCGGCCGAGCGCGGCCAGCCGTACGGCCGACTCGTCGCCCAGCCACAGCGGCGCCAGCTCGCCCACGTCGAGCACCAGTTGGGCACTCTCGGTGGTCGGCGTGCAGGCCGCCCCGTCCGGCCCGGCCTCCAGCCGCCACCGCCCGCCGGTCAGCCCGCCACGGTCCACGACCTCCAGCACCAGGGAGCCCCGCCCCTCGTAGGTGCGCGCCTCCAGCGCCCGTACGACGTCCAGGATCCGCACCCACAGCCAGTCCGCCTGCGTGGTGATCCTGGCCGCGCGCGGGTCGGGCAGGAGGTGCGGGAGCAGGTCGTCGGGGGACCGCCAGCCGCTCTTCACCGTCATGACCCAGTCGATCGAGCACAGGTAGTGCCACAGGGCGCGCTCGGCGGCCGGTGTCACGGCCAGCAGCCAGTCGACGGTCGCCGTGTTCAGCGGCTGCTTGGCGTCGCCCCAGTGGTCGTCGGCCTTGTACGCGGCCAAGCCCTCGACCGCGCCGTCCGCCGAGCGGTACAGGGCGTAGAAGGGCTCGGTCCACGGGGAGCCGTTGAGGTTCAGCACCCCGGTCCGGGTCAGCCACCACAGCTCTGCCCGGCTGACCGCGCCCGGCTGGGCCCGGCGCAGCCGCTCGTGCAGCTCGGGGCCGAGTTTCCGGACGTCCTCGCCGTCCACGAGGTCGATCCGGCCGCCGTCCTCCGGGGCCGCCCAGCGCCGGTCGAGGCCGGCGCGCGGCACGTCGACCGTCCACTCGGTCATGGTGGTGGCGGGGCCGAATCCGTAGCGGCCGTAGATCGGGTACTCGGCCGCGATCAGTGTCGCGACGACGTCCCCGCGGTCCTTCGCCGCCGCCAGGTCCCGCGCCATCATGCGGGTGAGCAGGCCGCGGCGGCGGTGGGTCGCGGTGACGGTGACGTTGGAGATCGCGTCGGCCCGGACGAGGGCGCCTCCGACGGCGGTGATCTCCTGGTCGAAGGACCGGAAGGTCGCCACGCAGCGCTCACCGTCGAAGGCGCCGGCCGACCGGCCGGGCACGAACAGGTTGCGGCGGGCCTCCAGTTGCTCCGCGGTGACGGCGGGCGGCATCAGGAACCCGGTGTTCAGGGCACGGTGCCAGTCGGGGAACTCGGCCTCGGTTATGGGACGTACGTCGATGTCGGCGGGGCGCGTCATGTGCTCACGGTAGGTCGGCGACCGCGCCGGCGTCGCACGATTTTGCCGGGCCGGACCGGCCCGCGACGGCAGCGTCCGCCCCGCCGCCGGGCCGCCCCGCCGCCGGGCCGCCTGGGCGCCGTTCCGCCGGGCCGCCTGGGCGCCGTTCCGCCGGGGCGAACGGCTCCGGTCGGCGCCGCGCTCGGCACCCCACTCGGTGCCACGCTCGGCACCCCACTCAGTGCGGCACCGATCGGCGCCGCACCGCCCGACGACCGCCCCGTCCCCGGCCCGCTGCCCCGGCCCTTGTTCCTGCCTTGCCCCCTCAGAAGGCGGCCCGGATCTCCCCCACCTCGCGTCCGCCGCCCAGCAGGGGCGTACGGCCGATGCGGTCGACCACCGGCGCCTCCACGCCCATCAGCGTCAGCGCACGGGCCAGTACCGGGCCCAGGGCCCGCGTCGCGCCGTCCTCGACCTTGAAGGCCAGGGCGCGGCCGTCGGGCAGGGCCACCGCCTGCACGGCCTCCGCGCCCATCTTGGAGAGCGTGCCGGGCACCTCGCGCATCAGCCAGGTGTCGGCGCGGCGGGTGCCCGCGACGTACTCGGGGTGGGCGCGCATCGCGTCGGCGACGCGACGCTCGGCCGTGCCGGGTTCGGCGCGGACGAAGGAGCGGAAGGCGCGGGCCAGCCCGACCAGGCTGATCGCCATCAGCGGCGCCCCGCACCCGTCCGTGCCGACGGCGGCGACCGGCTCGCCCGCGGCGTCCTCCACAACCCTGTGGATGATCCGCTGCAGCGGGTGGCCGGGGTCGAGGTAGGTCTCCGGGGACCAGCCCTGCTGGGCGCAGACCGCCAGCATCGCGGTGTGCTTGCCGGAGCAGTTCATGGTGATCCGGTCGGGCGCCGCGCCCGACGCCAGGTACGTGTCCCGCTCCTCCGGGTCCAGCGGCAGGTCGGGCGGGCACTGGAGCGCGGCGGGGTCCAGGCCGTACTCGTCCAGCATCTTGCGGACCAGGTCGCGGTGGAAGGGCTCCCCGGAGTGGCTCGCGGCGGCCAGCGCCAGCCGCTCCCCCGTGAGGTCGAGACCGGCCCGCAGGACTCCCGCCGCCTGCATCGGCTTGTTGGCGGAGCGCGGGAAGACCGGCGCCGTCACCTCCCCCAGCGCCAGCTCCACGGCCCCGTCGGCGCCCAGGACGACCAGACTGCCCCGGTGCCGCCCCTCGACGAAGCCGGACCGGACGACCTCGGCGAGGACGGGCGGGACGACGGGAGAGAGCGCGGACGTGGGCGCCGGCTCGGCCGGCTGGGACCGGGCCGACTGGGGCCGGGCCGACTGGGGCTGTGACTGGGACGGCTGGGACGGTTGCGGCGCGGGCATCGGCGGTGGCCTTCCGGACGGGTGACCCACCGCGGTGACACCCCGGGATCGCCGGGTCCCGGAGGGCGGCCCGGAGGCCGCCCCACGCGTCACACGAGCAGGTCGTCGACTTGTGCTTCCCCCTCACGGTACCGGCGTGCGATCTCCGCGCTGCAGTCGTCGGCCGTGCGCTGGAGGCGCTGCCTCCGCCGGGACACCTGCTGCTCGTAGCGCACGAGCCGCCCCGTCCCGGCGGTCAGCTCGGCGTCGGTGCGGGCCGTCAGGTCGGACAGCTCCACCTCGCCGAGCATCTCCGCGGCCAGCCGTCGGCATTCCTCGCTGCGTGGCGTGCCGAGCGTCACATGGCGGGCGGAGGAACGCTGCCGGGCCGGGGCGTCGGTCAGGATCTCCGACAGCCGCTCGACGACGGACCCCCTCGCCGCGGTGGTCACCACGGACGCGGGACGGCGCCGCGCCAGCTCCGCACGCAGAATGTCGATACGCCCCTGCAGCAGCCGCCGCACGTAACTCAGGTCGGCTTCCTCGCGTTGCGCGTCCCGGCGCAGGGTGCGCAGCTCCGGCAGGCTCAGCGCGGTCAGGTCGTGCCCCGGAGGATCCGCGGGCAGCTCCGGACTGTCCGTGCGCTGCACGGGCGGCCGGGGCGCCTCCAGGCCACCCGGATATGTCAACGCGACAGTCCCAAGCGGCTGCCCCGTACTCGGTGTTCCCATGTGCATCAACCGTCCCCTCGACCGGCGTCTGGGAGCATCGTGCCACCCCAAGTGGCCGCTATGTGACCGAGTGCCCATGATCAGCCCCGATCGGCCCCAGATGGGGGGTTAGAGAGCGAAAAGAAACCCCGTACGGGCCCGTTTGCGGACGCCCCGGGGGGACACGGCATCATGACGGGATGCGTGCGGTGGTGCAGAGGGTGGACGGCGCGAGCGTCGTCGTGGACGGCGAGACCGTGGGAGCGATCGACGGCGAGGGCCTGTGCGTCCTGGTCGGTGTCACCCACGACGACACCAAGGAAAAGGCGGCGCAGCTGGCCCGCAAACTCTGGTCGGTGCGGGTGCTGCACGACGAGAAGTCGTGCAGTGACGTCGACGCCCCGCTCCTGGTGATCAGCCAGTTCACGCTGTACGGCGACGCCCGCAAGGGCCGTCGCCCCACCTGGAACGCCGCCGCGCCCGGCGACGTGGCCGAGCCGCTCGTCGACGAGGTCGTCGCCCAGCTGCGCGCGCTGGGCGCGACCGTGGCGACGGGCCGTTTCGGCGCCCGGATGCGCGTGTCGCTGACGAACGACGGCCCGTTCACGGTGATCGTCGAGGTCTGACGCCCAGGGCCCGCAGGACCTCGGGCCCGCAGAGCCCCGCTGGGAGACCCGGGCCCGCAGGGCTGTCGGAGCCCCGGGAGTACCGGTACCCCCGGGGCTCCCGGTACTCCCAGGGCTCCCAGGCTCCCGGTACTCCCGGAGCTCCCGGGGATCAGCGCCCGCTCAGGGCTCTACGACCGTCTCCTGGGCGGCCGCGGTCTCCTCGGCCATCAGCCGGGCGTCCACCGGCACGTTCCGCTTCACCAGGGCGAGGGCGACCGGGCCCAGCTCGTGGTGGCGTACGGACGTGGTGACGAAACCGATCTTGCGGCCGTCGGGGCCGTCGTCCGCGAGGCGGATCTCCGCGCCGGGCCCCGGCAGGTGGACCTCGCTGCCGTCGAGGTGCAGGAAGACCAGGCGGCGCGGCGGCTTTCCGAGGTTCTGCACCCGGGCGACGGTCTCCTGCCCCCGGTAGCACCCCTTCTGGAGGTGGACCGCCGTCCCGATCCAGCCCAGCTCGTGCGGGATGGTCCGGTGGTCGGTCTCGAAGCCGAGGCGGGGACGGTGCTGCTCGACGCGCAGCGCCTCGTGCGCCAGGATCCCGGCAGGCGGACCCGCCTGCGCCGCGAACGCCTCCAGGTCCTCGCGCGGCAGGAAGAGATCACGGCCGTACGGCGTCTCCCGGACGGCGACGCCCTCGGGGACCTCGGTGATCGAGCCGGCCGGCACGTGCACGACCGCGATGTCGGCGGTGCGGTCGGCGACCTCGACCCGGTAGAAGAACTTCATCGACTCCAGGTAGGCGATCAGCGCCTCCTGGCTGCCGGGCTCCACGTGGGCCCAGACGGTCGTGCCGTCGTCGACGAGGTACAGGGCGTGTTCGATGTGGCCGTTCGCGGAGAGGATCAGCGCCTCGGTCGCCTCGCCGGCCGGCAGCTCGCTGACGTGCTGGGTGAGCAGCAGGTGCAGCCAGGTCAGCCGGTCGTCGCCCGTGACGGTGACGACACCGCGGTGGGAGAGGTCGACGAAGCCGGTGCCGTCGGCGAGGGCGCGCTGCTCGCGGAACAGGTCGCCGTAGTGGGCGGCGACGCCTTCGTCCACGCCCTCGGCGGGGACGGCGCCGGGCAGGGACAGCAGGGGGCTCTTCATACGCCCTAGCCTACGACTCGGTAGTTGAACCCCTCAGCGAGCAGTCCTCGCACCGGCCGAAGATCGCGAAGTGCTTCAGGTCGGTGTCGAAGCCGAACTGTTCCCGCAGCTTGTCGGTGAACTCGGCGGCCACCGACAGATCGGCCTCAATCACGTTGGTGCAGTCCCGGCAGACCAGGTGGATGTGGTGGTGCCGGTCGGCCAGGTGGTAGGTGGGCGCACCGTGCCCGAGGTGGGCGTGGCTGACCAGCCCGAGCTCCTCCAGGAGCTCCAGCGTGCGGTAGACGGTGGAAATGTTGACCCCCGACGCCGTCTTCCTCACTTCGCCGAGGATGTCGTCGGGGGTCGCGTGCTCCAGGGTGTCCACGGCTTCGAGCACCAGCTGCCGCTGCGGGGTCAGCCGGTAGCCGCGCTGCCTGAGGTCGCTCTTCCAGTCGGTGCTCACCACACCCACGAGTCTAGGACCTCTCCGGGGGACCTACTTGAAATCCGAAGGGGCCTACTTGAAGAAGGCGATCCCGTCGTCGGGCATGTCGTCGGGCAGGGCCTTGGCCCAGCGTTCGACGTCCTCCGGGGTGACGACCTTCTTCAGGTGCGCCGACATGTAGGGGCGCAGCTCGACCTCGGGGGTCTGCTTCTCGCCGACCCACATCAGGTCGCTCTTGACGTAGCCGTACAGCCGCTTGCCGCCGGTGTAGGGCCGGGAGGCGGCGGTGCGCGCGACCGCGTCCGTCACCAGGTCGATCTGCGGCTTCTGGGCGGCCAGCTCGCCGTACCAGATCTCGATGACGCCGTCGTCGCGGGTCATCGTCACCTCGACCTTGCGCTTGGCGTCGATGCGCCAGAAGCCGTGCTCGGACTCCAGCGGGCGGACCTTGTTGCCGTCCTGGTCGAGGGCCCAGGTGTGGGACCGGTACTCCAGGAAGTCCCGGCCGTCGTGGGTGAAGGAGACTTCCTGCCCGAAGTTGCACTTCTCGGCGCCGGGGAAGTCGTGCACGCCCGCGCCCGCCCAGTCGCCGAGCAGGAAGGCGAGGGGGACGAGGTCCTTGTGGAGGTCGGACGGGATCTCGATCATGAGCGGTACTTCCTGGCGTCGGTGATCAGCGCTGGCCCTGGTACAGCTTCTTCACGGTCAGACCGGCGAAGGCGAGGACGCCGACGCAGACCAGGACCAGCAGGGCTTCGAAGAAGATCTCCACGGGGTGCTCCTCGGTAAAGCGGAGTGCGGTGCGTGCGCCGGGTGCGCTACGTGCACAAGGCCGTGGCCCAGCTTACGCGGCCCGGGGCGGCGTCACTTTGCGAGGTGGGCCCTCCCGTGCGCCGTACGATGCGGCCATGGCGAAGAAGCTCGTGATCAAGGTGACGGCGGGCGCCGACGCGCCCGAGCGGTGTTCTCAGGCGTTCACGGTGGCGGCGGTGGCCGTGGCCAGCGGGGTCGACGTGTCCCTGTGGCTGACCGGCGAGTCGGCGTGGTTCGCGCTGCCGGGCCGTGCGGCCGAGTTCGAGCTGCCGCACGCCGCGCCGCTGCCCGACCTGCTGGACGCGGTCCTGGCGGGCGGCCGGCTGACCCTGTGCACCCAGTGCGCGGCCCGCCGCGACATCACCGAGGAGGACGTCCTCGACGGCGTGCGGATCGCGGGCGCGCAGGTCTTCGTGCAGGAGGCGCTGGGGGACGAGACGCAGGCGCTGGTCTACTGACCGGCTGGCGTCCGGGGCGGTTCAGGGCCGGTCCTGGTGCCGTGGTCCCTTCCTGCCGTCCAGCTCGTCCCACCACTCGTCGGACTGGGCGTCACCCGACGGGTCGTCCCACCAGCGGTCGTCGGGGCCGCGGCGGTTGGCGACGACCGCGGCGAGCGGGGGGATGACCATGGCGACCACGCACATGCCGACGGCCGCGGGGACCGACCAGAGACGGACGACGCCCCAGGCCAGGACGAACAGCCCGATGCAGACGCCCATCATCACGAAGTAGATGTGCCGCCGCCGTGCGTACATACGTCCAGGGTAGGTCCGGACGCGGGACCCGACAGGAGCCCGGACGCGGTACCGGACATGCCGGAGGGCCGCACCCCGGGCGGCGTCCAACCCTCGGGGTGCGGCCCTCCGGCCGTCACTGGCCGTCAGACGGCGATCGCGACCTCGGCCAGCCCGCCCGGCTGGGCGACGACCGTGCGGTCGGCGCTGGCGCCCGGGACGAGCGCCCGTACGGTCCAGGTGCCCTCGGCCGCGTAGAACCGGAACTGGCCCGTGGCGGAGGTCGGGACCTCCGCGGTGAACTCGCCGGTGGAGTCCAGCAGACGGACGTAGCCCGTCACCGGCTCGCCGTCGCGGGTCACCTGGCCCTGGATCGTGGTCTCACCCGGCTTGATCGTCGAGGCGTCGGGGCCGCCGGCCTTCGCTCCGCACATGTCGTACTCCTGAAGGGTTGGGAAAGGTCGGTCGGGTGCACTACCCGCTTGCTTACTTGGCCGCGCCGAGCTCGATCGGCACGCCGACGAGGGAGCCGTACTCGGTCCAGGAGCCGTCGTAGTTCTTGACGTTCTCCACGCCCAGCAGCTCGTGCAGGACGAACCAGGTCAGGGCCGAGCGCTCACCGATGCGGCAGTAGGCGATGGTGTCCTTCGCCAGGTCGACCTGCTCGTCCTCGTAGAGCGCCTTGAGCTCGTCGTCGGACTTGAAGGTGCCGTCGTCGTTGGCGTTCTTCGACCACGGGATGTTGCGGGCGGACGGGACGTGGCCCGGGCGCTGCGACTGCTCCTGCGGAAGGTGGGCCGGGGCGAGCAGCTTGCCGGAGAACTCGTCGGGCGACCGGACGTCGACCAGGTTCTGCGCGCCGATGGCGGCGACCACGTCGTCGCGGAAGGCGCGGATCGCGGTGTTCTGCGGCTTGGCCTTGTAGTCGGTGGCGGGGCGCTCGGGCACGTCGGCGCCGTCGACCAGCTCGCGGGCGTCCAGCTCCCACTTCTTGCGGCCGCCGTCGAGGAGCTTGACGTTGTCGTGGCCGTACAGCTTGAAGTACCAGTAGGCGTAGGACGCGAACCAGTTGTTGTTGCCGCCGTAGAGGACCACGGTGTGGTCGTTGGAGATCCCCTTGGCCGACAGGAGCTTCTCGAAGCCCTCCTGGTCGACGAAGTCGCGGCGGACCGGGTCCTGGAGGTCCTGGGTCCAGTCGATCCGGATCGCGTTCTTGATGTGGTTCTTCTCGTAGGCGGACGTGTCCTCGTCCACCTCCACGATGGCGATGCTCGGGTCGTCCAGGTGGTCCTGCAGCCAGTCGGCGTCGACCAGTACGTCGCTGCGGCTCATGATTTCTCCTCCGGGGCAGTTGGCGGCGGGGCGTGCGGTGAGACGGTGTGCGCGCTCGGGCCGGAGCGGCGCGCGGGTGCCCTGACCAGGGCGGTGAGGGGGACCGGACGGCGGCGTCGCCGTCCGCTCAGAAGGTGCGACAGAGCATGGCGGCAACGCGGCACAGGTCCACTGCCCGCCGCTTCGTGAGATCCGCCTGTCGCTTCATGAGTCCCGATCGTAGGGACGGACGGTGGGCCATGTCACCGACGTGTCGCATGGTGAGACATGATCGTCCGCGATGCGGGACAACGGAGGGTTGGGGAGTGCCGTCGAAGGGTGCCCGACGCAGGACGACCGGCGCTCCATCTGCGGTACGGACGGTGCCGTCTCGCCTGTCGGACGCCCGGTCGTCGTTCGCCGCCCATCTCCGGCAGCCGGCCGTCGCCCTCTCAGGCAGCCGGCCGTCGCCCTGCCCGGCAGCCGGGCCGTCGTCACCCGGCAGGCCGAACGTCGTCCTACCCGGCCAGCACGACGTTCGAACCCTTCACCGAGATCTCGACGCCGTCCTTCGCCGCCTCGACCTTGTCCAGCTCGATGCCGCCGGGCAGTTCGTCGATGGACTGCTGGAAGTCGGTGATCGCCCGGATCCGGGACTCGGCGAGCTGCTTGCCGCCGATCTCCGGCAGGCCTTCGGCGACGACCTCCACGTCGTTGTCCTTGACCGTGACCGTGCTGAGCACCTCGACCGGCTGGGGCACGTCGACGCCCATCACGGTGGCCGCGAGCGACACCTTGATCTTGCCGTTGCCGCCGTCGGAGAGGCCGATGACCTTGGCGGTGATACCGGGCGCGATGGCCGTGGGCTCGGACTTGGCGGCCTTCATCAGCTCGTCGTAGCCGACGGTCGCGGTGCCGGTGGCGGTGGCGGCGGTGGCGGAGCTGTAGTCGCTCGAGAACTCGACGCCCTTCATGTTCGCGCGCAGGTTGTCGATCATGATCTTCTCGCCGCCGTTGCCGGTGGACGCCTCGTAGTCGTCGATGCCGACCTCGACGTCGTCCAGCTCGCCGCCGACGACCTGGGTGAGGAAGGGGAAGCCGTTGATGGAGACGTCCGGCGCCGAGGCCAGGTTCTCGGTGCTGCGCAGCTGGTCCGCCGCCTCACCCTCGGCGAAGTTGACCGCCAAGCGGTCCGCGATCACGAAGAGTCCGCCCAGGATCACGACGACGATCAGCAGTATTCGCAGTGCACGCATGCGGTGTTCCTCAACCCTGGGCGGTCAACGACGACGGTCCCCCGACGGCCGGCGGCCGTACAGCGCGAGGGTAACGCGGCAGGGAAGGGCCACCGGGGTTTTGTCGATCACCTGTGACAGGGGGCGGCCCGGCGCGGCCCGGGGAGCGCCGCGGCCGGGGAGCGCCACTCCCGGGGAGCACCCGCGGCCGGGGAACCCCCGCCCGGGGAGCGTACGGCCCGGGGCGGTGGCTCAGCGGCTCAGCCGAACGCCCGGCCGAGCACGTACACGGCCGGTGCCGCGGCCGCGAGGGGCAGCGCCACGCCCGCCGTGAAGTGGACGAACCGGGACGGGTAGTCGTAGGCCGCCACCCGGTGGCCGATCAGCGCGCACACCGCCGCTCCCGCGCCGAGCAGCGCCCCCGACGTCCCGAAGTCCGTCATCGAGCCGACCGCGATCCCCGCCCCGGCCGCCGCGAGCAGCGCGGCGACCACGGACACCGGCGTCGGCAGCGGCAGGGCGCGGACCACGACGGCGACGGCCACCGCGATCGCGCCGACGGTCACCGCGTCCGCGTCGGCGGCGAGGTACCCGCCCGCGACGACCGCCAGGGCCGATGCGGCGACGGTGGCCATCAGGCCGTACATCCGCTCGTCGGGGTCGGCGTGCGAGCGCAGTTGCAGGACGAGCGACAGCAGCACCCACACCCCGAGCGTGCCGAGGATCGCCGCCGGGGAACGGTCGGACACCAGCATCGCCGCGTCGGCGGCCAGGGCGCCCGCGAAGCCCAGCGCGATGCCCTGCCGGGCGGGCCACATGCCGTTCAGACGGAACCAGCCCGCCGCGGTGACGGCCTGGAGGGCGACGAGCGGGACGAGGAGGGCGTACGTGCCGAGCGCCGCCGACCCGGCCAGCAGCAGCCCGAGCAGCGCGGTGAGCCCGGCCGGCTGCATCCCCGGGTCGATGATCGGCGAACGCCCTTCGGCACGGGCGCGCTGCGCGTCGGTGATCCGGGTGTTCCCGGCGATGGTCGCGGGACCGTAGCCGGGCGCGTCGGAGGCCGCGGGGGCGGAGGGTTCGGGGGCGGAGGGCGCGGGGGCGGGCACGGGGTCGGGCGCAGGGGGTTCGTACGGCTGGGAGTGGGGCTGGGAGTGGGGCTGGGGCGCGTAGGCCTGCGGCTGTGCCTGGTACGGCGGTGACTGTGCCTGGTGCGGCTGCGGCTGCGACGGATACGGCTGCGGCTGCGGCTGTGCTGCGTAGCCCCCGGTCGTCCCGTACGGCGTGCCCGTCGGCTCCTGATGGCCGTGTGGCGGCTGCGTCGACAGGGGCGGCAGATACGCCGTCTCCTCGGCGGAGACCGGCGGCTGCACCTGGGTCTCCCAGGTCTGCCCCTGCCACTGCTGCGTGTACTGGGCCGCGTCCGGGTCCTGGTAACCCTGGCCGTCCTGGTACGCCTGCTGCGCCTGCTGCGCGGGCCACGCCTGGGCGTCGTACCCCTCGTACCCCTCGTACCCCTCGTACGACTGATGCTGCTGATGCGGCTGATGCGGCTGATGCGGCTGGTTGGTCATCGCTCACCCTCCTGCGAACGGCGGGAGCACCTCGACCGTGCCGCCGTCGGCCAGCCGTACCGTCTCATGCCCGCGGGTGCCCACGGGGTCGCCGTCGACGAGGAACGAGCAGCGCAGCAGCACGCGCGTGAGTTCGCCGGGGTGCCGCTCGCGCACCGCGCCGAGCGCGTCGGCGAGCGTGGCCGCCTCGTACGGCTCCTCGGCCACCCCCGCCGCGGCCTTCGCGGCGGCCCAGTAGCGCACCGTGACCTTTGCCATCTGCATCCTTCGTCGCCGGTGCCGATCGGCGTCCGTGTCGACCGGCAGTGAACACATGCAGGCTAGCCCGCCCGGGACGCGGCCCAGTCGCCGATCCGGCGCAGCAGGTCCTCGTCGGACGCGTGCTCCGCGTGGCCCATGCCGGGCTCCAGCCACAGTTCGCCGTGGTCACCGGCGGCCTCGGCCAGCATCCGGGGGTGGTCGAGGGGAAAGTAGCCGTCCTGGTCGCCGTGGACGACGAGCAGCGGTGTCGGCGCGATCCGCCCCGCCGCCTCCACCGGCGACAGCGGCACCGGGTCCCAGTCCCGGTGGTGGATACGGGTGCGCAGGCCGTAGCGGCCCACCAGGCGCCCGGCGGGGCGCATCACCAGCCAGTGCAGCCGGCGCATGGGCGCCGTCCCCCGGTAGTACCAGCGGGCGGGGGAGCTCACCGACACGACGGCGTCCGTACGCGCCTCGCTGTCGGCGCCGTACAGCGCGGCGTGCCGCAGCACCACCGAGCCGCCCATGGAGAAGCCGACGGTCACCACGCGCGCGTGCCCGAAACCGCGCGCCCAGGTGACCGCCGCCGCCAGGTCGAGCACCTCGCGGTCGCCGACGGTGGACCGGCCGCCGGACGCGCCGTGCCCGCGGAAGGAGAACGCGACCACGGCCCCGTGGCGCGCCAGCGCCGCCGCGATCCGCCGTACGTGCGGGCGGTCCGCGTCGCCCGTGAAACCGTGCGCGATGACGAACACCAGGTCAGCGGCCTCGCGGCCGACCGCGCCGGGCTCGTACACGGCGTCGATCCGGACCCCGTCGGATGCGCGCAGGAAGGTGCGTGACGGCGTGCGGCGCGGCGTCCCGCGGGGCGTCTCGGGATGCGGACGATGGGTGGGACGCGCCACATGACCCGCCGGTCGGTTCCTCATGTCGGCTATTCTGCTGGGCAGAGGACTCGGGCAACGTAGCCCCCGGGTCCTTTTGTGCTTCCGGGAGCGACGCGCGGCGTTCATCTCCCGGACGCGCGGTGGGCCCCACGGCCAACGGGGTCCGCACCTGTACGAAGCAGTGCCGTAAACGTCCTCGCAGGGACCCAGGAGGAACCAGACGTTATGGGCGAGCGAAACGTGCACGACCGCAGGACGACCCGGGCAGGTGGGGCGCGATGAGTTCGCTGCTGCTCCTGACCAACGCCCTCCAGCCGTCGACGGAGGTGCTCCCCGCCCTCGGCCTGCTGCTGCACAGCGTGCGCGTCGCCCCGGCGGAGGGACCCGCCCTCGTCGACACCCCCGGCGCCGACGTCATCCTCGTCGACGGGCGCCGTGACCTTCCCCAGGTCCGCAGCCTGTGCCAGCTGCTGCGGTCCACCGGGCTCAGCTGTCCGCTGGTCCTCGTCGTCACCGAGGGCGGCCTGGCCGCCGTCACCGCCGACTGGGGCATCGACGACGTGCTGCTGGACACCGCCGGTCCGGCGGAGGTCGAGGCCCGGCTGCGCCTCGCCATGGGCCGCCAGCAGATCGTCGGCGACGACTCCCCGATGGAGATCCGCAACGGTGACCTGTCGGTGGACGAGGCGACGTACTCGGCGAAGCTCAAGGGCCGGGTCCTGGACCTGACCTTCAAGGAGTTCGAGCTGCTGAAGTACCTCGCCCAGCACCCGGGCCGGGTCTTCACCCGCGCCCAGCTGCTCCAGGAGGTCTGGGGCTACGACTACTTCGGCGGCACCCGCACGGTCGACGTGCACGTACGGCGGCTGCGCGCCAAGCTCGGCCCCGAGCACGAGTCGCTGATCGGGACCGTCCGCAACGTCGGCTACCGCTTCGTCACGCCGGAGAAGCCCGAGAAGTCGGAGCGCGCCTCGGAGGACGCCAAGGCGAAGGCGAAGGCCCGGTCCCAGGCGCAGGCGGAAGCGGGGTCGGACACCGCGGCGGAGGCGACGTCGGCCAACGCGTGAACCAAGGTGCGAACCAGGGCGAGAACCAGGGCGAGAACCAAGGTGTGAACCAAGGTGTGATACGCCCTGCCCGGTACGGTTCCATCCGCGTAGACTCCGCGCGTGGCCAAGGTGACTAGGGATGATGTGGCGCGACTGGCGGGGACTTCCACCGCCGTCGTCAGCTATGTCATCAACAACGGACCCCGGCCGGTCGCCCCGGCCACGCGCGAGCGTGTACTCGCCGCGATCAAGGAACTGGGGTATCGGCCGGACCGGGTCGCCCAGGCGATGGCGTCGCGGCGCACGGACCTCATAGGCCTGATCGTGCCGGACGCGCGCCAGCCGTTCTTCGCGGAGATGGCGCACGCGGTCGAGTGGGCCGCCTCCGAGCGCGGGAAGATGGTGCTCGTCGGCAACTCCGACTACGTCGGCGAGCGCGAGGTCCACTATCTGCGCGCCTTCCTCGGGATGCGCGTCTCCGGCCTGATCCTGGTCAGCCACGCCCTGAACGACCTGGCCGCCGCCGAGATCGACGCCTGGGACGCCCGGGTCGTCCTGCTGCACGAGCGCCCCGAGGCCATCGACGACGTCGCCGTCGTCACCGACGACCTGGGCGGCGCCCAGCTCGCCGTACGCCACCTCCTGGAGCACGGGTACGAGTACGTCGCCTGCATGGGCGGCACCGCCGAGACCCCGTCCGTCGGCGACCCGGTCTCCGACCACGTCGAGGGCTGGACGCGCGCGATGAAGGAGGCCGGGCTCTCCACCGAGGGCCGGCTCTTCGAGGCGCCGTACAACCGCTACGACGCCTACCGCGTGGCGCTGGAGCTCCTCTCCGGGCCCAGGCGTCCGCCCGCGATCTTCTGCTCCACGGACGACCAGGCGATCGGCCTGCTGCGCGCGGCGCGCGAGCTGCGCATCGACGTCCCCGGCGAGCTGGCGGTCGCCGGCTTCGACGACATCAAGGAGGCGGACCTGGCCGACCCGCCGCTGACGACGGTCGCCTCGGACCGGTCGGCGATGGCGCGGGCGGCCGTGGACCTGGTCCTGGACGACGGTCTGCGGGTGGCGGGCTCACGGCGGGAGCGGCTGAAGGTGTTCCCGTCGCGGCTGGTGGTACGGCAGTCCTGCGGCTGCGAGTAGCTTCACGGACGGCTTTATATCGGGCATACGAGGTTCTGCCGGGCTTCTCAGGCAGCACTCAGACCGCTCTCATACGGGGGCGGGAAGCTCATGAACATGACCGAGAGCCTCCGCCGCAGCGGCGAGTACGAGCACGCGCACGAGAACCCGTACGGCAGTCCGTACCAGGGCACCCAGCAGCACGCCTCCTCTCCCGTCAACCCCGAGTGGCCGCCCCCGCCGGCGCAGCCGCCCGCCGGGCCCGCGCAGGCGGCTGCTCAGCCCGGACAGCCCGTGCAGGCCGCTCAGCCCACGCAGGCCGCTCAGCCCGGACAGCCCGAGCCGCCCGCCCAGTTCGAGCCGCCCGCCCAGTTCGAGCCGCCTGCCCAGTTCGAGCAGCCCTCCCAGTTCGAGCAGCCCGAGCCGCCGCGCGGGAAGCGCACGGTCCGTCGCGGCCCCGCCGCCCTGCTCGCGGCCGTGGCGATCGTCGCGGCGGCCGTCGGCGGCGGCACCGCGTACGGCATCCAGGAGCTGACCGGCAGCGACACCGTCGTCTCCAGCGCCACCAGCACCAACGTGGTGCCCGCCGGTCAGAAGGGCACGGTCGCCGGGGTCGCGGCGGCGGTCAGCCCGAGCATCGTCGAGATCAGCGCCACCTCCAACGCCGGCTCCTCCACCGGCTCCGGCGTGATCATCACCGGCGACGGCGAGATCATCACCAACAACCACGTCGTGTCCGGCGCCTCCTCCGTCAAGGTGACGACCGGCGACGGCAAGCAGTACACCGCCCGGGTCGTCGGCACCGACAGCAGCAAGGACCTCGCGCTGATCAAGCTGGAGAACGCCTCCGGCCTGAAGGCCGCGACGCTCGGCGACTCCGACGGCGTCGGGGTCGGCGACCAGGTCGTCGCGATCGGCTCCCCGGAGGGCCTGACCGGCACCGTGACCAGCGGCATCGTCTCGGCCCTGGACCGTGACGTGACCGTCTCGACGGACGAGGGGCAGCAGCAGCAACAGCAGCGGCAGGGCGGCGGCTGGCCGTTCGAGTTCGGTGGTCAGGAGTTCAACGGCGACACCGGCTCGTCCACGACGACGTACAAGGCGATCCAGACCGACGCCTCCCTCAACCCGGGCAACTCCGGCGGCGCGCTGATCGACATGAACGGCAACATCATCGGCATCAACTCCGCGATGTACTCGTCGGCCGAGTCCTCCGCCGGTGCGGGCAGCGTCGGCCTCGGCTTCGCCATCCCGGTCAACACCGTCAAGGCCGACCTGCCCGCGCTGCGAGCGGGCGCCGACGGCTGAGCGGGTACGGAACCGTACGACGCGACGTGCGACGCTGAAGGCGTTGGCAGCCCGCACCGACCTACCGCCCGCACCCACCGCGCGTACCCACCGCCCGTGTCCACCGCCCGTATCCCACCGCACCCGAGGACTGACCCCGAGCCATGAGCCCCGCAGACGGCGACCGCGACCGTGACACCCAGCGCATCCTGATCGTCGACGACGAGCCGGCGGTCCGCGAGGCCCTCCAGCGCAGCCTCGCCTTCGAGGGGTACGGCACCGAGGTCGCCGTCGACGGCGCGGACGCCCTGGAGAAGGCGGCGGCCTACCGGCCCGACCTGGTCGTCCTCGACATCCAGATGCCCCGCATGGACGGCCTGACCGCCGCCCGCCGGATCCGCGGCGCGGGCGACACGACCCCGATCCTGATGCTGACGGCCCGCGACACGGTCGGCGACCGGGTGACCGGCCTGGACGCCGGCGCCGACGACTACCTGGTCAAGCCCTTCGAGCTGGACGAGCTCTTCGCCCGTATCCGCGCCCTGCTGCGCCGCAGCTCCTACGCGGCGGCCGTCGAGGCCACCGCCGAGGACGACGACACCCTCTCCTTCGCCGACCTGACCATGGACCTGGCGACGCGGGAGGTCACGCGGGGCGGACGTCCGGTGGAGCTGACCCGCACCGAGTTCACCCTCCTGGAGATGTTCATGGCGCACCCGCGCCAGGTCCTCACCCGGGAGCAGATCCTGAAGGCGGTCTGGGGCTTCGACTTCGAGCCGTCCTCCAACTCCCTCGACGTGTACGTCATGTACCTGCGCCGCAAGACCGAGGCGGCCGGCGAGGCGCGCCTCGTCCACACGGTCCGCGGCGTCGGCTACGTCCTGCGGCAGGGCGGCGCGGAGTGAGAGGACCGGTCCGCCGCTTCCGTACGCTGCCGTTGCGTTCGCGCCTGGCGCTGCTGGTGGCCGCGGCGGTGGCGTTCGCCGTGACGGCGGCGGCGGTGGCGTGCTGGTTCGTGGTGAAGAGCGTGCTGGTGGACTCGCTGGACGAGGCGCTGAAGGCGAACCGCATGGACCGGCAGCAGGTGAGCCAGTACGTCAACCTGCGCACCGGCCTGTGCGCCCACGACCCCGTCACCCACGAGCAGAATCCCTTCGGCTCGTCCGTACAGCTCGTGGACCGCAAGGGCGGCAGCTGCCTCATCATCGGCACGGAGGAGGTTCCGCTCACCGACGCCGACCACGCCGTGGCCGAGGGCGCGTCCTCCGACGCGCTGCACGACGCCACCGGGTCGGACGGCACGCAGTACCGCGTCTTCACCTACACCGTGCCCGACCTTTCGGGCGTCGCCGTCTCCGCCGCGCGTCCGCTGGGCGAGGTGAACGGCTCTCTCAGCAACCTCGCGCTGGTGCTCGTCTTCGTCGCGGGAGCCGGTGTCGTCGGCGCGGGTGCCGCCGGCCTCTGGGTGGCCCGGACCGGCCTGCGCCCCGTCGACGAACTGACCCGGGCCGTGGAGCACGTGGCCCGCACCGAGGACCTCACCGTCCGCATCCCCGTGGAGGACGACAGCGAGGACGAGATCGCCCGCCTCTCCCGCTCCTTCAACAGCATGACCTCGTCCCTGGCCAGCTCCCGCGACCTGCAGCAGCAGCTCATCGCCGACGCCGGCCACGAACTGCGCACCCCCCTCACCTCCCTCCGCACCAACATCGAGCTCCTCACCCGCAGCGAGGAGACCGGCCGCCCCCTCCCGGAGGCGGACCGCAGTGCCCTCCTCGCCTCGGTCAAGGCCCAGATGACGGAGCTGGCGGCGCTCATCGGCGACCTCCAGGAACTCTCCCGCCCCGACACCGGCCAGCACACGGGCCGCACCCGCATCCTCGCCTGGCACGACGTCGTCGAGTCGGCCCTGCGCCGCGCCCGCCTGCGCGGCCCGGAGCTGACCATCACGGCGGACGTGCGGCCCTGGTACGTGCGCGCGGAACCGGCCGCCCTGGAACGCGCGGTCGTCAACGTCCTGGACAACGCGGTGAAGTTCAGCCCCGAGTCCGGCACCGTCGACGTACGCCTCGCCGACGGCGTCCTCACCGTCCGCGACCACGGCCCCGGCATCCCCGTCGACGAACTCCCGCACGTCTTCGACCGCTTCTGGCGCTCCCCGAGCGCACGCGCCCTGCCCGGCTCGGGCCTCGGCCTGTCGATCGTGGCGCGGACGGTGCAGCAGGGGGGCGGCGAGGTGACCCTGACCCCGGCCGAGGACGGTGCCGGCGGAACCGTGGCGACCGTGCGGCTGCCGGGGGCGCCGGTACCACCGCCGGAGACGAACGCGGCCGACGGGGGTCAGTGGTAGCCGAGCATGCCGGGGGCGTCGATGTCGACGGTGAGGAAGCCCGGTGGGTAGAGGTCCTCCCGACCGGTCAGGATGATCGACATGCCTCCCGAGTCCAGGTGCGGCGTCGCCACGTAGAGCGCGTGACACGTATCGGCACCACCCCAGCCGTCCCGCACCATCCCGCCGACGGTGGCGGCCGCGACCTGGCCGAGCGGATCGATGTGCAGGCCCGGAAGCGCCATCAGCGCGCCTGAGACGTTCGCCTCGCTCTCCTCGGCCTTCATGAGGCACAGCGCCGGGAGGTGCAGCCAGTCACCCGGCGTGTGCGCGACGTTGTCGACGAGGCGATGCAGGGCCTCGTGGCCATGGGCGAGCGCCAGAGCCGCGCCCGCGTCGAGAATGATCACGCGGCGTGCTCCCGGGAGGCCCGGGTCTTGTCCGCCGCCATCGCGTAGATGTTGGCCAGCACGTTCGGTCCGCTGTCGAACTCCTCGTCGCTGAGTGTGCAGCCCAGCCGTTCACGCAGCACCGTGCGCGTGGCCGCCACCCGCTCCGCGATCTGCTCCGCCGTCGGCTGCTCCGAGGCCAGCTGCTCGACCAGCTGGCCGAGGGTCATGCCTCGCTCCTTGGCGACCTGCGCGAGGTGGTCGCGGGCCTTACGGGACACCTGAATGGTCGTACTCTCTGCCATGGAGCCACCATAACCACACCACAGCCAGCGGACTGCCGTCCGTCGTTCCCTTTCACTCGAAGGTACTGACGGCACTCACCCCACTTGACTCCGGGACGCCTTCCCGTGCGGTCGCAGCCGCCCGACTAGGTCCCGGACCCGCCCCCAGGCCGCGGCGTCGTCCGTTCCGTCGCCCAGCCGGTAGTGCCGTGCGGCCTCCGCGGGCCGTGATCACCAGCCAGATACGCCCCTGTACTTACCGTGATCGCATTGCTTGTGCCCTGAGCACACCCAGCCCACACTTGAGGAGGTGACGTCACCATGACCGCTCTTGCGCACGAGAGGCCCGAGACCATGTCTGAGATCAGGACCGCGACCGGGCCGGAGGCCGGAACCGAGAACGGACCCGACCTGGACGAGGTCGTGTGGCAGGCATGGAAGGCCGTGGAACTCCCGGAGGGCTACCGCGCCGAGATCATCGAGGGAGCCATCGAGGTGTCGCCCACCGGCCGCCTGTCCCACGCCCAGATCACCAACCGGCTGCGCAACGCACTGGTGCGCTTCCTGGGAGAGGGCGAGTCTCGGCGTACCAGGACGCCAACGTCATCTTCCGGCGCAAGGGATGGATCCCCGATGTCTTCGTCGCACCGGAGGACTTGGAGCCGTACGCGGACGAGGACGGTCTCGGTGTCGACGCGGCGGCGGTGCGACTGGTGGTCGAGATCGTCTCTCCCGGCAAGCGCCACGAGGACCGCGACCGGGTCAGGAAGCGCCGTGAGTACGCCCGTGCCGGCATTCCCGTTTACGTGATCATCGACGACTACGACGCGCAGGGCACCGTCACCGTCCTGACCGAACCCCGGCCCGACAAGGCCGACTGGCTGGGCGTCGTGCGGGTCCCCTACGGAACCGACGTCGACATCCCGAAGGGGCCCGCCACGGGCTTCGTGCTCGGAGAGACGATCACAGGCCCCAAGCGAACCTGAACGGAAGCAGGAAGGCGGGCCCGTTGTCATCCTGACAGCCGGCACCGACACCACAGTGCCCGGTGCTGACCGTCACGTCTTGGCTGCTGGGCCTGCTACCCGTCCTCCGCCATGACCGCTGCCACGTACGCGAGCGCCTTCGCTTCGCCGATCCGCACGTAGACGGCCTCGTTGTGCCCCAACGCGTCCAGTTCCCGGTGAAGAGTCTCGCTGACGTGAAACGAGCCGATCGCGCATCGACCTCGTGCAGGCTGGCCCGTACCAGGTCCGCTCCCGTCCAGGGTGGCACCACGCAAGGAGGCCTCATCCAGTTCGGCCTTGACCGGACATGCGTGGGAGAGATCAGCCTGGTCCAGCACCGCGCCTTCCAGATGGGCACGACAGGTCGGTGCCGGCGGCATCGTTGGGACAGTCCGCTTCACGTCACGGCTACCAGTCAGCCCGCCACGTGGCGGTCACCGCGCTTGATCTCCGTCAGGAAGGTCCTCCACGGGCTCGTCCCGAACACGAGCACCCGGCCGTCCGGCACCTTGCTGTCGCGCACGGGGACAAGGCCGGGGCAACCGTCGGCGACCTCGACGCAGTTGTTGGCTCCCCCGTCGCTGTAGCTCGACTTGCGCCAGACGGCGGTGCTGAGGTCGGGGGTGTGCTTCATGATCGGTGCTCCTCCAGTACGTCCCGGATGAACGTCAACGAGTCCGACGGCACAAGCGCCAGGTCCCGCAACCGATCGTAGGACAAGCAGTGGCGCAGGACGTCCTCCGGATCGTCCATCAGCACACCGCTGCTCCCACCTTCCGTGTAGGCCACGGAGCTTCCGTCCGCCTGTTGCAGAAGGGTCAATGACCCTTTGCCCATGAGGTGATGGACTCCTGCGGAGAACGGAAGCACCTGGATGTTCACATGGGGCGACCGCGCGACCGCCTCGATGTGTGTCAGCTGATCCGCCCAGGTCTCCGTGCTGGCCGAAGTACGGCGGAGCGCCAGCTCGTCGATGATGAAGCGGACGCTGGGTGCGGGATTCTTGCGCAGCAGCAACTGTCGGCCCAGGCGCGCGGCCACCTGCTCCTCAACAGCCTCGCGTTCCTGCTCTGTTGTCCCGTGACCGGACAACACCTCGCGGGCGAAATCCTCGGTCTGCAGCAGCCCAGGGATGTTCGGCGCGTATACGCGGATGATCCGCGCTGCTGCCTCCAGCCGCATGTACTCCTTGTACTTGTCCTTGAACGCGTCGATCCGGGCCATCTTCCAGAGGCTGACCAGCAGGTCTCCGGAACCGTAGTACCCGTCGAGGTCCTCCATGACCGTCACCTTGGACAGCCGCTCCCCCGACTCCAGGCGGCACAGGTAGCTCTTGTCGTACCCGGACTCGTCGGCCAGTTGTCCCAGGGACTTGCCCTCCTTCTCCCGAAGGAAGCGAAGCGTTCGCCCGAGCACCGCGCGTCCCGATTCGTGCTGTCCGTCGACCTTTTCGGTCACGGCGCCCTCCCTCACCCCTGTTGCCCGGGGCCGTCGGCAACGCCTGCCCCCTTCCGCAGCGTACGCGCAACCAGTGACGATCGAGGCACGAACAGTAATCACTCCTGGCCGCAGCCCCGAAGGGACAAGCCCCATGACCACGCCCCCGTTCCGCCTCCTCCCCTGGACCACTCCCGAAGGCAATCCCTGCTACCTGAGCACCGACGACAGCCGGAGCCTGCTCTCCCGGCTCGCGGACGACATCGAGGAAGCCCAGCTGGGCTCGGGTGAGCAGGTGCTCGCGGGGGCCAGGGCCGTGCTCGGGGACGGGAAGGCCGGGGAGCGGGCCGTGCGGTTCGCGTTGACCAGGGCGACGGAGTCGCTGGAGGACGTGTTGCGGGTCGCGGTCAGCCGGGGCCGGCGTCTCCCCCGTCCGGCGGGCGGCAACCTTCGCGGGCGGGGCGGCGACTGAGCAGCGGACCATCCCCACGTGGAACGGAACGCCCATGAGCGAGCAGCACCGCAGCAAACCCCGGCACCGCAAAGGCAGGAAGGCCCTGGCCGTCGGGGTCCCGCTGGCCCTGACCGCCGCGGGGACGCTGGCGTACGGAGCGGACCTCGGCGTGCTCGGCTCCGGTGCCCAGCGGGCGTCCGCCGCGACGGCCGCCGCACCGGCCTGGGCGACCGCCACCGCCGACGGCTTCGCCTCGGTCGACGCCCTCGGGCAGAACGGCACGTACGGCGGCCGGGACGGCGAGACGGTGACCGTACGGACGCAGGCGGAGCTGGAGAAGTACGCGACGGCCGAGGAGCCGTACGTCATCGTCGTCGCCGGGACCATCGACATGGCGCCCGTCGGCAAGGAGATCAAGGTCCGGTCGGACAAGACCATCGTCGGCGCCGGCACCTCCGGGCAGATCGTCGGCGGCGGCTTCTTCCTCGGCACCGGCGTGCACAACGTGATCATCCGCAACCTGACGATCCGGGACTCCTACCAGGGCGTCTGGAACGACAAGGAGCACGACTTCGACGCCATCCAGATGGACGGCGCGCACCACGTCTGGATCGACCACAACGACCTGCGGCACATGGCCGACGGACTGATCGACGTCCGCAAGGACAGCACCTACGTGACGGTGTCCTGGAACAGACTGAGCGACAACAACAAGACGTTCGGCATCGGCTGGACGGACAACGTCACCACGGACATCACCATCCACCACAACTGGTTCCGCGAGACCGAGCAGCGCAACCCGTCCACCGACAACGCCGCCCACGCGCACCTCTACAACAACTTCCTGGAGGACGCGCCGGGCACGGACATCACCTCCTCCTACGGCAACTACGCGCGCGGCAGGACGTCGATGGTCCTGGAGAACAGCTACTTCCAGGGCGTGCGCAACCCCGTCACCAAGGACGCCACCGCGACGCTCGTCCAGCGCGGCAACGTCTTCTCCGGCACCTCGGGCCGCAACGAGAGCGGCGGGACGGCCTTCGACCCGAGGAAGTTCTACGCCTACACGCCCGACCGGGCCGCGGACGTGCCGGCGCTGCTCAGGTCGGGCGCGGGCCCGCGCCCCTCGATCGGCGTCACGAACGCCACGAGCGGTGCGAGCGGTGCGAGCACGAAGGCGGCGGCCACGCTCACGGTCGCCAAGGACGGCAGCGGCCAGTACCGGACCGTCCAGGCCGCCGTGAACGCCGTCCCCTCGAACAACACCTCCAGGGTCCTCATCTCCGTGAAACCGGGGACGTACCGCGAGACGGTGAAGGTGCCGTCCGACAAGCCGCACGTGACCATCGAGGGCACGGGCGGCAGCCGCAAGGACACCGTGATCACCTACGACAACGCGGCCGGGACGCCCAAGCCCGACGGCTCCGGCACCTACGGCACGTCCGGCAGCGCGACGGTCGCCGTCGAGGCCGACGACTTCCAGGCCCGCAACCTGACCATCGCCAACGACTTCGACGAGGCCGCGCACCAGTCCCTGTCCGGCCACCAGGCGGTGGCCCTGCGCACGGCGGCCGACAGGGTCTTCCTGGACGGCGTGATCGTCACCGGTGACCAGGACACCCTGCTGCTGGACACGGCCGCCAAGGACAGGCTCGGCCGCGTCTACATGAGGAACTCCTACGTCGTCGGCAACGTCGACTTCATCTTCGGCCGGGCGACGGCCGTGATCGACCGGTCGGTCATCACCCTGAAGAAGCGCTGGAACGGCACCTCGGCCGGCTACGTCACCGCGCCCAGCACCCCGGCCCACCGCAAGGGCATCCTGATCAACCGATCCGCCATCGGCGGCGACGTCTCGGCCGGTTCCTTCCACCTCGGCCGCCCCTGGCACGCGGGCGGTGACGCGAGCCTCGACCCGCAGACCACGGTCCGCGACACCACCCTGAGCGCCGCGGTCAAGTCCGCGCCCTGGACCGACATGAGCGGCTTCTCCTGGAAGGACGACCGCTTCGCCGAGTACCGCAACACGGGCCCCGGCGCGGGCCCCGCGAGCGCCGACCGCCCCCAGCTGACCGCCGGCCAGGCGGCCGGCCAGGAGGTCGCGGACTGGCTGGGCGGCTGGGTGCCCACGGCGTCGTAGGGCCAGGACGCCCGGCCGCGCGCAGGGGACCTTCCCGATCACGGTGACAAAACAGGCCAACTGTTCACGGTGCGCTCACATGAGCGCACCGTGAACGCGTACGCCCATTCGTACTCGTTCCGGAGGAAGGCACCGCCACCGGCCCGCCGCGGTCACCGTGCGCGCGCGTGCCCGGCGGACCCGGGCCGGAGCAGGAAGAAGGGGCCCGGCACACGCGGGGCTCGTACGGCCTGCCGCGTGTGCCGGGCCCCTTCTCGAGGCCGTCGGTCGGTTACCGCACGACCGTGATCCGGTCGGCCGCCGGCGGGGCGATCGGGGCGGTCGCCGACGAGTTGGCCGTCAGGTACTGCTCCAGCGCCGTCAGGTCGTCCGCGCCGACGAGTTCGTTCGCGCCCTCGCCCAGGGTGGGGAAGCCGTCGCCGCCGCCCGCGAGGAAGCTGTTCGACGCGACGCGGTACGACGCCGTCGGGTCGATGGGCGCGCCGTTCAGGCGGATGGAGTCCGTGATGACGCGGTCCGCGCCGGTCTTCGTCAGGTCCAGGGTGTAGGTGAGGCCGGACGAGACCTGGAGGATCTTCGGGGCCGCCTCGTTCGGGCCGCTGACCTGCTCCTTGAGGACCTGGATCAGCTGGGCGCCCGTGTAGTCCTTGAGGTTCACCGTGTTGGCGAAGGGCTGGACGGTGAAGCCCTCGGCGTACGTGACGACGCCGTCGCCCTCACCGCCCGTGGCCGCGTAGGTGAGGGGCGCCCGGATGCCGCCCGGGTTCATCAGGGCCAGGTCGGTCTCCGGGTCCAGGGACCTGCCGTGGGCGAGCTGCGCGTCGGCGATCAGGTCGCCGAGCGGGGACTCGGTGCCGTCGCGGTTGATGTCGCCGGAGATGTAGCCGACGGGGCGGTTGCCGATCGGGGCGGCGAGGGTGCCCCACCTGTCGATCAGGCGGGTCATGTCCGGCGCCTTCGGAACGTCCCGCGTGACCACGTGGTTCGCCGACTTCACCGCCGTACGGGCGATGTCACCCGTCGCGCGGTCGTAGGTCAGCGTGGTGTCCGTGTAGAGGCGGCCGAAGGACGCGGCCGACGTGACCATGCGGGGCTTGCCCGCCGGGTCGGGGATCGTGCAGACGTACGCCGCGTGGGTGTGGCCGGTGACCAGCGCATCGACCTGGGGCGTGACGTTCTTCGCGATGTCGGCGATCGGGCCGGAGATGCCGTCGCCGGCGCCCGGGGAGTCGCAGTCGTAGTTGTAGGAGGACGAGGCCGGGAAGCCGCCCTCGTGGACCAGGGCGACGATCGACTTCACGCCCTGGCGCTGGAGCACCTTGGCGTACTTGTTGATCGTCTCGACCTCGTCCTTGAAGGTGAGGCCCTTGACGCCCTCCGCCGAGACGATGTCCGGGGTGCCCTCCAGGGTCACGCCGATGAAGCCGACCTTGACGCCCTTCTGCTTCCACACCCAGTACGGCTTCAGGAGGGGCTTCTTCGTCTTCTCGTCCAGGACGTTCGCCGCCAGGTACGGGAAGTCGGCGCCCTTGAACTCCTTGTCCGTGTAACAGCCGTCGGTGGGGTGGCAGCCGCCGTTCTGGAGGCGGGCCAGTTCCCGCGCACCCTCGTCGAACTCGTGGTTGCCGACGCTCGTCACGTCCAGGTCGAGGGCGTTCAGCGCCTCGATGGTCGGCTCGTCGTGGAAGAGGCCGGACAGGAGCGGGGACGCGCCGACCATGTCGCCGCCGGCGGCGGTGATGGAGTAGCGGTTGCCCTTGCGGGCCTCCCGCAGGTGGGTGGCGAGGTACTCGACACCGCCCGCCTCGACCGTCTTCGTCGTGCCGTCCGGCTGGAGCTCGGTGACCCGGCCGGAGGAGCCGGCGGGCGGTTCGAGGTTGCCGTGCAGGTCGTTGAAGGAGAGGAGCTGGACGTCCTGGTAGCGGCCAGGCCGGTGATCGGGTTTGTGACCGCCGTGGCCCCGGTCCCGCTCGCCCGCGTTCGCCGACGCGGGCAGCGTCGCGGCGGCGAGCGCCCCGGCGGTGACGACGGTGGCGGCAGCGGCGAGGAGACGGGTCGTACGACGTCTGCCGCGCGGTTGGTGCGACGGTGCTGTGGCTGGCATGCGCCCCCCTGTGGGTGTGCGTGAGCGCGAGCCGCTGAGGAGACGGCTCGTCGGCGCAGCAGCCTAGAGTCAACGCGCGTAGCGCGACAGGGGGTCCCGGGTCACATCCTGGTGTATCCCGCCGTCGGCCCCTCCCCCGGTCCATCCCCCGGCCTGTCCCGCGGATCCGTCCCCCGATCCCTCCCCCTGCCTGACCCGCAGACCCGTCCCCCGGCCTGTCCCCCGGTCCGTCCCGGCGGCCCGTCCCCCGGCTACCGCCGCTTTGCCGCGCCCGCCCTTTACGCTCGTACGCATGACCAGCGACGACACCGTGCGGCCCGGCCGCACCCGCTCGATCGAGACCCTCGCCGAACTCTCCCCGGAGCAGACCGAGGCGGTCCTCGCCCTGCTCAGCGAGGCCGCCCGCAGCGACGGGCAGCAGGCCGTGTCCGAGCAGGGACGGCTGCAGCTGCGCGGCCCCGCGCGGGAGGGCATCGCACACCTGCTGCTCACCGTGGACGGCGGAGAACTCCTCGGCTACGCCCAGCTGGAGGGCACCGACCCGGTGGAGCCGCCGGCCGCCGAACTGGTCGTCCACCCCTCGCACCGGGGCCAGGGGCACGGGCGGGCGCTGGGCTCCGCGCTGCTCGCCGCCTCCGGCAAGCGGCTGCGGATCTGGGCGCACGGCGGCCACTCCGCCGCCCGGCACCTCGCACAGGTGCTCGGCCTGACGTTGTTCCGCGAACTGCGGCAGCTGCGGCGCCCGTTGACCGGCCTGGACCTGCCCGACCCGCGCCTGCCCGAGGGCGTGACCGTCCGTACCTTCGTGCCGGGGCAGGACGACCCGGCCTGGCTCGCGGTGAACGCCGCCGCCTTCGCCCACCACCCCGAGCAGGGCTCCCTCACCCAGCGGGACCTCGACGACCGCAAGGCCGAGGCGTGGTTCGACCCGGCGGGGTTCTTCCTGGCCGAGCGGGACGGCGAGCTGATCGGCTTCCACTGGACCAAGGAGCACGCCGAGGAGCGGCTCGGTGAGGTGTACGTCCTCGGCATCCGCCCCGACGCCCAGGGCGGCGGCCTCGGCAAGGCCCTGACCACCATCGGCCTGCGGCACCTGGCGGAGCGGGGACTGCCCACGGCGATGCTGTACGTCGACGCCGACAACAAGGCCGCGGTGTCCGTCTACGAGCGCCTGGGGTTCGTCACCCACGAGACGGACCTGATGTACCGAACGGAGACGTGAGGTGGCGGCCCGGCCCCACGTGGCGGTCCGGCCCCATGTGCTGGTCCGGCCCCATGTGCTGGTCCGGCCCCATGTGCTGGTCCGGCCCCACGTGGCGGCGGTCCGGCCCCACATGGCGGCGGTCCGGCCCCACGTGGTGATCCGGCCCTAATGCCGGTCAGCCGGCTTCGAGGTGGTGGTCCGGCCCCGAGCCGGTCCGCCGGCTCGGCGGAACCGCCTCCTCCCCCGCCTCAGCGGCTCCGGCCCGCACACCCCCCACACCACGGCCACCGCCGCCAGCAGCACCGCCCACCGGTCGTGCGCCGCCGGCCACCGCGGGTCCTCGGGCGGCACGACCAACGCCCAGTCCTCCGGCGTCAGCAGGGGCGCGAGAACCGCCATGAGCAGCAGGGCCGCCGCGACGGCCGGACCCGGACGCGCCTCGTCCGTCAGCCGTACCGCCGTCGCGGCGCCGGCGAGTGCGAGTGCGCCCAGCGCCGCCGCCTCCAGGGTGATGTCACCGGCCGGGGGCCGGTTCGCCGAGGGGGTGAGCAGCAGTACGGCCGTCCACCACAGCGCGGCGAGCGGTGCGACCAGGGCGACCCGCAGCGCCTGCCGCAGCGAGCGCCGGACCGGGACGGGAACGGTGAGGTGCCGGGCCGGGTCGTCCAGCAGGAAGGCCAGGGCGAGCGCGCCGATCAGGGCGGTCCCCCGCAGCAGGGTGAGCGTCTGCGAGGGCGTCGGTTCCGCGCCGACGACGACCGGCGCGGCCGCGACCAGCAGCCCGAGAGTTCCGGCCGCGGCCAGGGCCCGCCGCGGCAGCGTGCGCCACACCGGGCCGGCCAGGGCCCGTGTCACTCCTCTCACTCCTCGCACGAGTCCGCCTTCTCCGGCCCGGCGACGCCCAGCAGTTCGGCGGCCCGGGCGGTCGTGACGCCCGGGGCGGTCAGCTCGGCCCAGTGCGCCTTCACCCGGTCCCCGACACCGGGGCGCGGCTTCTCCAGCAGACGCCGTACGACGTCCGTCTGGCCCTCCGTCATGGACAGCGGGTCGGTGGGCGACAGGACGATCGCCGAGCCCTCCACACTGTCGTCGAGGCGGACCCGGCGCAGGGCGTTCACCGGGTCGTCCTGCCAGCTCAGGGAGAGCCACATGAGGGTGACCATCCGCCCGTCGCAGATCTCGCTCCCCGCCTTCTCCGTGCCCGCGACGAGGACCGCGGCGACGGCGCTGGAGAACTCGGGGACCCGGTTGCCGCCCCAGGCGGTGCCCACGGTCACCTGGTGCGCGTCGGCCAGCGCGGGGATCGCGGCGTCGCCCTCCAGCCCGTACCGGGCGTCGATCCGCTGCCGTACGACGAGCCGCCGGTCGTGCGCGGAGCCGCCCGCGAGGGACTGGACCCGGTCCACTACCCCGGCCCAGGTGCCGGTGCGGGGCACCCACTCGGGGAAGGCGCAGTACGTCGACCCGCCGTGCTCGACGCAGGTGTGCTCGGGCCGCACCGAGGCCCGTTCGCGGGCCGCGGTCAGCTCCGGCGACGGCGACACGCCCCGGGCCTGCAGGACCCCGCCCGTCACCGCCAGCGCGAGGGTCAGCGCGACGCCCGCTCGGACGGCCAGGTTCCGGCCACCGGCGAGGAGGACCGCGAGGAAGGCCGCGCACAGGCCCGCGCCCGCCAGGTACAGGGCGTGCCAGGCCGCGGGCCGCCCCAGCAGGTCGGAGGGCAGGGTGTTGGAGCTGATGTCGGCGACGACCGGTGCCAGCCACGACAGTCCGCTCGCACCGCCCGGCCCCGTGCCGAGAACGAGCGTGAACAGCAGGACGACCAGCAGCAGCGGCGCGGCGGGCGCCGACCGCACCAACCGGGCCAGCAGCACCCCGACCGTCCCGGACAGCAGCACCGTCAGCGGCCCGACGAGCAGCTCGGCCGGCGAACCGTGCCCGATCGCACCCGGCTTGAAGGCCTCCCAGGTGAACTGCCCGGCCACGCACACCGCGGTGAGCAGGGCGGCCGGTACGACGGACAGCGCGTGGGCCACCGTACGGCGCCAGGGCGCGAGCACCAGCACCGCGAAGTGGGGTTCGGTGCCGTGCCGTTCGGAGCGCAGGACGGCGATGTTGGCGGACAGCAGGACGGCGAGGCCGACGAGCATCGGCATGCTCTGGGTGGCGCGGTCGACGTCCTGCAACGCCGGGTGACCGTCCCAGGAGCTCCGGGTACGCCAGACGATCCACGCGACGTACGCCACGAAGGCGATGACGACCGGGATGCTCAGCAGCAGCCGGCGCGCCTCGAACCGGGCCAGGGCGAGCACGGCCCGCGTACCGCCGCGCGGTTCGTTCCCGACGGCGGGCGGGGCCTGGGCCAGCACGGCGCTCACGCGGCCACCTCCGTGCCGGCGCCGTCGAGGGCGAGCAGGTAGCCGTCTTCGAGGGTGGGATCGACCAGCTCCGCTCCGGCGGGCGGATCGCCCACGTTGCGGAAGGACCCGGTCCCGGTACGCCACCCGGCCTTCGCGCCCGGATCCTTCTCCTTGCTGCTCCACACGCGCCCGGCGGCCCGCGCGGTCAGCTCGGCCGGGGTGCCGTCGAACCGCACCGCTCCGGCGGCCATGACGACGACCCGGTGGCAGAGCATCGCCACGTCCTCGGTCTGGTGGGTGGACAGCAGGACGGTCCGCCCTTCCCCCGCCCCGGCGATCAGCTCCCGGAACCGCATCCGCTGCTCCGGGTCCAGACCGACGGTCGGCTCGTCGAGCACGAGGAACCCGGGGTCGCCCACCAGCGCGGCCGCGAGCGCGACCCGCTGCCGCATGCCCCCGGACAGCTTCTTGATCCTCCGCCCGCGCACCTCGCCCAGATCGACCTCGTCCAGCACCCGCCGCACCTCACGGTGGCGGGCGCCGCGATCCGCCAGCTCCTTCAGGATCGCGACGTAGTCGACGAACTCGAAGGCGGTGAAGTCCGGATGGAAGCCGGGCGTCTGCGGCAGGTACCCGAGCCGCCGCCGCACCTCCTGCCGTCCGCGCGCGGTCCCCGGGTCGTGCCCGAGCACGGTGAACGCGCCCCGGTCGGCGGGCACGGCGGTGGCGAGCACCCGCAGCAGCGTGGTCTTGCCGGCCCCGTTGGGCCCGAGCAGCCCGGTGACGCCCGGGGTCAGCCGCAGCGACACGTCGTCGAGGGCGCGGGTGCGGCCGTAATGAAGGCTGAGCCCGGAGGCGGAAACAGTGGGGTGGGTCATGCGGCGCTCCCGGACGGAAAGGGGACGAGGAGGAAGAGGAAGACAGAGACGGAGACGGAAGGGGAGAAGACAGCACTCACGCGGCACCCCGCGCCGAGACGTCGAACCGGTCGCGGAACAGGAACAGCAGCCCGGCACCCAGCACGGCCACCAGCCCGGACACGCCCTGCCCGGCCGCGGTGAACGGCGCCAGCGGACTGTCCTCGGCCGCGCGTGCCGCGTCCGCGGCGAACAGCAGCGCCACCCACGCCCCCGCGACCGCGGAGGGCGCGAGGACCGGACCCAGCCGGGGCGCCAGCGCGAGCCCGGTCGCGGTCAGCGCCAGCCCGGGCAGCAGCCAGGACAGGGCGCGCAGCCCGTATCCCGGCAGGGCGAGGGTCGCCGGCCCGTTCACCGCGAGCGCGACGGCCAGCACGGCGACCGTACGGATCATCAGCAGCCGGAAGCCGTGCATCGGCGAGACGACCGCCATCTCGTACGTCGGGTCCAGCGCGGGCCCGTAGGCGAGCGCCACCCCGGCCAGCGGCAGCAGCGGGGCGAGGGCGAGGAAGAGGGTGGGCGTGCCGGAGGCCGCGAAGGCGACGCCGAAGGTCATCAGCAGCACGGCGACGACCGCGCCGAGCCAGGACCGGCGCAGTACGGGGGTGGCCGCGAGCAGCCGCGCGGTGCCGTCACCGACGCCGCACCGCACCAGCAGCCCCTCGAACCAGCCCGGCCGGGGTGCGTCCAGCTCGGCGTCGAGCCGCTCCCACCCGGCGTCCAGGACGGCGACGTCACTCACCTCGGCGAGGACGCCGCGGCAGTGCGGGCAGGCGGTCAGGTGGGCGTCGGCGGACCACAGCGCGGGCGCGGCCAGCTCGCCCCGGGCGTAGGCCCGCAGGTCGTCCTCGTCCACGTGCCAGGTGTCCCGGCGACGGCTTCCCTCGATACTCATGCCAGCGCCTCCCGCAGCTGCCGGCGGGCGCGCATCGCCCGCGTCTTGACCGTGCCCGGCGGGATGCCGAGCAGGACGGCCGCCTCACGGGTGGTCAGCCCGTCGATGACGGTGGCCTGGAGCACCGCGCGCAGCTCCGGGGAGAGCCGGACGAGCGCGCCGGCGAGGTCGCCGTGCTCGACGCCGGCGAGCACCCGCTCCTCGGCGGAGACCTCGTCCCGGTGCCGCAGCCGCGCCAGTGCCTGCCGCAGCCGGCCCCGCGCACCGTCGCCGCGCAGGACGTCGACCAGCCGCCGCGATCCGATCCGCCACAGCCAGCCGGCCACGTCGCCTTCCTCCCGGTAGCGCGCACTGCCCCGCCACACCGCGAGGAAGGTCTCCTGTACGACGTCGTCGACGACACCGGCGTCGGCGCAGCGGCTGCGCATACGGGCGGTCAGCCAGGGGGCGTACCGGCGGTACAGCTCCTCGAAGGCACGCCGGTCGGCATCCGCCGCGACGGCCCGCAGCAGCTCCCCGTCGCTTCTCGTTTCGCTCACGTCTCCTCATCGGACGAGCCCGGCCAACCGGTTCACACGATCGCAGGCGGAAATCCCGTGCGGGGAACGCGGGCACACCACCCGGCCGCCCCACGCGAACGCCGCCCGCTCGTCCCGCACGAACACACGACCACGCCGCCCGCTCGCCCCGCACAAACACACGGCCACATCGCCCGCTCGCCCCGCACAAACACACGGCCACATCGCCCGCTCGCCCCGCACGAACACACGGCCACATCGCCCGCTCGCCCCGCACGAACACACGGGCCCGTCATCCAGTCGCCCGGCGCGCACGCGGGCACCCGGACGTCGTCCCCACTACCTGGCACGGACTCGTCGTCCCGTCACCCGGCGCGCACGCGGGCGCCCGGACGTCGTCCCCGCTACCCGGCGCGGACACGTCGTCCCGTCACCCGGCACGGACGCAGGCCGACCCCGTCCAGCCCGCCGCAGGCGCCGGCGGACACCACCGTCGGAAGCCCGCCGCTATCCCACACGTCATGTCCCCGTAACCATCGATTCAGACAGCCTTGCGACGCTCACCGAATGAAGCCGACCGTGCCGGAGCCACCAGGAGCAGAGCATCACGCGCCTTCCGACGCGCCTGTCCTGCGCGTGGCGCGGAAGAATGGGTTCATGAGGCAGCCGAACACCCAGGCAGAGGTCCAGCACACACAGCCCTCCGTGGGCTCCATCGCCGCGCACCGCCCGCACACCGTGGCCGCCACGGTCTCCGACCTGGAGCCCGACATCGACGCCGACCTCGACGGGTACGAGGAGTCGGAGGAGTCCCAGGCCGGCGGCGCCCAGCTCCCGCAGGGCCGCTTCCTGGACCGCGAGCGCAGCTGGCTCGCGTTCAACGAGCGCGTCCTCGAGCTCGCCGAGGACCCGAACACCCCGCTCCTCGAGCGCGCGAACTTCCTCGCGATCTTCGCCAGCAACCTGGACGAGTTCTTCATGGTCCGCGTCGCCGGCCTCAAGCGCCGCATCGCGACCGGTGTCGCCACCCGCTCCGCCTCCGGTCTCCAGCCCCGCGAGGTCCTGGAGATGATCTGGGCCCGCTCCCGCGAACTCATGGCCCGGCACGCCGCCTGCTTCCACGAGGACGTCGCCCCGGCACTCGCCGAGGAGGGCATCCACCTGGTCCGCTGGAACGAACTCGCGGAGAAGGAGCAGGCCCGCCTCTTCACCCTCTTCCGGCACCAGATCTTCCCGGTCCTCACCCCCCTCGCGGTCGACCCGGCGCACCCCTTCCCGTACATCTCGGGCCTCTCCCTCAACCTCGCGGTCGTCGTACGCAACCCCGTCACCGGCCACCGCCACTTCGCCCGCGTCAAGGTCCCGCCGCTGCTCTCCCGCTTCCTGGAAGCGTCCCCGGGCCGCTACGTCCCCATCGAGGACGTCATCGCCGCCCACCTCGAAGAGCTGTTCCCCGGCATGGAGGTGCTGGAGCACCACGCCTTCCGCCTCACCCGCAACGAGGACCTCGAAGTGGAGGAGGACGACGCCGAGAACCTCCTCCAGGCCCTCGAGAAGGAACTCATGCGGCGCCGCTTCGGCCCGCCCGTCCGCCTCGAGGTCGAGGAGTCGGTCGACCGCGAGGTCCTGGACCTCCTGGTCCGCGAGCTGAAGATCGGCGAGGCCGAGGTCTACCCGCTCCCCGGCCCCCTCGACCTCACCGGCCTCTTCCGCATCGCGGGCATCGACCGCCCCGAGCTGAAGTACCCGAAGTTCGTCGCGGGCACCCACCGTGACCTGGCCGAGGTCGAGTCCGCCTCCGCGCCGGACGTCTTCGCCGCCCTCCGTAGCCGCGACGTACTCCTGCACCACCCGTACGACTCCTTCTCGACCTCCGTCCAGGCCTTCCTGGAGCAGGCCGCCGCCGACCCCGACGTCCTCGCGATCAAGCAGACGCTGTACCGCACCTCCGGCGACTCCCCGATAGTCGACGCGCTCATCGACGCGGCCGAGTCCGGCAAGCAGGTCCTCGTCCTGGTCGAGATCAAGGCCCGCTTCGACGAGCACGCGAACATCAAGTGGGCCCGCAAGCTGGAGGAGTCCGGCTGCCACGTCGTCTACGGGCTGGTCGGCCTGAAGACCCACTGCAAGCTGTCGCTGGTGGTCCGCCAGGAGGGCGAGACGCTGCGCCGCTACAGCCACGTCGGCACCGGCAACTACCACCCGAAGACGGCCCGCCTCTACGAGGACCTGGGCCTGCTCACCGCGGACCCGCAGGTCGGCGCGGACCTCTCCGACCTGTTCAACCGCCTCTCCGGCTACTCCCGCCGCGAGACCTACCGCCGCCTCCTCGTCGCGCCCAAGTCCCTGCGTGACGGCCTGGTGTCCCGGATCCACAAGGAGATCCAGCACCACCGCGCCGGCCGCCCCGCCTACGTCCGCATCAAGGTCAACTCGATGGTCGACGAGGCCGTGATCGACGCCTGCTACCGCGCGTCCCAGGCCGGTGTCCCGGTGGACGTGTGGGTACGCGGCATCTGCGCGCTGCGCCCGGGGGTGACGGGCCTGTCGGAGAACATCCGGGTCCGTTCGGTCCTCGGCCGCTTCCTCGAGCACTCGCGGGTCTTCGCCTACGGCAACGGCGGCGAGCCGGAGGTCTGGTTCGGCAGCGCCGACATGATGCACCGCAACCTCGACCGCCGGATAGAGGCGCTGGTCCGGGTCACCGACCCGGCCCACCGGGCGGCCCTCAACCGGCTGCTGGAGACCGGCATGTCCGACGGGACCGCCTCCTGGCACCTCGGCCCGGACGGTGAGTGGACCCGGCACGCGACCGATGCGGACGGCCAGCCCCTGCGCAACGTCCAGGAGATGCTCATAGACGCCCGGAGGCGCCGGCGTGGCACAGCGACACCTTGAACCGACGGACCCCACGACCGCCGCCGGGCCGCCGGCACCCGCGGACGTGGACGCCCTCACGAACTACCTGCGCGCCCAGGCCACGGAGTTCCTCCGCGCCCTGCGCCTGCACCGCGAGTCGGGCACGGGGGCGGGCGCCGGGGGGAACGCGAACGGTACGCACGGCACCGGCAGGGCGACCGCGTCCGGCGACCCCGACGGCCCCGTGGACGCCGTCCGTGCCCTGCGCCGGGCGGCCCGCCGCCTCAGCGCCACCCTGCACACCTTCCAGCCGCTGCTGGATCCCGACTGGGCGGAGGGCATGCGCCCCGAGCTGGCATGGCTGTCCGGCACGCTGGCGATGGAGCACGGATACGCGTCCCGCCTGGAGCGCCTGCTCCAGGCCCTGCACCGGCTGTCCGGTTCGGCGGCGCTCCCGGCCCAGCAGCCGGCCGGCCGGGCCGCCGCCGGGTCCTTCACCGCGTCCGCCGCCCACCCGGCAGCCCCGGACCGCGGCAACCTCACCGTGGGCGCGGCCAAGGCGGGCGCGCTGCTCGACCGCCAGCTGACCCTGGCCCGCACCCGGGCGCACTCCACCGCCCTCCAGGCGCTGGGCAGCAGCCGCTTCCACGCGGTCGCCGACAAGGTCGCCTTACTGGCCAGCGAGGTCCCGCTGAGGGCCCCCGGGTCCGCCGCACCCGGTACCGCGACGGCCACCTCGGCCGGCCCGGCCACCTCCGCATCCACATCGCCGGCCCTCACGGGCATCGCGGGCACCACCGCCTCCCCCACCGACCTCCGCCCCCTGGCCGCCGCCGCGGCGGCCCGCCTCTCCGACGCGGTGGCCGCGCTCCCCCTCGTCACCGCGGGGAGTCCGTACAACGCGGAGGCACTGATCCACGGCCTCTCCCCGAACCCGGTCCCGCACCCCCAGGACGCCCCGTGGCACCAGGTCCGCCTGCTGCTGCGCCTGCACCGGTACGCACTCGAAGTGCTGGCCGGCGACGACGCCGGGGACACCGAGGACTTCCTGGACGTACGCCTGCTGGCCGCCGGGGAGGCCCTGGACCGCCACCGCGACGCCTCGGAGGCCGCCGCGGCCGCGGCCCAGGCCGCCCGTACGCCGCGCATCGCCCCGGCGACGGCGTACGCGCTCGGCGTGCTCCACGCCGACCAGCGGCATGAGGTGGAGGCGGCGAGGTACGCGTTCCAGCACAGCTGGCGCAAGGAACCCGTCAAGCTGCCGTAGGCCGGGGCGCCGCCCACCGGACGGGCGGCCGCCCACCGGACCGACACCGCCCACCGGACCGACACCGCACACAGGACCGACGCCGCATGCCAGGACAGGCGCGGAAACCGGTACCGGCCCCTCGTCGGCGCGCGCCCTGCTCGCGACGCACCCGGCCGGAACCCCACCGTGTCCTCAGCGTAAGCGTTCCGTGACCTCACCGCACCGTCCACAGGGGTTCACCCCCCGTTCATTTACGCCCATTGGCGCCTTCACCTGTTCTGCCTAATTTCGGCCTTAGCCGATACGGGGCGCATCCCGAAAACGCGTCCGTATCGCCCAGCCCCACCCAGCGTCACCCAGCCTCACCCAGTCTTGATCGTCTTCAACGCCACTCCTCGCACGCCGCCGGATTCAGGACGGCGGCTCCTGGAAGGAACTCCCTCAGTGAAGCTTCAGCGCATGAACCGGCGGGCCCTCGCTCTCGGTGCTCTCGCCGTCTCCGGCGCCCTGGCCCTCACGGCGTGCGGCTCCGACGACACCGGTGGCAACAGCAGCGGCGGTGACGCCAGCGCCGCCGCCAACAGCAACATCAAGTGCGAGGACGCCAAGGGCCAGCTCCAGGCCTCCGGCTCGTCCGCGCAGAAGAACGCGATCGACGCCTGGGTCAAGCAGTACGTCGCGGCCTGCAAGGACGTACAGCTCAACTACAACCCGACCGGTTCCGGCGCGGGCATCACCGCGTTCCTCCAGGGCCAGACCGCCTTCGCCGGCTCGGACTCGGCGCTGAAGCCCGACGAGATCGCGAAGTCCAAGGAAGTCTGCAAGGACGGCCAGGCCATCGACCTGCCGATGGTCGGCGGCCCGATCGCCGTGGGCTTCAACGTCCCCGGCGTCGACACGCTCGTCCTGGACGCCGCGACGCTCGCCAAGATCTTCGACAGCAAGATCACCAACTGGAACGACGAGGCGATCGCCAAGCTCAACCCCGAGGCCAAGCTGCCCGACCTCAAGATCCAGGCCTTCCACCGCTCGGACGAGTCCGGCACCACGGACAACTTCACCAAGTACCTGAAGGCCGCCGCGCCCCAGGACTGGAAGTACGAGGGCGGCAAGTCCTGGGAGGCCAAGGGCGGCCAGTCCGCACAGGGCTCCTCGGGCCTCGCCCAGCAGGTGAAGCAGACCTCCGGCGCCATCTCGTACTTCGAGCTGTCGTACGCCAAGGACGGCGTGAAGACCGTCGACATCAAGACCGAGGCCGCCGAGCCGGTCAAGGCCACCGTCGACAACGCCACCGCCGCCATCGGCGCGGCCAAGGTCGTCGGCACCGGCAAGGACCTCGCGCTGGAGCTGGACTACACGCCGAGCGCCGACGGTGCCTACCCGCTGGTCCTCGTCACCTACGAGATCGTCTGCGACAAGGGCAACAAGGCCGAGAGCCTGCCCGCCACCAAGTCCTTCCTGAACTACATCGCCTCGGAGGACGGCCAGGGCCTGCTGAAGGACGCCGGCTACGCCCCGATGCCGACCGAGATCATCACCAAGGTCCGCGACACCATCACGGGCCTGAGCTGACCCGAGTGCGGTCCGGCCTCCACGCGGGGGCCGGACCGCACCGTCCGGTGCACCGCCGCCAGGAGCCCCCGAGACGGGGCGGCTCCGCCCGAGCCGCCACGCAGGACGGCTCCGCAGACCGGAGAACCCGATGGACATAACCACTGATCCCCACAAGCCCGCACCAGCACCCGTACCGCAGCAGCCCTCCGAGGCCGAGGCCAAGCGCGCCGCACGCGGCGCGACCCGCCCCGGCGACCGGATCTTCCTCGGGCTCTCCCGCGGTTCCGGCATCCTCGTGCTGGTCATCATGGCCGCCATCGCGGCCTTCCTCACCTACCGCGCCTCGATCGCCATCAGCGAGAACGAGGCCAACTTCTTCACCACCTTCGAGTGGAACCCGACCGGCATGCCGCCGGAGTTCGGCATCGCGGTCCTGGCCTTCGGCACCGTCGTGTCGTCGGTCATCGCCATGGCCGTCGCGGTCCCGATCGCGGTCGGCATCGCCCTGTTCATCACGCACTACGCGCCGCGCAAGCTGGGCGGCCTGATCGGGTACGTGATCGACCTGCTCGCCGCCGTGCCCTCGATCGTCTACGGCCTGTGGGGCGCGCTCGTCCTCGTGCCGCACATGGAGGGGCTCTTCGGCTGGCTGGACGACTACCTCGGCTGGACCGGCGTCTTCGAGTGGAACGACGGCGCGCCGCGCTCGCTGTTCACCGTGGGCATCCTGCTCGCGATCATGATCCTGCCGATCATCACCAACGTCAGCCGTGAGGTCTTCCGGCAGGTCCCGCGCATGCACGAGGAAGCCGCCCTGGCCCTCGGCGCCACGCGCTGGGAGGTCATCCGCATGTCGGTGCTGCCCTTCGGCCGCTCCGGCGTCATCTCCGCCTCGATGCTCGGCCTCGGCCGCGCGCTCGGCGAGACGATGGCCGTGGCGATGGTGCTCTCCTCCAGCTTCGAGATCAACCTCAGCCTGCTCGACACGGGCGGCGGCACCTTCGCCCAGAACATCGCCAGCAAGTTCAACGAGGCGAGCGAGATGGGCCGTGACGCGCTGATCGCCTCCGGTCTCGTCCTCTTCGTCATCACCCTGCTGGTCAACGGCGCGGCCCGGATGATCATCGCCCGCCGCAAGGAGTACTCGGGGGCCAACGCATGAGCAACGCAACCCTTACCCCCAGGAACGGCAGCTCCCTGCGCGGCGCCACGCTGCCCAAGTGGTTCCTCTGGGCGGTCGCCGCCGGCTCGATCGCCGCCGGGCTGGGCATCAGCACCGCGGCCGGGCTGGACAGCAGCATCCAGTGGGCCCTGATGGCCGCCGTCCTCTTCGTCCTCGGCACGTACGTCATCTCGGCGCGCGTCGAGGGCGGACGGCAGGCCAAGGACCGCGTGGCGACCAGCATGGTGTGGGTCGCGTTCATCGTGGCCGTGGTCCCGCTGGCCTCCCTGGTCTGGGCGACCGTCAAGCGCGGCGTGAAGGTCCTCGACGGCTACTTCCTCACCCACTCGATGGGCGTGGTCGCCGACGCCGAGGTGGGCGGCGGCATCTACCACGCCATCCTCGGCACCCTGGAGCAGGTCGGCATCGCCACGGTGATCTCCGTGCCGGTCGGTGTGCTGACCGCGATCTACCTGGTCGAGTACGGGCGCGGCAAGCTCGCCAAGGCCGTCACCTTCTTCGTCGACGTCATGACGGGCATCCCGTCGATCGTCGCGGGTCTGTTCATCCTCAGTACGTGGATCCTGATGCTGGACATGGGCCCGTCCGGCTTCGCCGGTTCGCTGGCCCTGTCGATCCTGATGATCCCGGTGGTCGTCCGCTCCACCGAGGAGATGCTCAAGCTCGTCCCGAACGAGCTGCGCGAGGCGTCCCTGGCGCTCGGCGTGCCGAAGTGGCGCACGATCCTGAAGGTGGTCCTGCCGACGTCGATCGGCGGCATCACCACCGGCGTCATGCTGGCCATCGCCCGCATCACCGGCGAGACGGCCCCCGTGCTGCTGCTGGTCTGGGGCACGGACTTCATCAACGCGAACCCGTTCCAGGACGCGCAGGAGTCACTGCCGATGTACATCTATCTGCAGTACTCCAACAGCGGCGGCGCCGGCGCGGCGTACGACCGTGCGTGGGCTGCGGCCCTGACGCTCATCGCGTTCATCATGGTCCTCAACCTGGTGGCCCGCGGCATCGCCCGCTGGAAGGCCCCGAAGTGACATCTATGCGGCTCAGCCGCACGGCCGGCCGCTGACGCGGCCAAGGCGAAGACAGTCAGCGACCCGAAAGAAGCAGTGATTCCCATGGCCAAGCGCATAGATGTCAGCGGCCTCAACGCCTACTACAGCTCCTTCCTCGCCATCGAGGACATCTCGATGACGGTGGAGCCCCGCTCGGTGACGGCCTTCATCGGCCCGTCCGGCTGCGGCAAGTCCACGTTCCTGCGCACGCTCAACCGCATGCACGAGGTCACGCCCGGCGGCCGCGTCGAGGGCAAGGTCATGCTCGACGACGAGAACCTCTACGGCGCCGGCATCGACCCGGTGGCCGTGCGCCGCGAGGTCGGCATGGTCTTCCAGCGGCCGAACCCGTTCCCGACCATGTCGGTTTACGACAACGTCGCCGCCGGCCTGAAGCTCAACGGCAAGTTCAAGAAGTCGGAGCTGGACGACGTCGTCGAGAAGTCCCTGCGCGGCGCGAACCTCTGGAACGAGGTGAAGGACCGCCTGAACAAGCCGGGCTCCGGCCTCTCCGGCGGTCAGCAGCAGCGCCTGTGCATCGCCCGCGCCATCGCGGTCGAGCCGAACGTCCTGCTCATGGACGAGCCCTGCTCCGCCCTGGACCCGATCTCCACCCTCGCCATCGAGGACCTGATCGGCGAGCTGAAGGAGCGCTTCACGATCGTCATCGTGACGCACAACATGCAGCAGGCGGCGCGCGTCTCGGACCGTACGGCGTTCTTCAACCTGGCGGCCGTCGGACAGCCCGGCAAGCTGATCGAGATCGACGAGACGGAGCGCATCTTCTCCAACCCGTCGGTCCAGGCCACGGAGGACTACATCTCGGGCCGCTTCGGATAGCCCGAACCCGATCCCCTCGCGGTGCTGCATGGCGGTGCCACCGCGAGGAGCACAAGGGCCCGCCCCCGGATTCCGGGGGCGGGCCCTCTCAGCTGCGCGGCTCCCGGCCAGGACGCCGGGCGACGCCTACAGGAACGCCAGGTTCACGATCCAGAACGAACACGCGGCCACCACCGCGGCGGCCGGCATCGTGATGAACCACCCCACGATGATGTTCCGGGCGACGCCCCACCGCACGGCGTTCACCCGCTTCGTCGCGCCCACGCCCATGATCGAGGACGTGATGACGTGCGTCGTCGAGATCGGCGCGTGGAACAGGAACGCCGACCCGAACATGATCGACGCGCCGGTCGTCTCCGCGGCGAACCCCTGCGGCGGGTCCAGCTCGATGATCTTCCGGCCCAGGGTCCGCATGATCCGCCAGCCACCCGCGTACGTCCCCGCGGACAGCATCAGCGCGCAGGCGACCTTCACCCACACCGGAATGGGGTCGCCGTAGTCCTCGACGTCGGCGATGACCAGCGCCATCACCACGATGCCCATCGTCTTCTGCGCGTCCTGCAGACCGTGGCCGAGCGCCATGCCCGCCGCCGACACCGTCTGCGCGATCCGGAAGCCCCGCTTGGCCTTGTGCGGATTGGACCGCCGGAAGATCCACATGATCCCGGTCATCACCAGGTACCCGGCGAGCAGGCCGATCACCGGCGACACGAACATCGGGATGACGATCTTGTCGACGACCCCGTGCCAGTACACGGTCGTGCTCCCGGCGAGGGCCGCCCCGACCATGCCGCCGAACAGCGCGTGCGAGGAGGACGAGGGGAGTCCGAAGTACCAGGTGATGAGGTTCCAGACGATCGCGCCCACGAGCGCGGCGAAGAGGATGCCCATCCCCTTCGAGCCCTCGGGGGTCTCGATCACCCCCTCGCTGACGGTCTTGGCGACCCCGGAACCCATGAACGCGCCGGCGAGGTTCATGACCGCGGCCATGGCGAGCGCCGCCCGGGGCGTCAGCGCACGCGTCGACACGGACGTCGCGATCGCGTTCGCCGAGTCGTGGAAACCGTTGGTGTACGTGAAGAAGAGCGCGACCCCGATGGTCACGACCAGAGCAAAGGTGTCCATGAAGGGGTCAGGACTCCTTGACCGCGATGGTCTCCACCGTGTTCGCCACGTGCTCGAAGGCGTCGGCCGCCTCTTCCAGGACGTCCACGATCTGCTTCAGCTTCAGCACCTCGATGGCCTCGTACTTGCCGTTGAAGAGGTGGGCGAGCAGCTTCCGGTGGATCTGGTCGGCCTGGTTCTCCAGCCGGTTGACCTCGATCCAGTACTCGGTGAGGTTGTCCATCGTGCGCAGGTTGGGCATGGCCTCGGCGGTCAGCTCGGCGGCCCGTGCCAGCACCTCGATCTGCTGCTCGACGCCCTTGGGCAGTTCCTCGACGTTGTAGAGGACGACCAGGTCGACGGCCTCCTCCATGAAGTCCATGATGTCGTCGAGGGAGGATGCGAGGTTGTAGATGTCCTCGCGGTCGAAGGGCGTGATGAACGAGGAGTTCAACTGGTGGAAGATCGCGTGCGTGGCGTCGTCACCTGCGTGTTCGGCGGCCCGCATACGCTCTGCGATCTCGGCCCGGGCGGATGCGTCCGCCCCGAGCAGTTCCATCAGGAGCTTGGAGCCCGTGACGATGTTGTCCGCGGAAGCGGCGAACATGTCGTAGAAGCTCGTCTCCCTGGGGGTCAGACGAAAGCGCACGTGGGGTCCTCGGGGTGCATCGGTTTCGGTCAGGCTGATGCTAGGCGCATCATCCGGCCACTGCTAACGGGCCGTCCTCCAGTGTCGCCCATCAGGCAGAGTGATGAGCAGGGGGGCGACGCCAGGGTCTGGTAAGGGCCCTCTACCCCGCGAAGTTCGTTACGATATACCCGCCAGGGGTATATGTCCGCTATCTGACGCGACTGCCCCGGCTCCGCACACGCTGCCCAGACAACAGGAGGACGCGATGACGACCACCGAGGCCGGCGCAGGTGCGCCCTCCCCCGCCGTGGACGCGGTGCCGACGACGGACGGGACGGACCCGGTGACCGATCACGACCGCGGTGTGCACGGGTACCACAAGCAGAAGGACGAGCACCTCAAGCGCCTGCGCCGCATCGAGGGCCAGATCCGCGGCCTGCAGCGGATGGTCGACGAGGACGTGTACTGCATCGACATACTCACGCAGGTGTCCGCCTCCACGAAGGCGTTGCAGTCCTTCGCCCTGCAGCTGCTGGAGGAGCACCTGCGCCACTGCGTCGCCGACGCGGCCGTCAAGGGGGGCGCCGGGATCGACGCGAAGGTGGAGGAGGCGACGAAGGCGATCGGCCGGCTGCTGCGCACGTGACCGGCACCGCCGGATCCGCTGCCGGTCGGCCTTACCGGCCAGGCACACGCCCTTACCGGCCAGGCACACGCCCTTACCGGCCGGGCACGTGCCGTTACTGGCCGGTCCCGCGCTCCTCGGCGACCCGCAGCACCTCGTCGATGCTCTCCAGGCTCAGCCGCTCCCGGGCGGCCGACGCCGCGATGATCAGCTCGCCGCACAGCTCGATCTCGGCGAGGGCCACGTGGTCCTGAACCGCCGTACCACCGACCGGAGCCACGCGCGTCACCTCGTCTCTGCCGTCACCGGCTTCCTAGAGTAGGGAGCGGCCTACACACCGCGCATGGCACGGAAGGGCTAGTCCTTGCCGCCCGCCACCGCTCCCGCTCCCGCGCCCGCCCCCGCGCCGGACGCCTCCGCCGAGCCCTCCCCCTGCCCGGCGGCCGAACCCTCCCCCGGCCCGTCCGCCGGCCCTTCCCCCGGCTCCGCCGCGATCTTGCCGGCGTAGATGTCCTGCTCCTCGGGCAGCCGTACGCGGACGGCGGCGCCGAAATCGTAGAGCAGCGTCGTCGAGGTGACGGCCACGGTGCCCTCGTCCCGCCCGTTGGCGAAGCTGAAGCGGTGCCGGACCTTGCGGATGCGGCCCTCGTCGTCGAGGTAGACGTCGAACGGCACCTCGGCGGTGGCGAACCCCTCGGCCGCCGCGGCCAGCGCCTTGCGGTTGTCGTCCGAGGCGTCCCGGGCCGCCCGGGCGAGGTCGGCGGTGCCCCGGTAGTGCCGCACCGCGGTCCCCGCGAGCTCGGTCCGCCCCATGTACGTCGCCGTCCGCGTCCCCAGCAGCACCTCGGCGGCGGCGAGCGGGTCCGTCGCCCCGCCGGTGACCAGGTTGCCGTCGGACAGCGAGGCGGTGTCCACCCGCACCCACTTGTCGTCGGGCACGCCGGCCCCGCGGTTCTTCATGAACAGGGCGCCCGGTGCGAGCAGCTCGGTGATCGGCCGGTGCTCGCTCACCCCCGCGGGGTCCTGCGGCAGCCGTACCTTCAGCCGCCCGAGCCGCCCGCCGAAGTCGTACACACCCTCGCCGCGGATGGTCACCCGCGTCCCGCCGCTGGCCATCTCCATCGCGGTACGCGTCCTGGCACTGCCGGCGGCCACCAGCCGGCCGGCGGCCCGGTGCAGTACGGCGACCGGATCGCCGTCACCCGCCTCCTGGCCTCCGCCCGCCCCCTGCACGGCGGCTCCCAGCCCGGAACACGCGCCCCCGGTCAGGCACACACAGACCACGCCCCCGGCGAGGACGAGGCCCCCGCCGACACTCCTACTGCGCCGCTTCCTCTCCCATCGGTCCATCGCCACCTACTCCAGCCGTCACGCCCGTTCCGGTCCCCCTGCCGTCCCGGTTAACGAGGGGCAGGTGACGCCGGTAACGTTGTGGACGTGGCGCAGCAGGAAGGTCTCGAAGCTCCTCAGGATGTCCCGGAACACCTCACGACGACGGTCGAACAGGGCCCCTTCTGCCTGGCCCGCTGCACCTGCGGCTGGCGGGGTCCGGCCCGCAGGGCCAGGAGCCAGGCCCGCACCGACGCCCGGACGCACGCACAGGCCTGACCCCGGATCAGGCCGGCGGCACCCCGCTGAACGACGAAGACGCGGCCCGGCCCCCGGCGCTTCTCGAGCGCCGGGACGACCCGGACCGCGTCCTCACCTGCGTCCTCACGTACCCGAAGGCGCTTCGGGCATCCTCCCCAGCGGCCTCACGCGGCGAGGTCCCGCTCCTCCGCTCCGGTACTCCCCTGGCGAGCCCCCGGGATCACGGCGCTCCGCCCGGCGGCGTCGCCCCGCCCCCGCGCGCTGATCAGCCACCCGGCCCGCGGCGACCGCTCCACGGCCCGCGTCACCGGCACGAGCAGCGCCATGGCGACCGGCGACAGCAGCAGCGCGACGGCCGTACCGAGGGCGAAGCCGCCGATGACGTCCGTCGGGTAGTGGACGCCCATGTAGACACGGATGAAACCGCCGAACACCGCCAGCACGATCGCGGCGAGCCCGAACTTCCGGTTGGCGACGAACAGGGCGACGGCCAGGGCCATGCAGAGCGTCGCGTGGTCGCTCACGAAGGAGAAGTCGTCCTTCCCCGCGACGAGCACTTCCAGCCCGTCATGGGTCTTGAACGGCCGTGGCCGCTCGACGAATCCCCGTATCGGCACGTTGACCAGCACGGCGACGCCGGCCGCGAGCGGCGCCCACACCAGTGCCGCCACGTTCGAGGCCGCGTCCTCCCCGTCCCGCCGCCGCCCGGACCACCAGCACCACAGCACCAGCAGCACGATCGCGAACAGCAGTCCGTACTCACCCACGAACTCCATGACCCGGTCGAACCAGTGCGGTGCGTCCTTGGCCAGGCCGTTGATGTCGTAGAGCAGCTCGACGTCGGGGTTCGACCCGGATTCGGCGAGTCCAGCCATGGTGCTGCGGCCCCTTCGTCATTTCCTCCGGCGCGCCGAGCGCACGCCTCTTCTGCCACCCCCGTGGTCGTAGATCCGCCGGAACCGAACGGTCCGCACACCTACACGTGAACAGGAACGCACGACCCCCGTTGATACGTTCCACACTCCACCGAATGATCACGCAGACGTTATCGAAGAGAAACACGTCGTCGCAGCTCAGGGCATGGGTTCACGCTGCGTCCAAACCATGGCATTCACACCTTGGCGGGCAGCGCTTTCGCGCCATCTTCGGTCACCCGGGTGGCCCCGAAGTAGTCGGGGGTGTCGATCGGGTCGAACCGGATCACAGCACCCGGCCTCGGCGCGTTGATCATGTATCCGCCTCCCACGTACATCCCCACATGCCGGATGGCCCGGGAGTTGGTGAGGTCGTCCGAGAAGAACACCAGGTCGCCGGGGAGCAACTCGTCCCTGCCCGGGTGCGGCCCCGCGTTGTACTGGTCGTTCGCGACCCGAGGCAGCTTGATCCCCACGCTCTCGTACGCCGCCTTGGTCAGCCCGGAGCAGTCGAACCGCCCACCCTGGTCGGCCGTGCCGTTCCCGCCCCACAGGTAGGGCGTGCCGAGCTTCTTCTGTGCGTAGGCGATGGCCCCGGCGGCCTGCTCGGAGGGGTCGACCCGGGTGGTGGGCGCGGCGAAGCTCTTCGCGAGCGTCGTGATCGTCCTGACGTAGTTCTGCGTCTCCTCGTACGGCGGCACACCCTGGTACTTGATCACCGCGTAGGGCCCCGCGTTGTAGGCGGCCAGCATGTTCTCGGTCGGGTTCCCGGGCACGTCCTTCACGTACGACGCGAGGGAGCAGTCGTACGACGCCGCCGACGGGATGGCGTCCGCCGGGTCCCACACGTCCCGGTCGCCGTCACCGTCCCCGTCGATCCCGTGGGTGGCCCACGTCCCGGGGATGAACTGCGCTATGCCCTGCGCCGCCGCATGGCTCTGCGCCTTCGGGTTGAAGCGGCTCTCCTGGTAGAGCTGGGAGGCGAGCAGCGCGGGACTGATGGCGGGACAGTGATTGCCCCACTTCTGCACGAGCAACTGGTACGCCGCGGGCACCGACCCCTTGGCGAGCTTCTTCGACCCGCCGCCGCTGCCGCCGGAGAGGTTCCCGGCGGTGACGTAGACGCCCACGACGAGCAGCATCACGAAGCCCATCCCGAGGGCGGCCCCGGCACCCGCCCCGACCCACAACTTCCGCATGGCCCAACCCTCCCCCATGTTCGGGCCGTTCAATAACACTTTCCGGCCATGTCGCCCCCCTTTCGGGCCCTGCCCCTCAGCGAATGGCGCGTTTGCGCCCCACCGGGCCCCGTCGAACAGTGCCCGCCTCGAGTGCCGTTGGTACCGCCGCCCCGGTCACCGCCGGCACTCCGCCCACAGCAGCTTGCCGCCCTTCGAGGCGCCGAGCTCGCGCAGCACCGACACGCCCACGGCGTCCGCGCAGGCCCGCACCAGATGCAGACCCCGGCCGCTCTCGGCGTCCTCCGGCGCCACGGCGCCGGGTTCCCCGTCGCGGAAGCCCGGCGGCACCCTCCAGTCGCTGTCCCACACGCCGACCCGCAACCGCCCCGGCTCCCGCGACAGGATGCGGAGGGAGTAGGGGCCGGCGGTGTGCAGGTGGGCGTTGGCGAGCAGCTCGGCGGCCAGCAGTTCGGCGGTGGGCGTCAGCTCCGCGAGACCGTGCGCGGCCAGGGTGGCGCGGAGGGTCGTGCGGGCGATCCCCGGTGCGCGTGGATCGTGCGGGAGGTGGAGGGTGTAGCCCCAGGACGGGTTTACGGTGGCCATGGAAGTCTCCGTTCAGTGCCGGTAGTTGGAGCGTGCTTGGAATGCCCAGTGGCATGCCGATCCGTCGATCGGTGCGCTTCTGGGCGGGGCGCCACTTGTAAGGTAGCGGCGAGCCGATAAGCCTTTATCCAAAAGTCGGTATCGGACTTAGCTTCCACTCGTGTGGGTGACCGTAAGCGCCAAGGAGGCGGCAATCCCGTGAGAACCAACCCGACGGGACGTCAGCTCCGACTCGGGACGGAGCTGCGAAAACTCCGTGAGCGTGCGGGACTGACCTCCACCCAGGCGAGTCAACTGCTCGGTGTGAAGCAGAACCAGATCAGCAACACCGAGGCCGGCCGCATGGGCGTGAGCGCCGAACGCATCCACACCCTTGCCTGCCACTACGACTGCTCGGACCGGGCTCTCATCGACGCGCTCAGCAGCATGACCACTGAGCGCAAGCGCGGCTGGTGGGAGGAGTACAGGGAGATCCTGCCGACCTCACTGCTCGATCTGGCCGAGGTCGAACACCACGCGGTCAGCCTGCGCACGGCCATCACGGTGCACATGCCCGGCCTGCTCCAGACCACGGACCACGCTCGCGAGACGTTTCGCCAGGTCGTGCCCGACCTCTCGCCCCCGGACATCGAGCACCGCGTCTCGTTCCGCATCAAGCGCCAGGCCGTGCTCTTCCGCGATCCTCCGACCCCTTACCTCGCCCTGGTCCACGAGGCTGCCCTGCGGATGCAGTTCGGAGGCCGGGCGGTCGTGCGGGCACAGCTGAGCCATCTCCTCGACATGAGCGAGCGGGACCACGTGACGATCAGAGTGATCCCCTTCGCGGCCGGGGGCTTCCCGGGATCAGGGCAATCGATCTTCTACTCGACCGGGCCCGTGCAGCAGTTGGACACAGTCCATCTCGATCAGTCCCACGGACCCATCTTCCTCGACGCCGACGCACAGCTGGCCAAATACCGCGTCCTGCTGGACAGAACCGAGGCGAAAGCGCTGCCCCCGGCGGAGTCACGCGACCTCATCCACCACATCGCCCAAGGCCTGTGAAGGGAACGCACATGAGCGAGAGCACCTGGCAGAAGTCGTCCTACTGCGGCGAGGGCGACTCCTGCCTCCACGTCAGCGCCGGCGCCGGCGCCGTCCATCTCACCGAGAGCAGCGACCCCACCGGCTCCATACTCACCGCCACCCCCGCCGCCTTCGGCGCCCTGCTCACCGCAGTGAAGTCGAACACCCGGCCGACGGCCATCCGGGTCTCCTTCACTCAGGAGGATGACGGCGGCGCCCCCGTACGCATCCACGACACCCACGCCCCCGGGACCGTCGTTACGACGGATCGTCAGAAGTGGGAGGCCTTCGCCCTGGGCGTACGGGCGGGCGAGTTCGACCACTTCGCGGAAGGGCTCAACGACGCAATCGGACAACAGGTTGCACTTCAACGTCGTTGCCCGGCGTAACGGAACGTGATACACAGAGTGACCATACGACTCTTTACATACCGGTTCGCGCCACTCCGTTAGGGCCTGGCGCGGGCCGGTGGCAAGCTATTCGCACGAAACCCGCCAATCAATGACGCCAAGTCGACATACGACGGCGTCATCGTCAGCGACAATGATGCCTGACCTCTGCACGTCCGCAGAGGGCGCGGAACTACCCAACAGGGGCGGTGACTTACATGCTCTTTGCGGCCGACGAGGGAGACATCAACACCATCATCGGGGGGATCGCTCCGGACTGGGGCCCCTTCGGCAGCCTGGGCACCGAGGCCAAGATCATGATCGAGGTGGTGATGGCCGTCGCCATCCTGCTCTGCCTCGGCATCGCGATCTGGGGTGCCGCCAAGCAGCGCATCGGTGCCACCGCGCTCCGCGACACCTTCAGCGCGGAGCAGGGCAAGGGCCTCATCATCGCGGGCCTGACGGGCGTGTTCATCATCGGCTCGCTCGGCACGCTCTTCACCATCGTGTACGGGATGGCCGTGTAGCCCGACACACGCTTCCCCTTTTCTCCCCCATCCCACCCGCCCGTCGTGCCAACCGGCTGAGGTTGCGTTTCTCTGATGTCGAGTCACCACACCGCGTCCGCGCGGGGACCAGCACGGCTACCGTCGTACTTCTACGGCAGACACGACGTCGAGGGGGCGAACGCGGCATGAGTCTCGGAGACGATCACCAGTCCTCCGGCGGTTACGGCGGCACCGGCCAGACACGGACCCGGCTGCCCGACGGGGGCGGCGACGGCTACGGCGGCCCCCGGCGCAGCGGCCGCTCGTCGTCGCGCAGCCTGGTCACCGTGGTCGGCGTCGTCGTCCTCCTCATCGCCGCGATCGCCTTCGCGAACCGTGGAGGAGACGATTCCTCATCCGCGGACGAGGCGGCCGAGGACAAACCGAAGACGTCGGCGACGGCGCCTTCCGGAACGCAGCCGGTGCAGTCGGGCTTCGCCCACGACGAGCAGGGGGCGCAGAGCGCGGCGGCGAACTATGCGGTGACTCTCGTCTCGGCCGACATCCTCAAGCCGGCCCGGCGAGCCGAGATCGTCCAGCAGGTTTTTGTGGCCGACAAGCAGGCCGGTCTGCGGGACAAGTTCGACAAGGCGTACAGCAAGGAATTCCTGAAGAACATCGGCCTGGACGAGAACGGCAACCCGGTGGGCGGCAACACCTACGTCTCACGCACCATGCCGATCGGGTCCAAGATCGCTAAGTACTCCGCCACCGCCACGACCGTGGACGTCTGGTGCACAGGTGTGTTCGGCACAGCGGGTGAGAAGACCACCGATCCGGTCAGCAGCGACTGGTTCACCATGACCCTGCAACTGCGCTGGGTGGACAACGACTGGAAGGTCGAGAGCTTCTCCCAGAAGGACGGCCCCGCGCCAGTCCCGGGAGACAACAAGGCCTCCAGCGCCGACGAGATGTCCAAGGCCGTCCAGGAGTACGGAGGCTTCACGTATGCCCGCTAGCCCGCGCCGCGTACTCAAGGCCGCCGCTGCCCTGACCGTCGTACAGGCCACGGTGGTGCTACTGGCGACCCGCGCCGTTGCCGCACCCACGCCGTCGCCGACCCCGTCGGATGACAACTGCGACCTCATCGTCGGTCCAGCCAAGGAGTACTGCGAACGAGGCGAAGGCGGCGGCGGCTCCACCGGAGGTGCCGGCAGCCAGGACTACGACCCCAGCACCACCGTCGACCCCCTCTCCTCCCTCGCCAAGGGCTTCGCCGACGCCGCCGCGTGGACCGTCGACACCCTCAGTGACGCCGTGAAGAACACCGCCGAGGTCGACTTCACGAACGGAACGTTCCTCAAGCAGTACGCCATCGTCTTCGGGGCGTCGGCGATCCTCACCCTCGTCCTCTGGCTGCTGGCGGTCGCCAAGCGCGCCATGCGCGGCGTCCCTTTCACCACCGCGCTCTCCGAGGCCGTCGGGTTCCTCTGGCTGACCGTCCTGGCCTCGGCCTTCACGCCGCTGATCCTGTACACGGTCGTGTCCGCGACCGACGCCGTGACCGATGTCCTGGCCAAGGGCACCGGGGACCAGACGGACACCTTCTTCGGCACGTTCTCCAAGGCGCTTGAGCAGGGCGACGACATCGGCGGCGGCCCCATCATGCTGATCCTGGTGTCGTTCGTGTCGATCATCGCCGCGGGTGTCCTCTACCTGGAGCTCTACCTGAGGGCCGTCCTCCTCTACGTCGGCGCGCTGCTCGGTGTCGTCGTCTACGCCGGACTGGTCGACAAGAACCTGTGGGGGCACGTCCGCCGCTGGGCGGGCATCATGATCGCCGTGATCATGGTCAAGCCGGTGATCGTCATCGTGCTGGGCCTCGCGGGCGCGCTGACCACGGAGGAGGGACCCGACTCCGTCGCCGCCATCGTCTCCGGCCTCGCGATCATCCTGCTCGCGATCTTCGCCTCCGCGATGATCTACCGCTTCGTCCCCGGCTTCGGCGACGAGATCGCGAACAGCCGCAACAACCGCATCATGCAGGGCGCCGAGGGCAAGGCCGCGGCCGTCATCAGCTCCCCGGCGAACCTGGTCGCCCAGGGCATCAGGACCCACAGCACCCGCCACAACGGCAACGGCGGAGGCGGCCAGTCCACCTCCTCCTCCGCGCCGCGCCCCTCGAACCCCGCCTCCGGCGGAGTCGCCGCGCACAGCACGCGCCCCTCGAACGGCAGCGGCGGAAGTGTCCCCTCCGCCGCGCCCGCACCGCGCTCCGGCAGCCCGGTGAACACGCCGCACGCCGGCAACACCCGTAACAGCCTTAAGAAGAGCACAGGAGGTGACGGGCGTTGACGACCGAGTCCCACGTGTCCCATCCGGTCACGCCCCGCCGTACGTATCTGATCGGCCGCGCCCGGCCGAACGCGATCGTCGGCCGCAACCGCGAGACCGGTGAGATCGCGCTGATCGTCGTCGGCGCGTTCCTCGGCATGATGTGCGGGCTCCTCGTCCCCGTCCTGACCCTGCGCATCGTGCTGCTCGTCGGCTTCCCGATGCTCGCGCTGGCCGCCGTCTACGTGCCGTACAAGCACCGGACGTTCTACAAGTGGTTCGAGATCAACCGCAGCTACAAGCGGACGCTCCGCCGCGGCACCACCTACCGTTCCGGCGCCATCGAGGCCGGCACCAGGATCGACGGGCGGGAGGTCGAGATCGGCCCGCCGCCCGGCATCGGCCGCATCAGCTGGCTGGCGGCGCCCTTCGGGCCGGACGAGATCGCCGTACTGCTGCACGCCGACCGCAAGACCGTCACCGCCGCGATCGAGATCGAGGGGCCCGGCGTCGGCCTGCGCGACTCCGAGGACCAGGAAGCCCTCGTCGACCGCTTCGGCACCCTGCTCAAGCACGTGGCCAACGGCGACGGCTTCGTCACCCGCATCCAGATGCTCGCCCGCACCCTCCCGGCCGACCCCGACGCGCACGCCAAGGACGTCGCCCAGCGCGGCGACGACAAGTCACCGGGGTGGCTGCAGCAGTCGTACGACCAGCTCCAGTCGATGGTGTCCACCAGCAGCGAGCAGCACCGCGCCTACCTCATCGCCTGCATGCACTACACCCGCGAGCTGGCGGCCGAGGCCAACGCCATGGCCCGCGCCGCCCGCCCGCAGAACGGGCGCAAGCTGGACCGCGACGCCGGACTGGCGGTCGTGATGGCGCGCGAGCTGACGGACATCTGCTCGCGTCTCCAGGAGGCCGACATCCGGGTGCGCCAGCCGCTGGGCCAGGGCCGGCTCGCCTCGCTCATCCACGCGATGTACGACCCGGACCACCCCATCGACCACATCCAGGCGATGACCAAGCGCAACGCCTGGCCGGCCGAACTGGACGCCATGGAGCCGACGTTCCTCCAGGCCAAGACCCGGGAGTCCTCCACCCGCGCGCCCTGGTGCCACGCGACCGCCTGGGTGAAGGAGTGGCCGATGACCCCGGTCGGCGTGAACTTCCTCGCGCCGCTCCTCGTCCACACCCCGGACGTGATCCGGACGGTCGCCGTGACGATGGACCTCGAACCCACCGAGGTCGCCATCGAACGCATGCTGACCGAGAAGACGAACGACGACGCCGAGGCCTCCCGCGCCGCCAAGATGAACCGGACCGTCGACCCCCGCGACGTCGCCGCCCACGGCCGGCTGGACCAGCGGGGCGAGGACCTCGCCAGCGGCGCCGCCGGCGTCAACCTGGTCGGCTACATCACGGTCTCCTCCCGCTCCCCCGAGGCACTGGCCCGCGACAAGCGGACGATACGAGCCTCGGCAGGAAAGTCGTATCTGAAACTGGAGTGGTGCGACCGTGAGCACCATCGCGCCTTCGTGAACACGCTTCCGTTCGCCACCGGCATCCGAAGGTAGGGGCTGAGCCTGATGCGGGACCCGCTGTCCGTCCTCACCGACGCCTTCACGTCCTTCCTCTTCGGGAAGGTGGAGACGACCCGCCTCCCGGTCCGTACCTCCACGGGCCAGGCGCAGGCCGTCTACCTGCCGACCGCCGCACCCGGCCTCGGCGACTCCGGTGTGATCATCGGCCGCGAGGTCTACTCCGGCAAGGGCTACATCTACGACCCCTTCCAGCTCTACGGCCAGCAGCTCCCCGCCCCGCACTGGCTGGTGCTCGGCGAGTCCGGCAACGGCAAGTCGGCGCTGGAGAAGACGTACGTCCTGCGCCAGCTCCGCTTCAAGGACCGCCAGGTCGTCGTCCTGGACGCCCAGGGCGAGGACGGCGTCGGCGAGTGGAACCTCATCGCCGAGGAGCTGGGCATAACGCCCATCCGGCTGGACCCGATGGCCGCCCTGGACCACGGCATCCGGCTCAACCCCCTGGACCCGGCGATCACGACGACCGGCCAGCTGGCCCTGCTCCGCACCATCATCGAGGTCGCGATGGGGCACGGGCTGGACGAGCGCTCCGGCTTCGCCCTCAAGGTCGCGCACGCCTACGTCAACGAGACCATCGTGCAGCGCCAGCCGGTCCTCACCGACATCGTCGAGCAGCTCCGCCACCCCGAGCCGGAGTCCGCGGAGGCGATGAACGTCGCCATAGACGACGTACGGGCGTGGGGCCTGGACGTGGCACTGGTCCTCGACCGCCTCGTCGACGGCGACCTGCGCGGCATGTTCGACGGCCCGACGACGGTCGGCATCGACCTCGACGCCCCCCTCATCGTCTTCGACCTGTCCCACATCGACCGCAACTCCATCGCCATGCCGATCCTCATGGCCATCGTCGGCGTGTGGCTGGAACACACCTGGATCCGCCCCGACCGGAAGAAGCGCATCTTCCTGGTCGAGGAGGCCTGGCACATCATCAACAGCCCGTTCGTGGCGCAGCTGTTCCAGCGGCTGCTGAAGTTCGGGCGCCGGCTGGGCCTGTCCTTCGTGGCGGTGGTGCACCACCTGTCGGACGTCGTCGACGGAGCGGCGGCCAGAGAAGCCGCGGCCATCCTCAAAATGGCCTCCACCCGGACCATCTACGCCCAGAAGGCCGACGAGGCGCGGGCCACGGGACGCGTCCTGGGCCTGCCACGCTGGGCGGTGGAGATCATCCCCACCCTCACCCCCGGCATCGCGGTGTGGGACGTCAACGGCAACGTCCAGGTGGTCAAACACCTGATCACCGAGACCGAACGCCCCCTGGTCTTCACCGACCGCGCGATGACCGAGTCCTCGGCCGACTTCAACGACGACGCCCTGCGCGCCGCCGAACTGGAGGCGGAGGAACGGGCGGCGGCCTTCGTGGAACAGCACATCGGCGAGACGTCCGAATCGACGGTGGCGTAGGAAGACCGGGAGGGACCGAAGGCATGAGACCGGACGACCACCGCGGCCGGCGGCCGGACCAGCAGGGCGGCATCCCCGACGGCCTGCTGATCGGCATCCTCGCCTTCCTCCTCGGCATGACCCTGCTGGTGTGGACGGCGACCGGCCTCTCCGCCCTGTTCGTCCACGGCTCCTGGCCCTCCGGCGTCACCTTCACCGGCACGCCCCTGGCCATGCGCCACCTGGTCTCCGAACCCCACGACCTCCCCGGCGCCTGGCCGGACACCCCCGAGACGGCACTCTCCGGGTACGGGCTGTTCTGGGGGCTGTTCATCGGCCAGGTCATGGTGCTGGTGGTGCTGGCCGTTTTCGTGATGGGCACGGTGGCCCGGTGGCGGGCGGTACGGCAGCGGCGGCGAGCGGCGGAACCGGCGGCGGACATACGGAATCAGGAACCGACCCCGACCCCGACTCCGACTCCGACCCCGACTCCGGCCTCGACCCCGGCCTCGCCTCCGACCGAGATCCCGGCTCCGGTCCCGGCCCCCGAACCGGAGCCGCAACCGTTCCTGGAGCGGCAACCGGCCCCGGCGCACGCCCACGAGGTGCCGACCCAGAGGGCACCCCGACCGGAGACGCCACCGGAGGACAAGCTCCTGACCCCTGCGGCCGACGGCGACGGCAGGCACACGCACGGCTGGGAAGCGCACCGCTGGGAAACGCACCGCCCCGAAGGCGCCGTGCACTACGGCACACCCGGCACCCGCCGGTCGACCGCGAGCCAGGCCCTGCGCGACGCGGAAGGCCCCGCCCTCGTCATCACCTCGAACCCGGCGCTCTGGTCGGACACCAAGGACGCCCGCGCGAAACTCGGCCCCTGCCACCTCTACGACCCGAACCACCTCTGCGACACCCCGGCCCGCCTCCACTGGTCCCCCACCGTGGGCTGCGAGGACAGGCAGACGGCCGTGAGCAGAGCCGCCGCCCTCCTCACGCCGGTCCGCCCCACCGCCCGGCTCGACCAGGCGGTCGGCGACACCGCCGAACTGCTCCTGCGCAGCTACCTCCACGCCGCCGCCGTCGACGGCCGCACCGTCCGCCACGTCCACCGCTGGTCCCAGGGCCTCCAGATCCAGGACGCCGTACGCATCCTCCGTACGAACCCCAAAGCCGCCCCCGGCGCGGCGGGCGAACTCGAAGGGGCCCTCACCGCCCACCCCGAACGCCGGGACATGGCCCAGCAGCTGACCACCCGGGCCCTGGCCGTCCTCTCGACGGTCAACATCCGCGAGGCATGCACTCCCAACCGAACTGATGCCCTCGCCTTGGATTCCTTCATCCACGAACAGGGAACCCTTTACGTGGTGGGTGAATCCATCGAAGACCCCCGCACGAGCCCGGGCGCGATGCCGCTGCTGACGGCGCTCGTCTCAAGCGTGGTCGAGCGCGGCCGGCGCATGGCCGAACGGTCATCCTCCGGTCGCCTCGACCCACCACTCACGCTCGTCCTGGACGACGTCGCCGCCGTGGCCCCGCTCCCCCAGCTCCCGGAGCTGCTGGCCACCGGCGCGGACCGGGGCATGCCCACCCTGGCCCTGCTCCGCTCCCGCGAACAGGGCCGGGCCCGCTGGCCCCACGACGAACTGCCGGTGTGACGACAGCAGCCGCAGGGGGCCCACGTCACCGCTCGACCACGAACTCCAGCTCGCAGCCCCCGGCCCCGCCCTCCAGCGTCACCGTCCGCCCGCTCGGCGCGAACCCCGCCTTCCGGTACGCACCCTGCGCCCGCCCGTTCTCCGCGTGCACGAAGAGCCGCACCCGCTCCAGGCCGCTCGCCCACGCCCACTCCAGCCCGGCGGCGAACAGCGCCTTCGTCAGCCCGCTCCCCCGCCACTCGGGCCGTACGAACACCCCGACCACGTGCCCCTGCCGCCGCTCCACGGGGAACCCGGCCCAGTCCGTCGTCCCGGCCTCCTCCACGATCACGGTCAGCGTGCCGAGCCACCGGCCGCCCGGCCCCTCCGCGACGATCTGCTGCGCCTCGGAAGCGCCGTCGGCGGCCTTCGCCGCCCGCTCCCGCCAGTAGGAGTCCGGCCGGGCCACGGCGTCGTCGTACGTCTCCAGGAACGCGAGGTGCGCGACCGGGTCCCGCAGCGCCCGCAGCCGCAGCTCCTTCACCGCCGGCCACTCGTCGGCACGTATGGAGCGGATCACGTAGTCACCGGGGGCGGAGGCACTCATGCGGGCCACCGTAATACCCGGGTACTACGCCCCTCACCCGATATACGGCCTCCGGACGGACGCCCTCCGCGCCCGCGGCCACGACCATGGTCGGATGGAGCCCGTGAAGCCCGTCGCCGGAGAGCGAGCGGCGGAACCCCTGACCGAGTACGTGCAGCGCGTCAGCCGCCGCGCACGCGCCTTCGACCGCCGTCGTCCACTCGTCTGGGACCTGCACCTCACCGGTTTCTGGGTCCTGGCCGCCCTGGTCGACGCCTCCGGCGGCTGGCGCAACGTCGCCCACGACCCGGACGTACCCGCCGGCCTCGTCGTTGCCCTCAGCCTCGGCCTCTCCGTCCCCCTCCTCTGGCGTCGCAGCCACCCGCACGCCGCCCTCCTCGTCACGCTGCCCGCGGCCCTGTTGAACGCCTGGTCGGGCGCCGCCCTGCAAGCGGCACTGCTGCAGCTGCTCCTCGTCCACCACATCGCCCTGCGCCTGCCGCTGCGCAACCTGTGGTGGGCGGTGGCGCTGGTGACCGCCCCGACCTGTGTCGCGGTCGCCCGGTACGGGGACAGCGCGGGCTCCTGGAACCAGCAGCTCGGCTCGCAGCTCCTCTCCATCGGCGTGGCCGCCCTCATCGGGATCACCGTCCGCAGCCGACGCGACTACACCGGGGCCCTGGAGGACCGCGCCCGCCGCCTGGAGACCGAACGCGACCAGCAGCTCCGGCTCGCCGCCGCCGCCGAACGCGCCCGCATAGCGCGCGAGATGCACGACATCATCGGCCACAACCTCTCCGTCATCACCGGTCTCGCCGACGGCGGCCGCTACGCCGCCGCCAAGTCCCCCGAACGCGCCGCCCAGGCCCTGGACGCCATCGCCACCACCAGCCGCCAGGCCCTGAGCGAACTGCGCCGCCTGCTCGACGTCCTGCGCGACGACGAACAGGACGGCATCCAGCCGGCCGAACTGGCCCCGCAGCCCGCCCTCACCGACCTCGAACGCCTCCTCGACGGCGTCCGCAGGGCCGGCCTCCCCGTCCGTACGACCGTCAAGGGCCGCCCCACGCTCCCGGAGGGCCGCCAGCTCACGGTCTACCGCGTCATCCAGGAAGCCCTCACCAACACCCTCAAACACGCCGGGCCGGACGCCACCGCCCACATCGGCCTCTCCTACGAGTCCGGCGGCGCCGTCACCCTCACCGTCACCGACACCGGCCGCGGCGGCCCGGCCCCCGCCCTCTCCGACGGCCGCGGCCTGCCCGGAATGCGCGAGCGAACTTCCCTGTACGGCGGCACACTTGAGGCCGGCCCACGCCCAGGCCCGGAGCGGGGCTGGCGCGTCCACCTGCACCTACCGGAGGAACCCCCGCAGTGACCACCGTCCTCATCGCCGACGACCAGCCGCTTCAGCGCTTCGGCTTCCGGATGCTCCTGGAGAGCCAGGACGACATGACGGTCGTGGGCGAGGCGGCGAACGGCGCGGAAGCCGCCCGTATGACGGCAGAGCTCCACCCCGACGTCGTCCTCATGGACGTCCGCATGCCCGGCCTCGACGGCATCGAGGCGACCCGCCGCGTCGTCGCGGGCGGCGGCCGCACGCGCGTCCTCATCCTCACGACCTTCGACCTCGACGAGTACGCCTACGCCGGCCTGCGCGCCGGAGCCTCCGGTTTCCTCGTCAAGGACGCCCAGCCGGAGGAACTGCTGTCCGGCATCCGTGCGGTGGCCAGTGGCGACGCGGTGGTGGCCCCGAGCCTGACCCGCCGCCTGCTCGACACGTACGTCCACCATCTGCCGGCCGCCGCCACAACGGCACAGGACGACTCCCCCGATCCCCGCCTGGCCTCCCTCACCGAGCGCGAGAGCGAGATCCTCAGGGTCATGGGCCAGGGCTGGACCAACACGGAGATAGCGGAGCGCTTCCACCTCGCCGAGTCGACGGTCAAGACCCACGTGGGCCGCATCCTGGCCAAGACCGGCTCACGGGACCGGGTCCAGGCGGTGATCCTGGCGTACGACACGAAACTGGTGAAGCCGTCCTGAGGAAAAAGAGGCCCCGAACGAAAAGGGCCGTGAACGCAGAAAACCCCGCACCGTTCCCGGTGCGGGGTTTCCTCGCAATAATTGTTCGGCGGCGTCCTACTCTCCCACAGGGTCCCCCCTGCAGTACCATCGGCGCTGTAAGGCTTAGCTTCCGGGT